>JAZLHS010000160.1:0-41722 GCA_045616885.1 Selenomonadaceae bacterium | reverse complement strand
CCCTCTAGGGGAGGTGGCACGAAGTGCCGGAGGGGTAGAATAAAGATAGTGGCTTGTCTGATCACCCCTCAGTCAGCTTCGCTGACAGCTCCCCTAGAGGGGAGCCTAAATACCTTCTCCTTTGGGTGTTTATAAGCACTTACAGGGAAGCCATTGACGGTTATAAAAAAGTCCGGATGAAATATATTCATCCGGACTTTCATTACTTACCCTTTCACTTCATCAATGACTCGCCTGATAGTCTGAGTCAGCTTCTCAGGCTCCACCGGCTTCGGGATATGAGCATTCATCCCGGCCTCGATGCATCGTCTGGCATCCTCGGCGAAGGCATTGGCCGTCATGGCGATGATGGGAATATTCTGATAGGCCGCACCCTCGGACTCGCGGATAGCTGCGGTTGCCTGATAGCCATCCATCACCGGCATCATAATATCCATCAGGATGACATCGTACTCATTTCCATCCTTCAGCTTTTCCACGGCGATGCTGCCATCCTCGGCCTCATCGACCACAGCCTCTTCGTCCTCGAGAATATAGCGGGTTATCTCCCGGTTCAGCTCGTTGTCCTCTACCAGCAGGACTCTGAGGCCGGAGATATCCACCTTTATTTTGGCCAGCTCCTCTTCCTGTTTTGCCATTCTCTCTTTCTCCCTGTCTATTTTTAGAGGCAGTGATACCTTGAAGGTACTGCCTACATCCTTTGTACTGTCTACGGCTATGGTACCGCCCATGTTGTCGACGATTATCTTCACGATGGACAGACCGAGACCGGTCCCTCGATAGTTCGTCCGGCTGCCGGCCTCTTCCTGAGAAAAGGGCTTGAACATATTCTGCATGAATTCCTTCGTCATGCCTACGCCGGTATCCCTGACACAGAAGAGGAACTCCACCGTATCTTCGTCCAGCACGGTTTCCCGATAGAAGAATTCCAGCGTTCCTCCGTGACGGTTGTACTTCACGCCGTTGGAGGCCAGATTGATAAATATCTGCTTCAGGTGCAGTGCGCTGGAAAGAACATAGTGATGCTCCGGCCGCTGGTCATCATTGGCGATGATGCGTACATTCATCTCCCGAGCCTGAGGTGTTATCATGGTCAGGCAGTCATCCAGCACCTCATCAAGGTCAACCGACTCAGAGGGAATGATTATGGAGCCGGTCTCCAGCTTGCTCATATCCAGCACATCGTTGATGAGGGACAGGAGATGGCCGGAGGAAATATCTATCTTCGTCAGACAGTCCTCTACCCGCTGCCGGTCGTCCAGATTTTTCATAGCGATGCGGGTCATGCCCACTATTGCATTCATGGGGGTACGGATATCATGGCTCATGTTTGCCAAGAATTCCGATTTCGCCTTGTTGGCACGGGTTGCCTCTTCTGATGCCTCCCGCGCCTCTCTATAGGCTTCCTCCAGCTTCATGCGCTGGCTCTTTTCCCGCTTCTGGTTGATATAGCTTATCGCTGCCGCCGCTATCAGCACAGTAGCTACCAAGACGAAGAGAGAAAACTTGATAGGGTTCTGATAGATATACAGGATAAAGTGTTCTTCATCATTGACGCGATAGCGGTTCACCAGTCCGATGATGGTAGTATCCGTTACGCTGATAGCGTACTTGTTCATCAGAGAGAACAATGCCGGGTCGGCATCGTTCCTGATGGCCATGCGGAAATCGGTCATCGTTCCCAGTACCGGCTCATAGCTTATGCTTTTGGTGTAGTCTGTAGAAACATAATAGGCAGCACTGTAGGTAAACATATAGGTGGCGTCGGCTTTTCCGCTCTTTACCGCCTCTATGCACTCGTCCAGCGTGCTGTATTCGATTATTTTTTTATCCTCGAACAGCTTGCCATAGCCGACAGCCATTTCCCTTGCGCCTTTCTTCACGGCTATGGTATTGATGTTCTTGGCATTCTGACGATAGACTACCGCCATCATACCTTTGAAGTATGGCTCGGTGGTATTGTAGCCGCTCTGCTCTGCCGCATAGCTGGAGCCGGGGAAATCCACGATGATATCTGCCGCACCCTGACGGCACAGGTTCAGGAACTCCTCGGTATCCTTTACCTTCATTACCTCGTACTTCAGGGCATACTTGGCGGCAGCATCCTGAAATATGTCGAAGAATATTCCCTGACGCTTTCCTTCTTCAATGAATGAATAAGGCTTCGTATCCGGGTTCAGCAGTATCTTCAGCGGGCTGGTGTTCCTCTCCCGGGACATGTAGACCCGCTCCTCCATGCTGAGGCCGATTTCTATCTTACCGCCGGAAGCAGCGTAGTGACGATAGTACAGATCCTCTCGCCACTTGGGATTATCGATATCCATTCGGCTGATGGCCCGATCGATGCGCTCCATCAGTTGCCTATTGCCTCTGCTGCCTGCGATATAGACAGGGTCATCATCGAATCGGTACAGTATCATCTCTCCATCTGTGATGGGACGGAGATCTCGGGTAGCCAGTCCATCTACTTCGCCGGTCCAGAGAGCTTTGTATAGCTTGTCCTCAGACTCGTAGATCTTTATACTGTAGGAGAAGCCTTCCCGCTGAGCCAGCGAGGCTATCACCCGCTCCAGACTGTTGCTCCCCAGCGTACCCAGAGTAATGCCGTTGAAGGTAGTCGGCCGACCGGCAGAGTATTTTACACTGTTGTCGGTCGTAGTAATGACGATACCACTGGAGCCTATGTTGCTGTGAGAGAAAAGAAACCTTCCCCTTCTGTCCGATGTCTTGTGCATAGGAGCCAGCAGCTCTATCTCGCCTCGCTCCAGCATCTCCATCAGCTCAGTATATGATTTACCTGATACGTACTCATACTTTAGATTGGCATAGGGGGCCGCCATCCGAAGGAAGTCGTACCCGTAGCCGTGTCGTTCCCCCATCTTGTCAGTGTATGAGAAGCCGCTGAACTGGGCAAAGCCCACACGAACCTTCATCGGCTGCTCCTGCGCACCAGCTATGGCAGGAACGAGAAGAAATGCCGCTGCTATAATTATAAGCATTGCTCGAAATATGCGCCGCATTTCAATCACATCCTCATTTTATTGTCCTGTGTAATATTTCTCTATCTATCTATTTTTTCAGGCCTTCCTCTATCTTCTCCTTCAGCTCCTGGAGAGATATCGGCTTCGGCAGTACGGCATAGGCACCTCTGGCCAATGCCTCTTTTACTATATCTACCTGTGTTGCAAAGGCGGAGCAGATGAGCACCTTCACGCTGCTGTCCAGCTCTATGAGCCTGTCCAGTGTGTCAAGGCCATTCATCCCAATCATGACGATATCAAGGATGACGATGTCCGGCTTTACTTCATTGTATCGACGCAGCAGCTCCTCGCCGGAGGCAGCTGTCTCAAAGCTGTGACCCGTTTCCTCTATCAGTGCGGAGATAAGGTCCCGGATAAAGGGCGAGTCGTCGGTGATAAAGATTTTTGCCATTCCCTTACTCCTGTTGTATCAGTTCTTAACGACAATTGTATCAAATAATTACATTAATGTGAATATTTTAATTTGCAAATATCAATCATTTTTCACATGAAAAGTGCGCTGTTTTAACCGACTCATCGGGAACAGCGCACATTTTTTATCTCTCTTTTATGACTTTATTTATAGTTCTCATGGCATTGGCTAAATCTATCGGCTTGGCGATGTGGTCATTCATCCCTGCCGCGATAGCCTGCTTCTTGTCCTCGTCGAAGGCATTGGCAGTCAGGGCGATGATGGGTATATCCGCTCCGGCTCCGCCGGCTGCCCTGATAGCTTTGGCTGCATCGTATCCGTTCATCACCGGCATCTGGATATCCATGAGGATGAGGTCATAGCGGCCATACTCCGCCATTCTCATCTTTTTCACGGCTACAGAGCCGTCCTCAGCCGTATCGACCTTTGCCCCGGCCTCCCGCAGGATGGTCTCGGCTATTTCGCGATTCAGCTCATTGTCCTCGACCAGCAGTATCTTCAGCCCTGATATGCTCAGAGTCTCCTGCTGAGCAGTCTCCGGCAGCGCTCTTGTCTCCACGATGGGGAACTCGAAGGTGAAGGTGAACTCTGTACCCTTCCCCTGCGTGCTGTTGACCTTGACGGTGCCGTCCATCATTTCCACGATATTCTTCGTGATAGCCATGCCCAGACCGGTACCCATGATACCGCTGACGGTAGAGGTCCGCTCCCGCTCGAATGGCTCAAAGATGTGCTCCAAAAACTCCGGCGACATACCGATGCCGGTATCCCGGACGATGAATTCATACGCACCGAAGCCCTCTTTGCTGCAGGGGCGCTGGGTGAGGCCTATCCGTATCGTTCCCATGTGCGGAGTGAACTTGATAGCGTTGCCGATACAGTTCATCAGTATCTGACTGAGGCGCAGCCGGTCACAGAGGACGAAATCATCCTTTACATTGTAGATGTCAAGGAACATCTGCAGCTTCTTATTCCGTACATCGGACTGGACGATATCTCCCAGCTCCCGGACGAGATCGGTGAGTCTGACCTCCTGCGACTCGATGATGAGCTTGCCGCTTTCGATATGGCTCATATCCAGAACGTCATTGATGAGGGCAAGCAGATGAGTGGAGCTGGTCTTTATCTTTTCGAGATAGTCCTCTACCTTCTCCCGGTCGTCGATATGAGCGGCTGCCAGAGAGGTAAAGCCGATGATGGCATTCATAGGCGTCCGGATATCATGGCTCATGTTGGTGAGGAAGTTTGACTTCGCCCGGCTGGCTTTCTCAGCTGTCGTCAGCGCTATCCGCAGAGCCGTCTGCTGACGCAGCTCGCCCCGGCGGCGACGGGAAATATCGGTGCCGACGACACTGGCCATGAGATGACCGTTGTTTGGATTGATACCGGTCATGATTATGCCGCCGATGAATGTATCGCTGACGCCGATATGAAATTCAAAATTGTGACAGTTTTTTCCGGTGGCATATAGCTCACGGATTCCGGCACAGGAAAAAGACATTCTGTCCTCAGGCGAATAGAATTCTACATGGAATTTTTTTATGAAATTTTCCCCGAGGTCGTCATACTTTGCCGGAATACTCAGCCCTGACAGCCTTAGAAAACCATGACCGCTCTTATCCACTATTTCTTCTCGGATGTATCCGTCATCTACATCCAGCTCAAAATTGAAATGGGACTCAGCCGTGAGAGCGGCGTAGTAGAGGTCACGCTTTACCTGTGCTTCGAGATTTTTCTTCGTCTCATCGGTGATATCCCGCAGCATACAGTAGACCATTTTCTCACCATTATTATCGGTGACTATCTTGCTGTAGTCGGATACCCAGATGACGGAGCCATCCCGACGGACGAGGCGGAAATCCTGATGGCAGGCGCCATTCTTTTCCAGCTCATCGACCACTGTCTCAGAGACCAGCTGACGGTCAGCGGGGTAAACATTGATGAGGAATGACCGGCCGCACTGTACCATCAGCTCGTCAGCCGTGTAGCCGAGGATTTTGGCAAAGCCGCTGCTGATATACTTGTATGGCAGTCCCTTCGTCAGCATCTTTACTACCAGACCGCCTTTTATATTGTCGGTCATCATCTCCAGCTGATGGGCACTTATCTCTGCTGCCTCTGCCCGGTCATGGACATCTGTGCAGGTACCAATCATTATCAGAGGATGACCGTCTTTGTCAAAATACATCTTCGCCTTGTCGCGGAACATACGGTATTCGCCGGTCTTCTTCCGCATGAGATAGGTCTCATTGTAGTCGGAGCCGCCGGTCAGACAGTCATTATAGGCTGTCATTACCCTTTCCCGGTCTGAGGCGTAGATGATATCAGTCCAGGCTTCCATCGTATTTGGAAAATCCTGCTCGTCCTCGAAGCCCAGCTGCCTGCGGAACATATCGCTCCAGTAAACATTGTTTGGCTTTCCGTCTTCGCTGTACTCTACGTACCAGAAGCCGATATCCGTTACCTTGTTTATTGTATCTATTGCCTCTATCAGCTTCTCAACATTACCGAAGCTGGTCAAGTCATATCTATCCGCTTTCATAGTCTTCCTTATCTTTCTCATGTAAAGATGTTTTGCTTGAAAACCATTTTAATCTTGGATATTATACCCCTTTATACTGCCTCTTACAAGAGAAACAGTCTAATTAAAGCTTTGTTTATTTGTGTTTTTCTCTTTTAGTAAATTTGTCTCTATCACTTTAGGACATTTTTATTTTGCCCTTTACTCTGATTATTCTATCTATAGACTCGTCTATCCGCTCTTCTGTCAGTTCGCCGCTTTCTACTCCTTTAAGTATTGCCTCGTAGACTTCTTCCTGCTTTTCCTGAGAGTGGCAGACCATCACCATATCGACGCCGGCTTTTATTGCCTTTACAGCCGCCTCGCCGGCAGTGTAGTGCTTGCCGATTGCTCCCATTCCCAAATCATCGGTGACGATTATTCCATCGTATCTCATATCATGACGCAGTACCTTCTCCACCAGAACCGGTGAGAAATCGGCCGGCTGGTCGTCAAATGCCGTATACATCGCATGAGATACCATTATCAGATAGCTATCGTCATCTTCATAATAGGTGGCGATGGCAAAGGGAATCATATCGGTGCGGTAGATAGTCTCCTGACTGTCATTCACTATCGCCTTGTCCTTGTGAGTATCTGTCACCGCTCTGCCCAGTCCCGGGTAATGCTTCAGACAGCAGAGGAGACCTTCCTCACTGTAGGCAGCTATCGATGCTCTGACCATATCCGCCACCATATCCGGATTTTTGCCGAAGGAGCGTTCATTACCGGTGCCGAGGTCGGCTACCGGAGCAAGATTCATATTAAGACCAAGTGCTTTTAGTTCTCTGGCTGTAGCACTCGCCCAGCGAGCAGCTTCATTTCTGTTACCGGTGCTGCCTATTTTCTCCTGAGATGGGTGAGCCGCGACTACATCACTGAGATGGGATACATAGCCCCCCTCTTCGTCAGTAGCTATGAATAGGGGCAGCTCATTGTCTCGCTGAATTTCTTTTGTCAGCCTTTTCAGCTGCTCGCGGCTCTCTGCGTTGTAGGCAAAGAGAATTACGCCGCCATAATTATGCTCCGTCAGATATTTTTTCTCGGTGGGAGATAACTCTTTGCCCGGGACGGTTACAAACATCATCTGACCAATTTTTTCTCTAAGGGTCATATCTTCCGGCGATGTATTCATGTCTGCTGCTTCTATCGGAAAGGAAAAAGAGAATAGAAGCAGCAGTGTCATTATTAAGGACTTTAACTTTTCCACAAAAATTATCCCCATTTCCCCAATTTTGTTTCATGTGAAACAATAACCTATAATCAATCTAATAGCCTCCCCTCTAGGGGAGGTGGCACGCAGTGCCGGAGGGGTGAATTAAGACGTAAGCTTATATTGTCACCCCTCAGTCGCCTTCGGCGCCAGCTCCCCTATAGGGGAGCCTAAAAACATTCTCCTTTGGATTTACATGAGCACTTAATGAGCTTGCTAATTTAGTGCGAGCCAAGCAAACAGCTTAGTGATATCCGAGAGTAACTATGGATGAACTTAGCAATTTATAGGATGTAGTTGAACAATCAGACACCAAGAAGCCTCCCCTTTAGGGGAGGTGCTGAGCGTAGCGAAGCGGAGGGGTGGCCTATAATCAGTCTCGTAGTCTCCCCTTGTATTCGACTCACTAAGCGCTAAAGCGCTAAGTTCGCTGGATGACACTCACTAAATTCATACATCGCTTCGCTCGTATTCATTAAGTGAGTTAGCCAAACGGGAGGTGGCCGAGCATCGCGAGGCCGGAGGGGTGACCTATAATCAATCTAATAGCCTCCCCTCTAGGGGAGGTGGCCGAGCATCGCGAGGGCGGAGGGGTAAATTAAGATATTAGCTTATCTTGTCACCCCTCAGTCGCCTTCGGCGCCAGCTCCCCTAAAGGGGAGCCTAAGACTATCTCCTCCGGGTACATCGAGCCCTTCTAATACCTAAGCCCCCTATATAGGAGCCTAAAAACCCTCTCTCTTGGAGAGGGGGGACGCCGCAGGCGGTGGGTGAGGTTACATGGTTATGTATACCAACACCCATCCATACAATCTTATAGGTCGCCAAATATAGAAAAACCAAAAATTTCCTCAACTGAACAGAAAAATTGGCTGCTGTGTTACCCCCCAGTCACCTACGGTGACAGCCCCCCTAAATGGGGGCCTTGATATTGGCAACACAACAGCCATTATTATTTTACAGCTTCAGTTTGATAAGCTCGTACTCCCGAGTACCGGCACCAATCTTCTCAGCGTGAGCCAAGCAGCTCTTCCACTCAGAGTTCGGAGTACTGTTATGGAAGTGATCGTGTCCCCTGCAGCCTTCCGGATCCTTCTCAAGATTCTTGGCCAGCTGACCGCCCGGCAACGGCTCGGCAGCACAGCACAGGTCGGCACAGGCCTGATCGAGAGCAACCATGTCGGCGGAAGCCAGCATACCGATGTCCGGCAGGATGGGAACATCGTTCTCAGCGTGGCAGTCGCAGTTCGGAGATACATCAACGATAAGGCTCAGATGGAACTGCGGACGGTTTGCAACCAGTGCAGCAGCGTACTCAGCCATGCGGATGTTCATCTTCTCGCAGCTGCTCCACTCCTCAGGAATAATAGCGTCGGTCGGGCAAAGACCGAGGCAGCGGCCGCAACCGAGGCACTTGTTGATATCAATGGTGCTCTTGCGGTCGGTGATGGACGGAGCACCGTGAGCGCAGATAGATACGCACTTGCCGCAGCCTACGCACTTCTCCTGCTTTACTACCATCTTGCCGTTGCAGTGCATCTCCATCTTGCCGGCACGGCTGCCGCCGCCCATGCCGATGTTCTTGATAGCGCCGCCGAAGCCAGCCATTTCGTGACCCTTGAAGTGAGTCAGAGTGATGATGATATCAGCGTCAGCCAATGCACGGCCAACCTTTGCTTCCTTTACCAGCTCGCCGTTCGGTACCGGGAGCATTGCCTCATCAGTACCCTTCAGACCGTCAGCGATGATGGCATGACAGCCGATGCTGAGAGGATTGAAGCCGTTTTCAAAGGCGGTGTCCAGATGCTCAAGAGCTTCCTTGCGGCTGCCTACATAGAGAGTGTTGCAGTCGGTAACGAAAGGCTTGCCGCCTTTTTCTTTGATAAGGTCGACGATTGCCTTTACATAGTTCGGACGGAGGTAGGCAATGTTGCCTCTCTCGCCGAAATGCATCTTGATAGCAACGAACTTGCCCTTCATGTCAATATCAGCCATGCCGGACTTCTCTGCCAGCTTCTTCAGCTTCAGCGGCAGCGGGGTTCCGCCATAACCGGTAACGAAGTCGGTAAAATAAACCTTTGCTTTTTCCATGATAAAAACCTCCGATAAATACTACACAAAATCTTTGGTTACATTAATGTAAATTGCGAGCAAAACTATCTGTAAAGAAACCATTGTGAACGCCGGCACTTAGCGACCTGCAAGTAAGCATACGCAGCAGGAGCTTAGTGCCGCTGCGTGAACAAATAAGCGCAAGCGGGTTTCTGTCAGATAGTTTTGCCGCATAAGTTTCTAAACTATCTCCATAATATAATTAAACGAAAACACGCTATCGTCATATTATATTCGATATGTCGTTTAATTCAAAAATAAAACCCCTCCGACCTGCTTTGCAGGCCACCTCCCCTACAGGGGAGGCTTCAGTTGATTGTGAGTTTCTTATTACTGCAACACTCTGGCCAGGCGTACATAATCCGGGTCGAGAGTCTTCTTGTTATTTACCGCATCAAAGAGGTCAATCTGCACGACATGACCGGCGTTGAAGCCATAAACAACATTGGAGATACCGCCGATGAGCGCCAAAGCAGCCTGCTCACCAAGCTGGCTTGCTTTGATACGATCCTGAATAGTCGGAGAACCGCCTCGCTGAACATGACCAAGGACAGTTGGACGAGTCTCAATGCCGGTTGCTTCCTGTATCTTCGCAGCGATATCCACGGCTTTGCCGGCACCTTCGGCTACTACTACCATGATATAGCGCTTCTTGTTATTCTCGTAGAGGTCTTTTATCTCGGCGATTATCTCATCAAGATCATAATTTACCTCAGGAACGAGGGTATACTCAGCACCACCGGCAATACCGGTGACCATAGCCAGCCAGCCGCAGCGACGTCCCATTACTTCGAGAACTGCACAGCGGCGATGAGCACTGGCCGTATCTCTCAGCTTGTTTATCGCGTCGATGATAGTATTTGCTGCCGTATCACAGCCGATGGTGTAGTCGGAGCCCCAGACATCGTTGTCAATGGTTCCCGGCAGACCGACGATGGAAATACCATGCTCCTTCGCCAGAGCTGCAGCTCCGCGGAGACTGCCGTCGCCGCCAATGACGCAGAGACCCTTTATGCCTCGCTTTTCCAGATTGGCATAGGCCTTTGCCCGACCCTCGGGAGTCATGAATTCCTTACTGCGGGCCGTGCCAAGGAAGGTACCGCCGCGCTGAATGATATCGCTGACGCTTTTTCCGTTCAGCTGGATAATATCATCCTCAATCATTCCCTTGTAGCCGTTGTTTATACCATAAACATCGACTCCGGAATAAAGAGCGGTGCGGACTACAGCGCGGGCGGCTGCATTCATGCCCGGGCTGTCACCGCCGCTGGTCATAATCGCGATTGCTTTCTTAGCCATACTATCACTCCTTACTTTTCATTGATGAAAATAAGCTCTCCGAAGAACTCTTCCCATCTCTTGATAACCATTTTTCTCTGATTTTCAATGACTCTCATAATGTTTTTAAGGTGGTTTTCTTTGATACTGGAATTATTATTATCCAGGATACACTTTCCATCTCTTGTCAGCCATATCTTTGTCGCATTGGCTGTAGGTTTACCTTCTGTCACATGCACATGGACAGGCTCCAGAGGTTTCCCTTCATTTGACCAAAAATATATCCAGTAAGAACCTATTTTAAAAACTCGAGGCATTCTCGAATCCTCCCTCTTTGGAGAACTCTATTATAGTAGGCAGAGAAGACTCTATTATTTCCATATAGTTATCTATCTCATTTTTACTAAAGCCAAAATTCTCTACAACAGTAAGGGATGGGAGTATACAAGTCATGTGATGAAAACAATCCTCGTCATCCGGCTTTTCAACATAAACCTTTACGGTATTATCAGGCAAATACTCAGAGTGTACTATTTCTGTTTCATCTGCAAGCGTCAGAAACGGATACATCATTTTCATCACATCCTTTCAAATAACTTTCCCATTGATATGATCACATTCGTGCTGGATTATCTGGGCAGTAAAGCCGGAGAAGTTTTCTGTATGCTTCTTCAGCTGTCTGTCCTGATAGGTTACCGTGATATTCTCATAGCGGACAGTTTCCCGCTCTCCGTCCAGAGACAGACAGCCTTCATTTGTCCGATATGGCTTTCCCTGCTTCACTATCTGAGGATTCAGCATGACGATAATATCATCACCGCGAGGGATGATAGCCGGGACATTTCCCTCATCATCCGGCAGCTGATCCTCATTTATTTGGCGTACAGCGATGATGGCGAGATTTTCACCAATCATATTTGCCGCCATTCCTACGCATTTATCCCTGTGAGCATTAAGAGTTTCCTCTAAATCGGCGGCTACGGAAATATCCTTTTTTGCCGCCCGCTTCGCCTTCACGAATATCTGCTCACCTTTTACTATTTCTCTTACCACTTTAATCAGCCTTATCTATTTTGAGAGGTTCAATACCGTTCTCTTTTAATATCTTTTTGCACATATCTGCAATTACTGGAATTTCTTCATTAACAGAATCCCAGATAATCTCAAAATCTATTCTTGTATCATAGGCATGAGCAAAAATATTTCTTATCCCTTTCAGTTCTTTCCAGGGAATATCAGGATTATTATCCGTAAATTCATCGGAAAGACTGCGGGAATTCTCACTGATCGTCTGCAAAGCCATAGCTGTAGCATTCTTATATATGTGGTTTGTAAGAAATTTCTCCCTATTGCCACATTTTACAAGAACATCTTCTATCTCATCGCAGTGCTTCAGCATATATTGAACCAGCTGCAAATCACGCTGAGAAAGGCTCATAAATAAGCTCCTCCTCATTCTCAAGATTCCTGCAGAAAATAGTTCCCTGCTCCGGTTTTGCTGAAATAAGGTCTACCTTCTTATTCAAAGCCTCTTCAAGTTCTATTAGCAAAGAGCTTAGGGCAAACATTCCCCGCAAATTCCCCTTTTCAATCCTTATGTCAATATCACTTTCTTCATTAGCGACATTTTTTGCATAGGAACCAAAAAGATATGCTCTGCCTGTTTTATGCTTCTTAAAGATAGGGGCAGCAATAGCTTTTATATTTTCTTTTGAATAAATCACTATTATCCCCTCACTTTTTAATTACGCATCAATCTCGTTGGCGTTCTTAGCATTTTCCTCGATGAACTGGCGACGCGGCTCTACTCTGTCGCCCATGAGAACGGTGAAGAGGCGGTCAGCCTCCTCGGCATCCTCCATATCTACCCTCATCATTGTACGGGTAGCCGGATCCATAGTAGTCTCCCAAAGCTGCTCCGGATTCATCTCACCGAGACCCTTATAGCGCTGGACAGTAATGCCGTCGCGACCGATTTCATCCAGCTTTGCCTCCTGCTCCTCATCGGAGTAGGTATACCAGTGGTTACGACCCTTGCGAATCTGGAACAAAGGCGGCCTAGCGATATAGACGCGCCCATTCTCAATCAGCGGCTTCATGTGGCGATAGAAGAAGGTCAGCAGAAGGGTACGGATATGAGCTCCGTCGACATCTGCATCGGTCATGATGATTATCTTGCTGTAGCGGGTCTTTGACAGGTCAAAGTCATCGTTGATACCGCTGCCGAAGGCGGTAATCATGGTGCATATTTCATTATTTGCAAAAATCTTATCGGCTCTTGCCTTCTCAACATTGAGAATTTTGCCGCGGAGAGGCAGGATAGCTTGGAAGCGGCGGTCACGGCCGCTCTTGGCGCTGCCGCCTGCGGAGTCACCCTCGACCAGATATATTTCGCTCTGGGTCGGATCATGGAGTGAGCAGTCAGCAAGCTTGCCCGGCAGGGCGGAGATTTCCAGCGCATTTTGCTTCTTTACCGCTTCGCGGGCTTTCTTAGCAGCTATTCTTGCTCGCTGAGCCAGAGCCATGCGCTCAAGTATTCCCTTGACAATAGGCGGATTTTCCTCGAAGTATTCGCCCAATGCCTTGACTACAATACTGCTGACGATACCGCGGACTTCGCTGTTGCCCAGCTTCGTCTTCGTCTGTCCCTCAAACTGAGGATTGGGAATCTTAATGCTGACGATGGCAGCCAATCCTGCCTGAACATCTATGGACTCAAAGTTCGGGTCTTTATCCTTCAGTATCTTATGACGGCGGGCATAGTCATTGGCAAGCTTGGTCATCGCACCGCGGAAGCCGGCAGCATGAGTACCGCCTTCTTCGGTGTTGATGTTGTTTACGAAGCTGTGGAGATTCTCACGATCAGTATCATTGTACTGGAGAGCCACCTCGACGATGGTGTCATCCTTCTTGCCGTTGAAGTATATGGGATTTTGATGGATGAGGGTCTTATTCTGATTCAGGTAGTCAACATAGCTGATGATACCACCCTCATAGCAGAAGGTCTCAGACTTGAATGCACCATTAGCATCGAGACTGCGCTCATCGGTGAGGCTGATGCTGACGCCCTTATTCAGGAAAGCCAGCTCACGGATGCGCTTGCGGAGCGTATCATACTGATAGACGCTGACGGAGAAAATATCGGCATCCGGCAGGAAATGGACGGTCGTACCGGTGCTGTCGTCGGGAGCAGCACCTATCTCCTTCAGATTTGAGCTGGTGATACCCTTAGTAAAGCCAATCTCATAGAGCTTGTTATCACGCTGGACGGTTACAGTCAGACTGGAGGAAAGAGCGTTTACTACAGATACGCCGACGCCATGAAGACCACCGGATACCTTGTAGCCGCCCTTCTTGCCGAATTTACCACCGGCATGAAGGACAGTGAGGACGATTTCTACCGTCGGCTTTCCCTTCTCGTGCATATCTACCGGTATACCGCGGCCGTTGTCCTGAACAGTGATAGAATTGTCAGCGTGAATGGTCACACCTATCTTGTTGCAGAAGCCGGCCATTGCCTCATCGATGGAGTTGTCAATTACCTCATAGACGAGGTGATGGAGTCCGCGATAGTCGGTGCTGCCGATATACATACCGGGACGAACCCGGACATTCTCCGGGAAGTCAAGAGCTGTAATATCAGCGCCGGTATACTCGGTGCTGGCAACAGCGGTCAGCTCGGCACCAAGTACCTCATTGCCGACAGTTACGCTGTCATCGATTTCTACTTCAACGCTGTCATCGTTGGAATCAATGAGAGCACCTTCCTGCTTCTCTATCATATCGTCAAGGCCAAGCTTCTCTGCAATCTTATCTGCAACTGCCATTCTTTTCCTCCTATTTTGTTTCATGTGAAACAATAACCTATAATCAATTTAATTGTCTCCCCTTTTTTCCGACTCACTAAGCGCTAAAGCGCTAAGTTTGCTGGATGGCACTCACTAAATTAATACATCGCTTCACTCTTATTCATTAAGTGAGTTAGCCAAACGGGAGGTGGCACGAAGTGCCAGAGGGGTAACTTCTAATCCTTCTAATAGCCTCCCATTTTGGGGAGGTGCCCAAAGGGCGGAGGGGTAAATAAAAACAGTAACTTGTCTTATTACCTCTCAGTCTGCTTCGCAGACAGCTCACGCACACCTAAAGTGGAGCCTACGAGACTAGCTATATTTTACCCATCGCTGCTCCTCTAAAAGGTAGCTTTTTATTTTTAGAAGGCGGATATGGTCCACCCTTTAAATCATATCTTAATTCATACAGGTACTTGCTCATCACTACATTATTGAGCCTTTCCAGCGGCAGACTTTTGTAGAGCATTACCAGTACATATTCTTCCAGCGTATAGGTGCCGGGAGTGTCGGTATCCTTCCTATAGGGTACTTTAGCCGCCTGCTCTCTAAGCAGCTCCTGCCTGACCCGGTTGTATTCCTCCGGCCGGCAGTTGATGAAGCTGTTTACTTCTGCATATCCGGCCCAGGGACAGGCAATCAGCTTTGACCTTATTCGCTGGCGGTACTCATCATGCTTCGTGACGATACAGGCTGAGCAGTATCCTTCCTTCTGCGATACCAGTGTGCCGCAGCCGCCCAGACATTTTACGAAGCCATCGTTTATTTTACTTCTTCTCCGAGCCATATCCGCAGCCAGACTTTTTTCTGCTTTGTACTTCAGCTCTCTGTCTGAAGTACCCATCAAATAATCAACAGACTGCTTCGCTTCTTCTCTATCCTCTTCACTACAGACTATTATTTCTTCATCCTCTACTTGAGACATCTTTGCCGGCTGCTCCGTCTTTTGAGCAGGAAGCTCTATATCCTCCCAGGCAGTGAAGCGGATGTCCTTTACCGTTTCGCCGCAGGTGTAGGCGTTTATCTTGTCTATCAGTTCCCTCTTCAGATACACCAGCTGATTTGCCCAGACTGACTGAGCGCTGACAAACAGCGTATCAAAGGAGAAGTGATGAGGTCTGGCATGTGATGAGACAGTAGGCGATACTATCTCCGACCAGTGAGCCATTACCAGCTGCCTTCGATACTCGGCCGACATTTTTGCCCGCCTGCTTCTCAGGCTGGCTACGGCCGATGACATATAGAGGCGGCCCATGATTTCCTTGAAAGATTCGGTTTTTATTATCCTCTCGGTATCTGCCATGTTCACCGCCAACCTATATTATATTAACAACCAACAGCTTCCAATTTGTAGAAGGTGGTCACTTAATACTCAACTCCCATAAGCCTCCCCTATAGGGGAGGTGGCCGAGCGTAGCGAGGTCGGAGGGGTTTTCTTTTATTTTCACCCCTCAGTCGCCTTCGGCGACAGCTCCCCTACAGGGGAGCCTTCTTTAGTGTGTATTCTTATTTAATAAGTCATATCATATCCTATAAATCAGAAATTAAATCTTCTTAACAATACTATTCTTCACTCTATAAACCGCCTGAATACAATCCATCGCTCCATCGAAGTAGGCTCTGTCTGTAGCAGTAATAATACTCTGAATATCAGACCGGCGAATATACTCCAAGAGCTCTACCCGTCGTCCTCTGTCCAGCTCACTCATTACATCATCGAGAAGAAGTATCGGATACTCCCCTGCCGTCTCCCTGAGGAATTCCACCTCAGCCAGCTTCAGGCAGAGAGCTCCTGTCCGCTGCTGACCCTGAGAGCCGTAGCTTCTGAGATCAAGGCCATTGACGGATATCTTTATATCGTCACGATGGGGGCCGATAGAGGTACTTCCCTTGTAGATATCCTTCTTCCGGCGAAGCCGCAGCTCAGCCAGATATCCTTCAGCCATACTTTTTAATATTAAATTACTAAAGACATCTTCAGGGCTGTCTGTGATTATCTCTACAGCCTCAGACATCATTATAGTTCCAATATCATCAGGCTTTAGATTTGCCTGCTCGTACTCGATAGTCAGGACATCGGCTCCCGCAGTCAGCCGGTCAGCGATTTTCCTGGCTACTCTGTTCAGCCGCTTTATGGCATTCATCCTTCTGACTGCCACTCTGGCCGCCCGGTCAGCAAGATTCTGATCCCAGACCTCCAGCATATCATCGAAGCTTCCATCACCTACACCTATCTGAGGTGCAGCAGCTACTTCTTCATCCTGATAGTATCCCTCCTGACGAAAATCCTCCTCGTCAGAAAAGCCTATCATCTTTTCCTTTATAGACTTCAGCAGGCTGTTTCGCTGATTGAGTATCTTCACATACTCGTCAAAGTCATGGAAGTATGCCGCACTTGCCTGACTAAGCTCTGCATCAAGGAATTTCCGGCGTCCGGCCGGCGCTCCCTTCACCAGATAAAGATCCTCCGGGGAGAAGCAGACGATATTCACCGAGCCCACGTGCTGCCGGAGAGTCACCGGCACTCCGTTGGCCTCTATCCTGCGTCTGCCGATATTGAACAGATGAAAGGACAGACGGCTCTCCACACCAAGCCTATCTAGGATGACATCAATAGATGCCTCTTTTTTCCCCTTCTTCACCATATCTCTGTCAGCCGAGGTACGATGAGAACGGGCAAGAGCCGTATAGAAGACAGACTCCAGAATATTCGTCTTTCCTTGAGCATTCTCTCCCACCAGAAGATTTATTCCGGGCGAGAGGTCTAGCTCCAGACTTTCATAGCTGCGAAAATTTCGCAGAGCAAGCGACTTTATCTTCATTTATCAGTTCTTTGTTCTTACCGGAGTAATGACGCAACGGAAGCTGTCATTGCCCGGCTCTCTGATGATTGCCGGCTTCAGGGAGGCTGCCATATCCAGTATCACTTCGTCGCTGTTCATTACCTTCATGGCATCAGCCAGATAATCAGGATTGAAAGCGATGGCCAGCTCGCCGCCCTCGATTGCCGCCTCGATGGTATCCTCGGCAAAGCCGATAGCCTGACTGTTGGCACTTACGACAACGCAGTTGTTGCTGAAGGACATCTTTACCACAGAGGCAATATTGGAGCTCTTGGCGATAATAGAGGCTCTGGTGACAGCCTGCTGGAATAGGCTGCGGCGAATAGTAGCGGTAATGGGCAGCTCCTTCGGAATTACCCGGCGATAGTCGGGGAACACACCCTCGATGACCGAGGTGGCTATCATCATATTTTCAAAGGAGAATACGACATTCTCGCGGGAAATATCTACGGTAACGGTGGCATCGGTATCCGGCATTGTCCGACCGATTTCGGACAGGACTCTGGAGGGAACAATGGTCTGTGCCTTTGCTCCGTCTGCCTCTACATTGCCGGTGGAGATGGCAAGACGATGAGTGTTGGTAGCAACAAGGTTGATATCCTTGTCATCTACATCCATCAGGCAGCCGGTGAAAATAGCCTTGCCGCTTATTTCATTTTCCTGAGCGGCAGCGAAGCAGGCTTCGGAGATGAGCTTTTTGAAGTAGTCGGCAGCTACGGTAAAGGTAGCTGTCACTTTGTGCTGCTTCGGCTCCGGGAATTCTCCTACCATAGTAAGGAGGTCACACTTGGCATCATCAGAGGAGAGCTTTACCATATTGCGCTCTCTGTCCTCTACGAAGGTCACGTTGATACCGCGGAAGGTACGGCAGAAGTCGTAGAGATATTTTGCCGAGAGAATCATTTCTCCGGATTCTTCTACATTCGCCTTTGCCTTGGTGACAATATACAGGTCGTTATTGGTAGCTCTCAGCTCTATCTCTCCAGGGTTTTCACCATCACCGGGAATAGCAATGATGCAGATACCTGATAATATAGGAGAGTTTGGAGAGGAGGATACTGCTTTAATAGCTACGGAAAGTGATTCCATTAATTCTTGGCGTTCGCAGGTAAATTTCATTGTTATCCACACTCCGTTTTTATTTGGGATTTATTTATTTTATAGATATAGTTCGTATTCTTAGTAGTATAGGCGGTTGAAAAGTGGAAAATGAGGTCTGAGTCAGTGATATCACTGAAAGACGGTGTGGAAAGTTTGTGGATTGTCATCCACATTTCCACCGCATATCCACAGTCGTGAATAGTGTCTGAAATCTATTCACAGTCCGTCCACCGGTTGTCTACAGGTTTTACACAGAGTAAAAATGACATCATTTTTACTTCCTCTGTCCTGCTGCTAAGGAAATAAGATATCCTTGTACTAGGCATATAAGTCTGTAAAGAAACCGTTATGAACGCCGGTGCTTAGCGATCTGCGAATAAACATATGAAGCAGGAGCTTAGTACCGCTGCGTGAATAAATAAGCGAGAGCGAGTTTCTGTCATACTGCTATGCATAGAGATTTATTGAATTTATCTTACATATTGAATATAGTCTGACGAAAACGCGCTTTCGCTCGGTAATCAACATAGCGGTGCTAAGCTCTGACTGCGCAAGCCTGCTTGTCAATCGCTAAGCGCCGATGTTGATTAACGGTTTTCTTACAGACCATATTCAATATGATTTACATTAAGGTTGAGACGGCTTCGCCGTCTTTTTTATTACATCTGCTGAATCTGGCCGATGAGCTCAATAATCGACTTGTCCAAATCGTCCTTCTTCGGACGGCTGTCACGAATCTTATTGAAGGCGTGCATGATAGTGGTGTGATCCTTGCCGCCGAAGTAGTTGCCTATCTGCTGGAGGCTGGTATCGGTCAGCTCCTTGGAGAGATAGATGGCTACCTGACGCGGGATGACGATGTCGCGGCTGCGGCTCTTGCCAAGGAGGTCTTCTCTCGATACCTTGAAGTAGCGGCAGACTATCTCCTGAATCAGCTCGATGGTGACAGTGGGACGCTCAGTCTTTTCGTAGATATCCTGCATTGCCTTTTGAGCGGCTCCGGTGGTAATAGTCTCTTTATTCAGAGATGAGTAGGCTACTACGCGGGTGAGGGCGCCCTCCAGCTCACGGATGTTCTTATCAATGCGGCTGGCAATGAAGACCAGTACATCATCAGGGACGCTGATATGATCCATCATGGCCTTTTTCTGGAGGATGGCGATACGGGTCTCCAGATCCGGCGCTGTAATGTCGGTGATAAGTCCCCACTCAAAGCGGGAGCGAAGTCTGTCCTCCAGCGTCTTCAGCTCACTGGGCTTTCTATCGCTGGAGAGGATTATCTGCTTGTTGTCCTGACGGAGCGCGTTGAAGGTATGGAAGAATTCTTCCTGAGTACGTTCCTTGTTGTGGAGGAACTGGATATCGTCCACCAGCAGGACATCGATGCTGCGATAGCGCTGGCGGAATTTATCCGGACGGCCTTCCTGAATGGAGTCTATGAATTCGTTGGTGAACTTCTCACTGGTGATATAGAGTACCCGCATATTTGGGTAGTTGGTGAGTATCTGGTTGCCGATAGCGTGCATCAGATGTGTCTTGCCAAGACCTACGCCGCCGTATATGAAGAAAGGATTGTAGGTCATGCCCGGAGACTCGGCGACGGCCTTGGCAGCTGCGTGAGCGAAGCGATTGCTGCTGCCGGTAACGAATGTCTCGAAGGTGTAGTTCTGACGGAGAGAGGATCTGTCTCCCGGCCCGATGATAGTGAGGGGCGAGGCGTCATCCATTACTCTTATATTGCCGGCAGGCTTTTCCTCTGTCGTAGACTTGGCATCAAAGAGTGCTCCCTGTCCGGTCTTTTCGTCGATATATATTTTTTCCGGCTCCGGCTGAGCAGCGGGAGCTGATTTCTCAGCAGCTGTGCCATATGACGGAGCAGAGCCTTCTTTCACTATCGGAATATTCTGCTGCGGAGCACCGGGCATATCGCTGATGGAGATGATATCCACTGCTATATCGTGGCCTGTCACCTGCTTTGCGGCTTCATCTATATGGGTCTTGTAGCGGGTCATGATGAAGCTCTTGGCGATATCGGTCTGAGCGGCCAGAATGAAGCTCACCTCAGAGAGAGATACAGGCACCAGCGGAGCGAGCCAAGGGTCTACAGCTGCCTCGGTAGCCGGCTGTTCTCTCAGTACCTTCAGTATCTGCTGCCAGGTGTTGTCCGGATTCATATCAAACATAAGAATATTCCTTTCGGGGAGTTTTCCACATGTTTATCCACAATTGTGTATAACTATGTGTTAATTTTCCAAGTGATTAGTGGTGAAAAATTGTATTTCTGCTGCCGTTTTGTAAATACGAATAACCAATTTCAGTCCAGAACTGACCGTATTTTTCTGAAAAAGGGTACAAAAAGCAACAGCCTTTCAGCCACCCTATAATATAGCATAAAATACTCTATCTTTCAATTATATATAAACGAGGAAATGAAATAGGAAAATAGACGGATATTGCCCGGGAGTATATTTATATTAGACTCATAATCATGACTATATACTGTAAAAAAAGTACAAAAGTGTTTGTATATAAGACGATAAAGTGCTATAATCCTTGTCTGTACTGCATATAATGGGTACAGACAGGAGGTAGTATGAATAAACAGGAACTAAAAGAAAAAGTCTGCCGCGCTATAGATGAGGCAGCAGATATTATTGAAAAGCTGGCCGCCGATATCGAGAGTGAGCCTGAGCTGGGCTATAAGGAGGAAAAGACCTCGAAGAAGGTAGCCGCCTATATGCGCTCTCTCGGCGCAGAGCCTACAGAGCATCTGGCTCTCACCGGCGTGAAAGCCAGAGTGAAGGGCAAAGCAGCCGGCCCAAGCGTCGCTGTCCTCGGCGAGCTGGACGGAATCGTCTGCATGGACAGCCCCAAGGCTGACCCTCAGACCGGTGCTACTCACGCCTGCGGTCATAATTTGCAGATAGCCTGCCTGCTGGCGGCCATGACCGGCATGGTGAAGTCCGGAGTCATGGATGAGCTGTCCGGCGACGCTGTCTTCATGGCCGTACCCGCTGAGGAGTATGTGGAGCTTGCCTATCGCAAGCGTCTCATCGAGGAAGGAAAGATACACTTCCTTACCGGCAAGGGAAATCTCATCTACGAGGGAGCCTTTGACGATGTGGACATGAGCATGATGGTACACGCCAACGGAAATCTCCCTGGCAAGGAAATGTATGTCGGTCTTACCTCAAACGGCTTCATCGGCAAGACTGTCCGCTACATAGGCAAGGCCGCTCATGCCGCCGCTGCCCCTCATGAAGGAATTAACGCCCTCAATGCTGCCATGCTTGGCCTCATGGGTATCAATTCCCTCCGTGAGACCTTCCGGGAAGAAGATGTGGTCAGAGTCCATCCCATCATCACACAGGGCGGGGATTTGGTGAACAATGTCCCCAGTGATGTCCGCATCGAGACATACGTCCGGGCGAAGACTATGGAAGCTATCAACTCTACCCACGAAAAGGTAGACAATGCTTTGAAGGGCGGTGCCCTCGCCATCGGCGCGAAGGTGGAGATAGACACGCTCCCCGGTATGCTCCCTCTCGCCTGCTGTGAGGAGATGTACTCTATCTTCGTCGACAATGTGAAGACAGTAGAGCCGGAGATAAAAATTACCGAAGGCTTTCACTTCAACGCCAGCACCGACATGGGCGATGTATCTCACATCATGCCCGTCATTCATCCCTACAGCGGCGGCAATGTAGGCAGCCTCCACACCAAGGATTTCAAATATGTTGACTTCCACGAGTGTGTCCTCCTGCCGGCAAAGGCCTTTGCCATGACCATCATTGACCTGCTGTACGATGATGCCGCCCTCGGCAAAAAGGTACTGGCTGACAATCCCCCTATTCTCACCAAGGAAGAGTACATCGCCAAGATGGACGCTTACTTCAATTCTTAAAAAGGAGAAATTCTGATGAAACTGCACTTGATAGTAGTTGCACTGGTAATGCTCGCTGAATTCATCGGCAACATTTCCATCAATCTGGGCATCGGCAAGATAGTCCTGCTGCCCATGATGTATGCCCTGATAATGGGTACCCTCACCTGCCCTCGCTTCCTGAAGATAACCGGCGAGAAGGAAATCATGGGCGCCAGCTCCCTGCTGGGTGTCATCCTCATGCTTCTCATGGCTCGCTACGGTACTCTCGTCGGCCCCACCCTGCCGAAGATTCTCGCCTCCTCCCCGGCTCTCATACTGCAGGAGTTCGGCAACCTCGGTACCATCCTCATCGGTATTCCTCTCGCCGTATTCCTCGGCCTGAAGCGTGAGGCTATCGGTGCCGCTCACTCCGTCGCCCGCGAACCGAATGTCGCCCTCATCGGCGAACGCTATGGCCTCGACGGTGCCGAGGGTCGCGGCGTCATGGGTGTCTACATTGCCGGTACAGTTATCGGTACTATCTTCTTCGGTATCATGGCTTCTATTTTCGCCGCCTCCGGCCTCTTCCATCCTATCGCACTGGCAATGGCTGCCGGCGTAGGCTCTGCCTCCATGATGACGGCTGCCGTCGGCTCTCTCGCCGCCATGTACCCGGATATGGCTAAGGATTTGGCCGCCTACGGTGCCGCCTCCAATATGCTCTCCGGTCTCGACGGTCTCTACATGTCCGTGTGCCTCGCCCTCCCCATGAGCGAATGGCTCTACAAGAAGGTATACAGACTGAAATACGGCGTAGATGCTCCACCCAGTGAGGCAGCTCAGGCAAAGGAGAATAACTGACCATGAACATGAAAATGCAAGATATTATACAGGTACTCATCATCACCGGCCTCATCAGCCTCTGTGCCAACTTCGTACCTCAGATAGCCAAGACCGGCAGCCTCATGGAAGCCTTTAATAAAGGAACTGTTGAAGCTATTCCCGGTATGCTCATCCTCATCGCTCTGGCCGCAGTCAGCATGTGGCTGGCCAAGGTTCTCCCCGGCGGTCTCCCCGGTGCAGCCTATGTAGTTACCCTCGGCTGCATCCTCACCTACCCCGGTATGCCCGGCTCTGCCTACATCAGCGCTGCTACCGCCAAGGTCGGCTTCCTCCAGCTCTGCACCCCGCTTCTGGCCTACGCCGGTATCGCTATCGCCAAGGACCTCGATGTATTTGCCCAGTCCTCCTGGCGTATCGTCCTCGTATCTGCCGTCGTCTTCATCGGTACCTACCTCGGCTCCGCTATCATCGCTCAGGTCATCCTCAAGAGCATCGGTATTATCTGATATATAATGCGTCTCACAGGCTCACCTTGTAGGTGTGCTGTCGCCAAAGGCGACTGAGGGGTAAATAAAGCAATAAGATAGACCTGCCGCTGGCAAAATCGCCATTGGCAGGTCTTCTCTTTTAGCTATGACAGTCAGGATGCTGTGTTGATAATATTGAAATTGGTTATTTCAGACAGAAAACGGCGTATAGAGGAACTGATTTTATCCGATTTTCTTCTCCAAAATTCTTAGCTGAGAATCTGATTGCATAAGGGGAATTATACCGTTTCATAAATGATTGAAGGCTTCTTGAGCGCACATGCTCACCAGCTTTACACTCTACCGGTATTATATTTTCATCCTTCAGGATGACGAAATCTACTTCGGCTTCTGAATTATTTGCCCAATAATTAAGCTCATGACCATTTGTCTTCAGACCGATAGCCACATAGTTTTCGGTCAGAGCACCGAGAAATTGCTGCATGGCTGGATTGTCTATAAGTTCCGTGCTGGTATGAGTGCGTGAGCTGAAAATACCCATATCACTATAATAGAGCTTAAAAGAGCTTAAATCCTGATAGGCCGCCAAAGGTAAAAGACCCTGCTCTACCAGAGTACATTTCAGACATATGCCTGACTGAATCAGCCAGTCTATTGGCTCACCGTAGAGAGAGGATCTTCCTCCTTTTTTTATGAGCTTATACTGGAACTTTTTATTGTCTTTTGCTAGTTGTGCCGGCAGCGAATCGTAGGCCTCGTTGATTTTTACGCTCTCACTGGCAGAAGCATATTTTGCCATATCAGCTATGTAAGAATAATATATGAACTCCTGAAGCTCTGTGTAGTCCCGACCATCTGCGTAAGAGCTTACTACCGCTGGCATACCTCCTACTACAAGGTAGTTCTTATATTCCAGCATTGCTTCTTCATGAAGTACCGCAGGCATGGGGGACATATTCTCATAGCATAGTCTGATTGTTTCAATCAGTGGAGCTTTACCTCTTGCCAGCAGAAATTCCTCAAAGTCCATTGGATACATATTGATGATTTGAACCTTGCCAACAGGGAAAGAATAATTCTCGCGTTTTATTTTTACACCTAAGAGACTACCGGCAGCTAAAACATGATATTCCGGAGCTTCCTCGGCAAAATATTTTAGCGATGATAATGCCCGCTCACTGTTTTGTATTTCATCAAAGAATATGAGAGTGCTTTCCGGCTCGATGTCTATTCCGTATAATCCTTGGAGAGTTTTTATAACATAGTGAGGTTCAATAGAAACTGTCAGATAGGAGTCAAGACGACTGTCCCTGTCAAAGTTTACATAGACAAGATTTTTATACTCCTGGCTGCCAAATTCCTTTATGATGTACGTCTTTCCTATCTGTCTGGCACCGTACATCAGGAGAGGAAGACGATTTTTTTTACTTTTCCAATCGATTAAGATTTTTTTTATTTTTCGTTCCATGGCAGTAATCTCCTACCTATTAAATCTGCCAATATTATGACATTACCCGGAAAAAATGTCAATTATAACACTTTTAAGTACGAAAAAATGTCAAATTCGACATTAAATAAGATAAAATTTAGGGGAGTTGTCGCCAAAGGCGACTGAGGGGTAAATAAAGCAATAAGAAAGACCTGCCGCTGGCAATATCGCCATTGGCAGGTCTTCTATTTAGCTATGGCAGTCAGGCTGCCGCAGTGATGAATCTGTCTATCGTCCGGGCCAGCTCTCCGATAGTGCGGTCCAGCTCCTTCAGGCGCTCTTCGATGCGCACCAGCAGGTAGGCGGATACCACGATGGGAAAGCCGTAGCCTGACACATAGGTCATGATTTCGTCCATAGGTTTACTCCTTTCGTAATTTTTAATTCGCTGCTGTCGGAAGCGAGACGGATGAGGTTTAGTCCGCCCTTTTTAAGGGCGGGGGACCGCCTTTAGGCGGTGGTGGGTTCATTTTGTCAGGGATTCTTAAATCCATAGCAGGCGTACCCTCCACCAGCTTCGCTGGTCCCCCTCCCTGGACGCCAGGGAGGACACATGGACCTGCTACAAGAACATCGGCATCAGCTTCCCCCTCCCTGGATGCCAGGGAGGACACACTGCTCAGCCGAAGCGATTTACCTGAAATACTCAATAATCCCCGCGGCCAGTGCAGACGCGAAGTCCTCCGTCCGCTCATTCAGCAGCCACTCATCATCAGCATTGGTAATGAAAGCCAGCTCCACCAGTACGGCGACAGCCTCCGTCTGATTGACTACATAGAGCCGTGAGCCGTCCTTTACTCCCCTGTCAGCTGTCCCCAGATAGTCGACGATGGCTCGGTCGATACAGAGTCCCAGCTCATATCCGTCCTCACTCATGGCATAGACTTCCGTACCTTTGGCCGCCTGAGTGACGGCGCCGTTGCAGTGAATGGACACGAAGATATCTGCGCCGAATCCGTCGGCGGCAGCGACGATAGGCTCCAGCTCGTCACTTTGGACAGTGAGTACTTCATTGCCGCTGTCTCTCAGGATTTTGGCGCAGGACTCCATGACGCTTCGGCAGATTTCCGCCTCGGTGCTGTAGCTGCCGCAGGCTCCGGGATCCATCCTCGGCATGTGCCCGGCGTTTAAGGCAATACGCATAAAAAATCACCTCCCTTCTACTCTGTAGGTGTCAGGAGATGAAGATTTTGAAATATCAGATTGTATGACTTGACGAAAAATTATGGCGGATTTATATTACAAAAAGCATATTAAGCTGCTTTAGCCTTGAAGATTTTTCATAATAAATGTGCAATGGAGGGCTTCTGATGGGAAAAATGGTAAAGTCAATTCTATTTCTTCTTACGGCATTCGTCCTGTATCTGCCCGGTCTGGCGGATGCAGCCTCTTTCCTCACTGACAGGGGCTACCGGCTTCAGCAGGTTCTGATTGTCAGTCGGCACAATATCCGCTCACCTCTTTCCGGCAGAGGGTCTTTCGCCGAATCCATCACACCTCATCAATGGTATAGCTGGACTGCACCTGTCGGAAATCTGTCGCTTCATGGCGGAATTGCCGAAACTATCATGGGTCAATACTTCCGTAAATATCTGCAGGACGAAAACTTTATCCCCGAGAACTGGATTCCCGCTGATGGCGAGACTCGCTTCTATACCAACTCATACCAGAGGACTATCGCTACTGCCCAATATTTTTCCAGCGGCATGCTGCCTGTAGCTAATGTAAGAATCGAACACAGACTGGCTCTCAATGAAAAAGACCCTGTATTCCTGCCGCCTATGGAAATGAACCCGGACGACCTTCAGGAGGCTATCGACTACACAAACAGTCTGTTTAACGGAAAGGGATTGCCGGGACTTGGCGTAGAGCTTTCCGATGATTTAGACCGTATGGAAAGAATGCTTGACTTCAAGGACTCTGCATATGCTAAAGAACATGGAATAACGACTATTGACAGAAAAGACCTGCATATTAACCTAAAGGGTGAGAATAAGAATATCCTGTCCTATAAGGGGATAACCAGAAATCTAGTATCTGTTTCTGATACGCTGATGATGCAGTACTACGAAACACCTACCAGTGAAAGTGCAGCCTGGGGCAATGACCGCTCTCCGGATGACTGGAAGAGTGTGGGACATATCCTGTCAGTAAACTGTGATGTTCATTTCAGGAATCCGCCCGTTGCCCGCAAAATTGCCCGTAAGCTTCTAAAGGAAATGGACACGGAATTAAATACTGCCGGCAGAAAATTCACTTTCTTAGGCGGACACGATACCAATATCTCTACCCTGCTGGCGGCGCTCCATGCCAAGGATTATACTTTGCCGGGAACAGTCGCATACAGGTCTCCCATTGGCGGAAAAATAGTTATCGAGAAGCGGCTCGGGTCTGATGGCATTGAATACGCCTCGGTAAATATGGTGTATGCCAGCGATAAACAGATTCGTGACTTGGAGCAGCTGAGCCTTGATAATCCGCCGATGATTTATCCGTTGGAATTTACGGAGATAGAGAAAAACGAAGACGGTCTGTACCTCTATGATGACTTAGTTTCCTTGTTCCGCAAAACCTATCAGCAATAGAAATAAGGGTCTGTGAAAAAATGAGCATTCATTTTTTCACAGACCCTTTTAGTCAACAAAGTCCCAAATCTTTAATATAGCTGCCCAAACAGGCCTCGAAGTTCACACCGTAGCGAATTTCGGTACCGGCGGCGTGAGTGAGGCGAATAGCCCTGACAGTGAAATCTACGGCGATGCGGACGGACTCGGCAACGCTGTGACCGGTGAGGGCGGCGCCGACAATGGCACTGCCGAAGACATCGCCGGTGCCGTGATAGCTTCCCTCTACCGTGGGGCCGAGGATGTAGTCTATCTTGCCGGTGGAGCGGTCGAAGGTGGCGGCGCCGAGATGCTCCGGGTCATCCTTCAGCCAGGCTCCGGTGAGGACGATACTGGGCTTCTCGGTGAGGACAGCCAGCCGGGTCAGGATATCGTCGATATATTCGCGGCTGTAGGGGCCGTCTGTATATTTTTCGCCCAGCAGGAAGGCGGCCTCGGTCATGTTTGGCTTGATGATGTTTGCCACCCGGCAGAGCTCCAGCATTTCCGGCGGGAAGGCTTCGTTGAAGGCGGCGTAGAGGCGACCGTTGTCACCCATTACCGGGTCGACCAGTACCAGAGTGTCATCGTTGGAGAGGTCATTCACCATCTTTTTCATCAGCTGTACCTGATTGAATGAGCCAAGGTAGCCGGTGTAGATGGCATCAAATTTCACCTTCAGGGACTGCCAGTGGCGAACCATTGGGATGATGTCGTCGGTGAGGTCGCGGCAGGTGTAGCCGGTGAAGCCGCCGGTATGAGTGGAGAGGACGGCGGTGGGCAGCACGGAGCATTCTACGCCGGCGGCGGAGATGATGGGCAGGGCTACCGTCAGGGAGCATTTGCCGACGCCGGAGATGTCGTGGACGGCCAGCGCCCGCTTCTGCTCGATTGGTTTATCGTAATCTGTCATTTATGTTACCTCGTATAGTCAATAGATGTGGGATGAATTATAGCACTTTTCCGACAGCTCTGCCAATACGTAAAGCGTCACTAATAAAAGGGATATGAGTGACGACAAGGAAAAACCGGAGATAGAATCATATTTTGGGAAAAGATGAACAGAAAAAGGAGCGGCAAATGCCGCCCCTTGTAAAAGCATAACGGATATATAAGTCGTCCCGGTTATTCGCTGGGGCGGCTTTTTCTTAGGAGATAGAGGAAGTACGGGGTACCGATGAGCGCCGTCATGATGCCGACTCTTATCTCCGTGGGAGCGATGACGACTCGTCCCAGAGAGTCGCACAGCACCAGAAAGGCACCGCCTGCTAAGAGACAGGCCGGCAGGAGCCGACGATGGTCGGGGCCGACGATGAGCCGCAGGAGATGAGGCACTACCAGACCGATGAAGCCGATGTTGCCGCTGATGCAGACGCCGGTAGCTGTCACCAGTGCGGCCAGAGACAGGAAGAGCATCCGGTAGAGATTTACCGGCATACCCAGCGACCGAGCCTCCGTCTCACCCAGCACCAGTACATTGAGATGACGGGCCAGCAGCACCATGATGCCGCTGCCGACGAGTATAGGGACAGCGCCGATGAGTACATGCTCCCAGCGGCGGTAGTCAAGTCCGCCAATCGTCCAGAAGAGATACTGCTGCATCCGGTTCTGGTCGACGGCCGTGAGAATAGCGGCGGTGACAGCCGCCAGCAGCATACCCACTACCACGCCGGACATGAGCAGGGTCATCACGGGAATTTTTCCCCGGCGGAGAGCCAGAGACACCGTGAGGACTACTGCCGTGAGAGAGCCGATGAAGGCGCAGAGGGGCATGGAGAAGATACTCAGCTGGTCAAGTCCGAAGGCGATAGCGACGACTGCTCCTACTGAGGCACCGCCGGAGACACCGATTATCCCCGGGTCAGCCAGAGGATTTGAGAAGAGTCCCTGCATGACGGCACCGGACACGGCCAGTCCTGCTCCTACCATGAGGCCGACGATTGTTCGAGGAAATCTTATATGCCAGAGGACGGCCTCCTGATTGGGAGTGACGTTGGCCTCCGGGAAAATATTGAGTCCCAGCTCTCGACCGATAGAGGCGAGGATATTCACGAAGGGCATATCGAACTGCCCCTTGGCCAGAGAGAAGCATCCTGCCCCGATGAGGGCAATGAGGAGCAGAGTCATGACGAGAGGATAGTTTGGCTTCTTCATACTGCGCCCTCCCGACCGAGAATGACATCGAGAAGCGCGGCCTTCCGTCCGTCGTCCTCAGGAGCGGCGGAATAGATATCGCGATGGCCGGTCTTTTCGTTCACGGACACTTTGATAGGTGTGCCGTAGGCTCGCGTGAGGATATCCTCCTGCAGTACCTCCGCCACCGGGCCGTCGGCTGTCAGCTGCTTCTGTCCCATCACCAGCAGGCGGGTGCAGAAGCGGGCAGCCAGATTCATCTCGTGGACGACCATGAGGACGGTCTTGCCGCCGTCGCAGAGGTCACGGGCGAAGCGGTATATCTCCTCCTGATAGAAGATATCGAGACCGGTTGCCGGCTCGTCAAGGAACATGATGGGGCTTTGCTGAGCCAGTACCTTTGCCAGCAGGACGCGCTGACGCTGACCGCCGGATATCTCCGAGAGAGGCTTATCCGCCAGGTCGGCTACGCCGGTATAGGCAAGGCAGGCATCCACGATGGCTTCATCCCGGCCGGTTTCCTTCTCCCACCATTTCAGGTAGGGATAGCGGCCGGTCATGACGATTTCCCGGACGCTGTAGCCGAAGGAAATATTCACATGCTGCTGGAGGTAGGCCACAGAGAGTGCAATGTCTTTGTCCCTTTGCTCCGTCAGGGGTCTGCCCATGAGGCGGACGCTGCCGGACAGGGGCGGGAGTATCCCTCGCAGAGTCTTCAGCAGGGTGGACTTGCCGGCGCCGTTTGGCCCGACGATGCCCACCAGCTCACCGGGGCGGATGCCGAAGGAGAGATGGCTCATGACCGGATGGTCGGGGTAGCCGGTGGATAGGTCGTCGGCTTCGATTACATAGTCGTTCATGGCGACACCATTGCCTTATTGAACATTCCTAAAAGCCTCCCCTCTAGGGGAGGTGCTGAGCATAGCGAAGCGGAGGGGTAAATAATCAAAGATGAATATTATATTGTTACCCCTCAGTCAGCTTCGCTGACAGCTCCAACAAACATGCTAAGTTCATCCATCGCTTCGCTCGGATATCACTAAGCAGTTTGCTTGGCTCGCACTAAATTCGCAAGCTCATTAAGTGCTCATGCGCACCTAAATGGGAGCCTATTAGACGGATTATAGGATGATTGCTGTATCTTCAGCTTCTCCTCCCAGTCTGCCATATCCCGAGGCATGAATTCATGGACGAGATAGTCGGGAGAGACGAAGTCGAAGAGCTTCCTGATATGGGGAGTAGTGATAGGCAGATGCTTATCAATATTGCCTATATATTCCATAGACTGCCACATATCAGGGAGACTGTCAACAGCTGTTTCAGCCATCATCGCAGCGTATCTGCCGGAGAGAGACTGATGGAGGTGGACGGTCTTTACCCGTCCGGCCAGCTCGCCAAGATCATCCATGCGGCGGCATACATAGTCTATCCCCTGCTCCTGCATCTCCAGACTCCAGTCGGTACACATGAGATGACCGGTATCGAGGCAGAAGCCGCTGTTTCGGTGATTCAGTCTGTCCAGCAGCTCTCTGGCGAGAGCCGGGTCGGTGAAGTTTAGCCCCGGCCACCAGATATTTTCTGCGAGAAAGACGATATCATCCGGCAGCTCAGAAGTAATTTCATTGATGAGGTCAGCGGCGGCGATGATAATATCCTCCGAGCCGACTTCATGACGACGGTGATATATCTCGGCGGCGGCGCACTCTGCTACATGAAAGACCACATACTCCGCTCCGGCCTTTGCGGCCTGACGGAGATTGTGCCGCCACAGCTCCACCCAGTCGGCGGGCGTCTCGGCCTCGTAGTAGTCGGCGAGCCGGGTACCGGCAGAGAGACGGCCGGCTGCTCCGGCGAAGTCTCCCCGGTAGAAGTGGTACCAGGTGGGCCAGAAGCGAAGGTGGACGCCGTGGATGTACTCAGTCGGGTAGCCGGCCGGGTCATACTCGTCGCAAATCATCAGCTCCAGACCGTCAAGATGATTTCGCCGGAGGAATGGCGGGAGGTTTCCCGCCACATCTCCGGCAAAATAAGTGTCACTATCGTAGGAAAGGTCTGAAAGGTTTACCAGTTGTTTCATAAGGTTTGTGTTGCTTTGGGATTAGAAGGATACCTGTACGCCCATCTGGATGAAGCGGCCATAGCCGGGATGGGACGTACTAGTACCCAAAGTATAATACTGGTTGGTTAGGTTATTGGCCTTCAGGTAAATCTTCCAAGTATCGTCGAACTTATATGAAGCATTAATATCTATCAATGCATAGTGTTTATTTCCAAGAGTATCCTCACGCCTACCGCTGGCAATCGTTGTATTCATACCGACAAACCAACCACGATTTCGGTAGTTAAAGCCGATACGATAGCTGTTGGGTGCAGAATATTTAGCATCCTTTTGTAATCCAGCCCCAGAGCCTTCATCAACTTCGCGGTGAACAAAAGCCATTCCTGCGTCGAAATTCCAATGCTTGTCTAGCTTCTGTTTATAAGTGATTTCTAAGCCTCTTTTTTTATCTCGCTGGAAGTTGTTTGCTACCCAATCACCACTTGGCATTTCTTTCCAATATATAGCGTCTTTTACATCATTGTAAAATGCTGACATGCTTATGCTTGATTTTTTATCGAACTCGTGATTCCATCCTATGTTCACAGTGTAACCTTTTTCTGGGTTAAGATTTGGGTTTCCTAAAGTTCCGCCACCATCGGTATACAAATCATCAATTTGTGGAGCATTAAACACTCTTCCCCAAGATGTATACAACTGATTTTTCTTGTCAGGGGTAAAGTTTACGGCAACCTTTGGTGTCCAATTTGTTCCGTATTTATTGTGATGGTCCATGCGTAGGCCAGGAACAAGAGTCCACTTTTTGCTGATATTCCACGTATCTTGAACATAAACAGCAGTATTATTAATAGACTTATCCCTGTATCCATTAGATGGCCAAGAGCCATTGCCAAAATTAGAAGCTGATGTTTTACGCCAATCAATGCCAGCAATAAGAACATGGTCTTTTCCAAGTTCCCAGCCGTTTTGGTACTCTATACCATCGGTTTTACTCTTAAATTCTCCATCGAAGCTATTATATTTCTGTTCATGATAATACCGAAGGAATCCCGGAGCTTTGCTACCTTCCTTAAAGTTCCATGTCACATCAGTAGCGTTCCGTATTCTCTTAACATAGCCATTTTTGATAAATCCGGTGGGTAAAAAAAGCGGATAACCGCTTGTACCCATAATATGAGCTCCATGATAGGTATTGACATGAGAATAATTCACGGTAACAGATTCACGTTGTCCCATTTTCTGATCCATGCGGATAGAGAAATTTTTATCATCGGTGTCGCTACCGGGCATTTTCTGTTTTCCGAAAGTATTGTGTTTAGTTTTGAAATATTCCTGACGAGATATAGAACCGGTAATAAACCAGCTGAAGTCCTTAATACTGCCCTCGTTAGTAATCTGATAGTCACCCTTGTGCCAAGCACCGTAGGCAGCATCAATGGTGGTCTTAACGTCCTTCTGACCTTTTTTGGTTATGATGTTTATGACACCACCGACAGCATCGGAGCCGTAGAGAGCAGATGCACTGCCCTTGACAACCTCGATTCGATCGATGTTCTTCATGGATGGAATCATTCGTAGGTCTGCCGTACTGCGGCCAACTGCAATTCCCTGATCGCTGTTTATACGGCGCCCGTCTACCATAACGAGCACACGTTCATCACCATTCAATAGAATTACATCTTGCTCACCATGTCCTTGTCCACGCACAACAACACCGTTTACATTCTGAAGAGCCTCACCAACAGTGTTGTAGTGGTTATCCTCAATCTCCTGTGCTGTGATAACCGATACATTTGCCGGGACATCGGTAATAGTCTGCGGCATACGTGTAGCGGTGACGACTACACCATCTACGTCGAATGTGTTGAGAGCGACAGGGGCTGCCTCCGGAGCGGCCTTTTCTTCCTGAGCAGTCTTGGGCTCCGCGGCGGCGGCTCCTTCTGCCTCTGCAGCCATTGCATGTGCCGGCAGGATAGCAGCCGCAGCCGAGCAGGCCAAGGCAACGCCTAGATAGAGTTTGGATTTCATGGGTTATTCCTCCTTAATAAATTTGAATATATATGTGTTTCATCATTGGTTGATGAGACTGTCAATACGATGCCTGAAAGCCTCCCCTATAGGGGAGGTGCCCGAAGGGCGGAGGGGTAAAATGCTTAGGAAATCCGTTATACAGTTACCCCTCAGACGGCTACGCCGCCAGCTCCCCTAAAGGGGAGCCTATGAGACTGATTATAGGTTAATCTGCCACCGACAGGTGCTCCCGGTCGGATTGAGCAAATTCTTTGCCATAGATGACATAGGCTATCTCCCGCACCACGAAGACAAAGTCCTGTGAGCCGTTGTAGATATAGCTCTCGCGGGGGTACAGCAGTCGATTGTTCCGGATGGCCTTCATATTTTTCAGAGAAGGGTCTTCGGTGTACTGACGGCGATATCTCACCACATCGAAGGTGCCGTGGCCGGTATAGGACGGGAGAAAGAGGATATCCGGGTCGATGGCCAGCAGCTGTTCCTTGCTCATGGTCTGACCGTTCTGTATGCCTGCCTCAGCTCGTCCGTTGATGACTCCTGCCAGTCGGCAAGCTTCGTCAAAGGTACAGCCGCTGCCACCGTAGCCGCTCATAATGGAGATAAGCACTACTTTGGGAATTTCCCGCTTGGGTATTGCGTCCAGCTTCGCGCGGATATCAGACAGGGTTTTGTCCATGAGGGATACCAGCCGTTCGCCGCGCTCCGGCTCGCCGATAGCCTGTCCCAGCAGGCGGACGGTGTCCTTTATCTCTGCCAGATTTTTCGGGCCGGGGCAGACGACTACCTTTAGGCCGAGGTCACGGAGATTTTCCACCTGAGCGATATTGCCCCAGTCCGGGACGATGACGAGATCCGGCTGCATGGCCATTATCTCTTCCACGGATGGGTTGTTTATTTTTATTGGCACCTGTTTGGCCAGCTCTACGACGTTGGAGCTGACGGGATCCTCCAGCAGGTAGTTTACCGCTGCCATCCGCTCAGGCTTTACCAGTCCCAGCATGATGGTGTCGGTTCCCATGGAGAGGGTGAGTATCTTCTTCGGTGGGGCGGCCATCTTTACCACGGTGCCCTTGCAGTCGGTGACGGTGTAGGAGGCGGCGGTGCTGGCAGTCTCCCTGGTCGCCGGGCCGCAGCCGGTGGTCATGAGCAATAGGAACAGAAGAATAAATCTTAATAGCAAAGCTTTTCCTCGTAATAGTTTCTTTATTCGTTGGCTGACCCTCCACCCTGCGTGCAGGGAGGACATTTTTAGACGAGTTCCCAGCCTCCCCTGCAGGGGAGGTGCTGAGCGTAGCGAAGCGGAGGGGTAAATGCATCTTTAATTCAATCTGAAGGCTACCGGTATTTTCACATAGCATCGCACCGGTCGCCCCTGACTGTCGAGGCCGGGAGAGAATCGCCACTCGGCCGCGGCCTCGGCTGCCGATTCGTCGAGATACACATCTCCGGCGGACTCCGCGACCTCTACCGACTCGGGTACGCCCGCCTTGTCCAGGAGGATGCGGAGATAGGTCACGCCCTCTATTCCCCGCCGTCTGGCACTGGGCGGATAGTCGGGCTGGACAGCCCGCAAAATGGTGGGAGCGACAGCCGGAGTCTGGATGGCATTGCCGTCGATGGCACTGCCGCTTCCCTCTCCCGCTTTTTCAGCGTCTCCGGTACCTTCCCCGACGCCTTCGCCCTGACCGTTGCCGGACTTGGCAGCGGTGCTGTCAGGGTTTGTCGGGGCTGTGTTCTCCTGAGGCTTCGTTTCCGGCTTTTCCTCGGGTTTTTCCACCGGCTTTTCTTCCGGCTTCTCCTCTACGATGTCATCGGCCTGCGGCTTCACCGTCTCCGTAGGTGCTTTCACTGCCGGGGCAGTCTCGGTGACGGTGGGAGCTGTCGCCGGGGAGCCGGAGCCCATGAGGGCTACCTCGTATATCGGCTCATCCTTTACCGGCGGCTTTATCGACATGAGTCCGATGAGGCTCATAGCGCCCAGGGCGACGATGTGGAAGGCTATACCGGCCGCTACGGCAGCAGTGCGCCGTCCGGAGCCGGTCATTTCCGACCCTCGGAGCTGGTGGCGAGACCGATGCGGCTCACTCCGGCTGCTTTGAACTTGTCCAGCAGAGCGATGACAGTGCCGTAGTCAACGGTATCGTCTCCTCGGAGTATCACCACGAAATCCTTGTCTTTCTTCTTTTCCTCCACGGCCTGAGCGATGATAGCCTCGGCGGTGGAAAGCTTGTCCCCCAGCCAGACGGCTCCGCCGGCCTTCACAGTGACTACGAAGGGAGAGGTCTTCACCCGCTGGGTTTGCTGAGCTACCGGCAGCTGGACGGGGACTGCTTTCAGGTCACTCATATACATGGTGCTGAGGATAAAGAATACCAGCAGCAGGAATATCATATCAATCATGGGACTTAGCATGATGCCGATGCTTTCGTCCCTACTTTTTTTACGCAGCTTTATCATATTTGCCTCGGTTTATTTATTTATTTTACCCCTCCGACCTGCTGCGCAGGCCACCTCCCCTGAATGGGAGGCTTTGAATCAGCACTACCTGAAAGGCTCCCCTTTAGGGGAGCTGTCGCTGAAAGCGACTGAGGGGTAATAAAGACTCTATTTATCGGAAACGACAGCTTCCAGCAGAGCGTTGGCCATCTCCTCGATGGTCAGCTCGATGCCGTGAAGCCGCTTGGAAAAATAGGCGTGGGAGCAGATGCCCATGATGGCGATAGAGAGGCCGAATACCGTAGTAATGAGCGCCTCGCCGATGCCGGCGGTGACAGCCATGGGATTGTCCATGCGGACATCGAGGGCATTAAAGGAAGCAATCATGCCGGTGACGGTACCGAGAAGACCCAGCACTGGAGCGAGACTGACTGCGACGCCCAGATAGCTGAGGTTGGCGGCAAACTTCTCGCTGGTCTTCTCCGCCTGAATGGCGATGTATTCCTCGGGACGATTCATCTCCGGAGCAGATTTCATTACCTTCGCTGCGAAGTCGCCCATGACGCCCTCGCCGGAGATGGATTTCAGAGCTTCGATATCTCCACTTAGAGCCATATCTCTTATTTTTTCGCCGTAGTGGTGGCCATTGTCATTTGACCGATAGTATAAGAAGCGCTCCGCTGTGATGATGACGACTGCCAGTGAGCAGACCAGCAGCGGATACATCATGAGACCGCCCTTGCTGAAATATTCAAGACCGTGGAAAAACATTTAGATACCTCCGAACGATTTTTAGTCATAGCTTATCAATTGTTATTTTATATCAAATAATAATCACTTTTGTTGGTTTTTTCAAGACGGTTCTTTCGATACCTAAAATAATTTTTTGTTATCTCTGTTTTTTGTTAAAATTTCAGGTTTGGTTTGTTTGCTTCATAAATATCTTATGATAGATTATAGCTATTATTGGTGTTATAATATGCGCAGATGTGCAACAATAAAGCCGGAGAAGGGATGAGGAGAATGTCAAGGTCGCCGATACAGGAGCAGGTACAGATAGCAGGCATGGACAGCTACAACCATGGCCTCTTCGAGAGCATGGCATACTTCTGCGATGCAGTAATAGCTATCGATCTTAGCGACAATACAATACAGACCCTCCACGACCGGATGGCTCCCCTGATGGTTGGGCGAATATCTCCCCTCTCGGCTATCCGGGATATGGTTCTCCGCTTCATGCGCGGCGCTCAGGCAGAGGTATTCATCAGTCGGCTCAATGCTACCTACCTGTCCGGTCTGCGCCAGAGCCTGACCTTCACGACGGGAACATTTTTCATAGACGATGAGCCGCACAATCTGCAATACAATATGACTCCTGAGTTCGACGGCAATGCTCAGGTGGTCAAGGTATATGTAACGTTTTTTGATATACAGGCTTTCATGAAGCAGAACAATCTCGTGAAGGACCACGGCGTCGAGCAGGAGGAGCTGCACGAGCATTTGCTGGCCGAGCGGGCCCTCTATCGCAACGCCCTGCTCCGGGGAGCCGACTACTCACTCACCACCGATGTAGATTTGGGTCTCATCATCAGCGAAGAGCAGGCTCCGGATGGAAGGTCCCTCATGGGTCAGCTGAGAATATCGCTGCCGGCTGACTATGATGCCGTGAATCGAATCATGGTAGAGCACTTCGGTATCGAGGTGGAAAAAGAGGAATACAAGCGGGTCTTCACCTGTGCCGGCCTCCGGGAGATGTATCCGGAGCCGGACAAGGGCAAGGTCATCAGCTTCTACAGTCGGACGAAGAAGAAGCATATCCGGCTGATGATACTCATGGCCGAGGACCCCACGACCGGGCATCTGATGGCCAGTACCATATCATTCGATATTACCGATGAGGTAATATCCACCAAGGAAAAGCAGCGGACGATGGCCGAGGCTCTCATGGCCGCTGAGCAGGCCAGCAAGGCGAAGACCGTGTTCCTCAACAATATGAGCCATGATATTCGCACGCCAATGAATGCCATTATCGGCTACACCTCTCTGGCGGTCTCCCATCTGTCGGAGAAGGATATGGTGGCCGACTATCTGAGCAAGATAAAGACCTCATCAGACCATCTGCTGGCTCTCATCAATGATATTTTGGATATGAGCCGCATCGAGTCCGGCAAGATGAAGCTGGATGAGACGGAGGTCTCGCTGCCGGAGCTGATGAATGACCTCCAGAACATCGTCCGGGAGGAAATGAACTCCAAGAAGCTGGAGCTTTTCTTCGATACGATAAATGTCACTCAGGAAGTAGTCTGGTGCGATAAGCTGAGGCTGAATCAGATACTCCTGAACTGCATCAGCAATGCGGTAAAGTATACGCCGGCTTTCGGCTCCATTGGAATAAGAGTCATTCAGACTCCGTCCGAGCGGCCTGACTGCGCCGTCTATATATTCAAGGTACTGGATACCGGTATCGGTATGAGTGCCGACTTTGCCCGGCACATCTTCGAGCCATTCTCCCGGGAGGAGACCAGCACCGTCAGCGGTATTCAGGGCACCGGTCTCGGTATGGCCATCACGAAAAATCTGGTGGATATGCTGGGCGGTACTATCTCTGTCGTTACCGAGAAGGGCAAGGGCACCGAGTTCACCATCCGCCTGCAGCTCAGGATAGCGATGAACGGTATCCATCAGGACTTCATCATCGACAGTCTCCGGGACAAGCACGCTCTCGTCGTCACTTCCAATCCGGATACCTGTATCAGCGTCACGGATATGCTGTCCAACATGGGTCTCCGCACCGAGTGGACGACGTCGCCGCGGGAGGCACTGCTGCGCTGTGACCATGCCCGGCGTCGGAATGACCCCTACGACCTGTATATAATAGATGATGCGCTGTCGGATATGAGCGGCTTCGAGCTGACCCGTACCGTCAGGAAGACAGAGGGTACGGAGCCTATCATCATCCTCACTGCCTATGACCGGGCAGAGGCAGAGCCAAAGGCGCTGAAGGCGGGGGTGACTACCGTCTGCACCAAGCCGCTCTTCATGTCAAAGCTCCATGAGACTATCAACCGAGTCATCGAGAATGACAAGACAGAGGCGCTGGATGTGTTTGAGTCGAGCAGTATGTCCTTTGACGGCTGCTCCATCCTGCTTGTCGAGGACAATGCGCTGAATCAGGAGATAGCGGTCACGCTCCTCTCCGAGTGCGGAGCCTCCGTGGATGTGGCAGACGACGGCAGGAAGGCGCTGGAAACGATAGAGGCGGCGGCCGAGGACAAGTACGATTTCGTCCTCATGAATATTCAGATGCCGGTGATGAACGGCTACGAGGCCACCAAGGCTATCAGGGCTCTCCCCGGAACGAAGGGAAAGATACCAATCATCGCCATGACAGCCAATGCCTTCAAGGAAGACAAGGTACAGGCGCTTGCCTGCGGCATGAATGCCCATGTGGCCAAGCCAATATCTATGGATGTGCTGGCAAAAACAGTACGGGAAGTACTGAAAAAGTAAATAAATATAAAGAGGGACTGTGGAAAAATGAGAAATCATTTTCCACAGTCCCTTTCTCTATGGCTGTATTTCTTTGATTATGGCCAGTGCTCCGTCGTCATCGAAGTCGTTTATCTTCCGGGCCAGCTCCTGCAGCTTGGCCTTTGTTTCCTCCGGGTGGTCGTAGGCAAGGATACTCTTCAGAGTCTCCATCGCCCCGTCCGTATCGAAGTCAGCCATACTGGCGGCTATCCGCTCCAATGCAGCCCCGAAGAGCTCCGGCGGGATAGCTCGGTCGATATGCTCGGTGACTGCGGTCACATCGCTGGTCTTTATCTGCTCCAGCGCTTCCAGCCGCTCCGGCAGCTGACGCCACTGGGTCAGGAAGACCGGATGGAGGCTGCGGATGGTGTCCACATCCCTGTCTGCCGCTGCGTGCTCCAGTATCCGGGCGATGAGGGACACGCCCAGAGCTCCGGCGGTAGCGGCGTTGCTCTTCATGGCGTGAACCTGTATCCGGTAGGGCTCGCAGTCAGCGGGCAGAGCCTCGTAGCAGTCGGCCAGCTTGTCTGCCTCGGCCGGGGCGCTGTCGTGGAAGTCCTGCAGGATGGAGAAGAGCAGCTGCGGCTTGTGAGCCAGATGAGCCGCCTCTCCCAGATGGAAGCCCTCTATCTGAGGCAGCTCCTCCACGAGGGAGTCGGTCTCGCAGTGCTCGCACTGAGCCCGGTCGACGACCACGCCCGGTTGCAACAGGTCCGGCGGCAGCATGTCTCGCGTCATTTCCTCCAGCTTGCCGGCGTCGATAGGCTTCGAGAGATAGCCGTTGAAGCCGGCGGAGAGATACTCCTCCTTGGCTCCGGCAATGGCGTTGGCGGTCAGCAGGATGACGGGGGTATCCGAATTGGGATTTTCCGGGTTATGGCGGATATGCATGAAGGCCTCAACGCCATCCATCACCGGCATCATGTGGTCGGTGTAGATAATGTCGTATTTCCTCTCCAGAGAGAGCTTGACCAGCTCTTCGCCGTTGATACAGGTGGTGATATTCATCCCGGTGTCGGACAGCAGCTGACAGAATACGTTGAGATTCATGGTGTTGTCGTCGGCAATCAGTACATGAGCCTCCGGCGCGGTGAAGAGCGTACGATATGCGGTGTCATCCTCTGCCGGTGTGTGCCTGTGCTGGCTGATATCTCCGATGGGAGTATCGTCGACGATAGGCTGGCTCAGTACGAAGTAGAAGTATGAGCCTTCTCCGTAGGTGCTCTGTACCTCCAGATGGCTGTCCATCAAATCCAGCAACTGACTGGTGATGGTCAGGCCGAGGCCGGCACCCTCTACGAGACGGTTCTTGCGGGTGTCGAAGCGGATGAATTTCTCAGTGATGTGAGCCATATCATCCGGACGGAGACCGATACCGGTATCCCGGACACCGAGAGTCAGGAGAGCGTTGTCTCCCTGTCGCTGCCAGCTGACCTCGAGGGTGACGGAGCCTTTATCGGTGTATTTTACCGCGTTGGTCAGGATATTCGTCAGTACCTGACGGATGCGGACATCGTCGCCCAGCAGCATCCGCGGCAGTGACTCCGGCACCTGCTGGCTGATAGTCAGCTCTTTGCCGGCGGCTCTGGTGCGGGTCATATCCATGACATCGGTCAGCAGCAGGGCAATGTCGTACTCCACCGGCACGATGTCCATGCGACCGGACTCTATTTTCGACAGGTCGAGGATATCGTTGATGAGATTCAGCAGTACGTTGCTGGCTCGCTTGATGTCCTCCGCATAGCCTCTGACCGTATCGTCGGCAGTCCGGCGCAGGGTCATGGTGTTCAGGCCGATTATCGTATTGATAGGCGTGCGTATCTCATGGCTCATATT
>JAZLHS010000159.1:0-28745 GCA_045616885.1 Selenomonadaceae bacterium | reverse complement strand
CTGAAGGAGCAGTTGCCGACCTATCCGGAAGCTGGCGTGGAGGCTGTCAAACCGGTGGAGGGAGCAGCCCTGACGGCAGCAGCACGAGTATCAGCTGTGTCGGCTCTCTCTCCTACAGAGGAAGCAAGACGCTTGCTGGCAGCCGGCTATGCCACGGAAGACATAGCCCGGAAAGTTCATCTTGGCAAGGGTGCTATTGAGCTTCTTCGTCAAATGGATGGACAAAAATAACTACATACTTAGCTTAGACTATCGCATAACGAAACACTGATGAATATGCTCTAAATAAAATTCCACATTGACAGTGGAATCCGGACATATTAAGGGCTGCTTGGTGTTTTGCTGTGGGATGGTCTTTTTTATTGCCGGAAAATATTTTTAGCCGTTTTTAACGGATAAAGAAGGAATTTTCATTTACAGCTAGAACTTTTCGTTAATGGGGAAAAACTTTTGCAAGAGATAGGAGTATGTAACGAGGAAGATTTGCAAAATGGAGGCGCTGGTAAATGAATCTGTTGAAGAATGTGAGCATCAGACACAAGCTGCTTGGCCTTGTGACAGGCATGGGCATAATGATGGTCGCCATCGGTCTGCTGGGAATCGTGAATACGAAGCACGTAGAGACTCTCTATGACGGCATCGTACAGCATGACACCAGAGCAGACAGTCTGTCGGCAAAGGTGGCAAGTGAGTTTAACTCGGCTTCGATAGCCGCTACCGCGCTGGCCTTGGATTCGACTCGCAGCCGCTGGGCATCGCTTACTGAGACAATGAAGGCAGCTGATAAGCGCGTCGATGAATATATCGAATGGCTCATTCGAATCGCCAGATTCAAAGACCACGATAAGATTCTTGCAGACCTGAAGAAAGATATTGCTACCTATCGTCAGCTTCGGGACAGCAACATTAAAAATATTCAGGATAATCCTCAGCTGAATCGTACTACACTCTTTGCCGAGCAGCAGGTGGTGGCCAAGAGACTTGTAAAGGGCATGAATGACCTGCAGAATATCGCCACGGCTGATGCCAGAAAGAATATCATTCAGGTAACGATTGATGCGAAAAACTCCGTTATCATCACCAGTATCGCTTCACTGATATTGGCATTGCTCGCGGTGGTCGTAGGCTTCCGCATTTCCGGGAATGTTTCCGCTCGTCTCAGAAAGCTGGATGCTGCCGCTGCCGTTGTGGCAGAGGGTGATTTGACTCAGGCACTGAAGGCAACGGAAAATGACGAGATTGGTCGCCTGACGGAAAGTCTGGAGATAATGCGTCATAATACGAAGGATGCTGTTGAGAAGATACAGCTGGCCTCCGCTCAGATAGCCGACGGAGCGCAGAATGTATCTCAGGCCAGCATAAGCCTGTCGGAGGGAGCAGCGGAGCAGGCGGCTTCCATCGAGGAGCTGTCCACCTCTATCTCCGAGGTAGCTGCTCAGACGGCAGAGAATGCCGTGAATGCGGCCAATGCCGATGAGCTGACTGTGGCGGCAAAGAGCCAGGCGGATGTCAGCACCGAGGCAATGGGTAAAATGCTGCGGGCGATGGATGACATCAACGTGTCTTCCAAGAACATTTCCAACATCATCAAGGTTATTGATGATATTGCATTTCAGACAAATATACTGGCGTTGAATGCGGCAGTAGAGGCAGCCAGAGCCGGACAGCACGGCAAGGGCTTTGCCGTAGTAGCCGAAGAGGTCAGAAATCTGGCCGGTCGCAGTGCCAAGGCGGCCAGTGAGACGACTGAACTTATCGAAAACTCTATTGCCAAGGTAAATGCCGGTCAGAAGATAGCTGAGCAGACGGCAGAAGCTCTGCGGGAGATAGTGACCGGAGTCGACAGTGTAGCCGGACTGGTGTCCTCCATCGCAACGGCCTCAGGTGAGCAGAAATACGCTCTGCAGCAGATTGATGAGGGCGTCCTGCAGGTATCTAAAGTCGTTCAGGGCAACTCTGCAACAGCGCAGGAATCGGCGGCGGCAAGTCAGGAGCTCAGTGCGCAGGCCGAGCAGCTAAGAGTCATTGCCAATCGCTTCCGTATTGCACTTTGATTGAAATCTCTAGTCATAGAGTAAAATAAGGAGCTGTGAAAAAAGTCTGACATAAACCTCATCCGTCTCGGTTCGCGACCCACCTTCCCCAGAGGGGAAGGTCTTTACCCTCCCCATTGGGGAGGCGGGACCGGCGTAGCCGGTGGGTGAGGTGAATAAACGGTTTTCTTACAGACATTTTTCTTTGCAACTGCATATAGGAAGTGCCTGTGAAAAAATGAATCCTCATTTTTTCACTGGCACTTATTTTTATGTCTCGCAGTTTTATAGAGGCGAATCCTTGACCGAAACTGAGACATAGAATATAATTATTCGTCAGGAACATTATTCAGTCGGTTCCAATCAGAGGTGTGACCTGCTGGCAGATACCTCAATATAATAGTATGGTGATAATATGAATAAACGCAGACTGTTGCTGCTGGGCGTAGATGCCGGCATCATCATAGCGGTGTATTGCTTTACGGGACTTTTAGCAACGCTTAATTTAGGTTCACTGCGGCCGGTTTCTGCTTTCGGGGCAGAAATGCTGGCAGTGCTTTTGGTGTGCCTCTTTGTCAGCCGCTTCTGCTCCGGTGTCTATACGACGGTGTGGCGGTATGCTCACTCGGCGTCCTATATAAGATTGATGCTGGCAGATGCCACGGCCGGTGCCGTTTTTTTATTTATCGGCCATGAGCTGCTGAAGCAGTACTATATCGGCTTTGCTTTCAGTACTATCATCGGAATGCATATTTTATTGGCTACGATGGCCAGCCGCTTTATCTACCAGTATTTTTATGCCAAGCGGGAACGGCAGGCTGATCAGAAGACCGGTATTGCTCAGAATAAGCGGATAAATATTGCTATCGTCGGTGCCGGCAATGTAGGAGCAACCTTGGCAGGAGAGCTGCTGAGAAACCCCGGAGCCAGATATGTGCCCTATTGCTTCATCGACAATGACCCGACTAAGGTGGGGCGGAAGATAAGAAATCTGCCGATCCTGCCGGAGGATGAATATACTATCGAGCAGCTGAGGACAAGTCCCGTACAGGAAATCGTCATTGCGATGCCAGACGGTACACCGGATGACAAGACAAGGCTCTACGACTTCTACAAGAGGGCGAACTGTCCGGTAAAAATTTATGACTATCCGCTGGGCGAGAGCAAGGGCAGCAAAATGACTCTGCGCGACCTTCGGGTAGAGGATTTGCTGTTCCGCAATGTAATGACGCTGGACAACGAGCTGACGCGAAGCTACTATCGTGATAAGGTGGTGCTGGTCACCGGCGGCGGCGGCTCCATCGGCTCAGAGCTGTGCCGTCAGCTGGCAGAGATTGGGCCGAAGCAGCTGATAATCCTTGATATCTACGAAAACAATGCCTACGAGATTCAGCAGGAGCTTATCCGCAAACACGGCGATGCTCTGAATCTGGAGGTTGTCATTGCCTCAGTCCGCGACAGGGCAAGACTGGAATCCATCTTTAGCAATCTGCGTCCGGAAATCGTTTTCCATGCGGCAGCCCACAAGCATGTGCCGCTGATGCAGCACAGCAGTGCCGAGGCTATAAAGAACAACGTCTTTGGTACCGTGAATGTCGCCGATATGGCAGAGAAATATGGTGCAAAGAAATTCCTCCTTATCTCTACCGATAAGGCAGTCAATCCTACAAATGTAATGGGCGCCTCCAAGCGCCTCTGCGAGATGGCGATACAGTGCCGCGCCGACAGCCGGACTGAGTTCACAGCGGTGCGCTTTGGCAATGTCCTTGGCTCAAACGGCAGCGTTATCCCACTCTTTACCAAGCAGATTGAAAACGGCGGCCCGATAACAATTACGGACAAACGGATAATCCGCTACTTCATGACTATCCCTGAGGCTGTCCAGCTGGTAATGGAGGCAGGGGCAATGGCCAAGAGTGGCGAGCTTTTCGTTCTGGATATGGGCAAGCCGGTGAAGATACTGGAGCTGGCGGAGAATATGGTTCGCCTTGCCGGTCTGAAGCCCTACGAGGATATTCAGATAGAAGAAATCGGTCTTCGTCCCGGCGAGAAGCTCTACGAGGAACTACTGATTAAGTCGGCTGATTTGGAGAAGACCGCTAACAAGATGATTTTCGTTGAGCATGCCATGCCGCTAACCCGCACTGAAATGGAGGAGAAGCTGCAAATCCTCGGTGATGCGGTAGAGAAGCAGGACGCTCAGGAAAATACAGGCAGCGAAGCCGCAGATCCGGAGAAGTTTATCCTTCCGGCCATCAGGCAGACTGTCCCCACCTACAAAGACCCCGATGAGATAAACAGCAAAGTTGAAAAATAGTTTTTAAGCTTTTGCTCTTAATGTATACTTGCGTCAGGCTGGGCTCCTATATTGACAGCGCTGGTGTAATGTTGTAAACTTAGTCCATAATTGATACAGAAACTTAGGCAAGACAATGGTGTCACCGCACTATTTGTCTTGCCTTTTTTTATTTTTATCTGGGAGGTGCTAGGCTATGGAGGACCTGCTGATTCATAAAGACGAGATAAACATGCAGATGGCCCGCTATGGCGTAAAATTCGGACTCTACAAAAATGGACAATTCAAGGAACGGCTTTTTCCTTATGACCCGATTCCCCGGGTCATTTCAGGCACTGATTTTCAGCTGCTTGAAAAGGGACTGGCACAGCGAGTAGATGCCTTGAACTGCTTTTTGGCAGATGTTTATTCCGACAAGAAGATAATCAAGGACGGAGTAATTCCGGAGGAGTTTGTCTATCGCTCCCCGGGCTATCTCCCCCAGTGTGAGGGCATCACGCCGCCGAAGTCTGTCTACAGCCATATTTCCGGTATTGACCTCGTGCTGGGCAAGGACAACTGCTGGTACATACTGGAGGACAATCTCAGGGTTCCCTCCGGCGCTTCATACCCGCTCATTGCCCGCTCCCTCAGCCGCCGTTGCAGTCCGGATACCTTCCGCAGGAATGATGTTATCGACAACCGCAGCTACGGCAGTATGCTCAGCGAAGTAATGAACAATGTGAATACCGGCGGAATAAATGTTATCTTTACCCCCGGCCGGTACAACGCCGCCTATTTCGAGCATTCCTATCTGGCCGAGCAGTCTGACGCTGTGCTGGCGGAGGCAAGTGACCTGTTCGTGGAAAACGACTTCCTCTACTATCGCGGCAACCACGGTACCGTAAAGGTCGGTGCGATATATCGCCGGATAAGCGACGAATACCTCGATCCCCTCTGCTTCTATCCGGAGTCGCTTATCGGTATTCCGAACCTGATGGAGGCATACCGAGCCGGAAATGTGGCCATCATCAATGCGCCGGGCAACGGTGTGGCTGATGATAAGGGCATATACTATTTCGTCCCGAAAATGATAAAGTACTACCTTGACCAGGATGCCATCCTGAAGAACGCCCCCACCTTCCTGCCTTTCTTTGAGGAGGACATGAAGTACACGCTGGACAACTTTGACCGGCTGGTCATCAAGGATGTGGCTGAGGCCGGCGGCTACGGCGTCGTATTTGGCAATCAGCTGACGCCGGAGCAGAAGCAGGATCTGGTTCAGAAGATTAAGACCGAGCCGCGGCGCTTCATTTCTCAGGAAGTCATTGATTTTCAGGATTTGCCAATAATCGAGGGCAACACCACGGTAATGCGCAAGGCAGACCTGCGTGCCTTTGTACTCTCCGGGTCCACCACGAAGGTGTGGCCCAGCGGACTCACCCGCTTCTCCCGCAATCCAAACAGCTTTGTCGTGAACTCATCTCAAGGAGGAGGCTTTAAGGACACATGGATTACATCTCTGTAACAAAGACGAACCGCCTTTTTTGGCTGGGCCGATACTATGAGCGAGTCTCTCTGACGCTGAGATTCATCATGGAGCGGTACGATGATATGATAGACTCCGACAGCTTCGATTATCATCAATACTGCTGTAATATCGGCATCCCGGACATATACAGCAATACCGAGGATTTCTTTGAGCGCTACATCTTTGACATTTCTGATGAATTCTCCATCCGGAAATCTGCCGACATGATGCTGGGCAACGGTATGGTTCTACGCGATACTATCGGCTCGCCGACGCTATCCTACCTGCAGATGACAGTGTACGCTATTGATGAGCTGTCGGGAAAGAATATGCCAATCGGCCTCGGCCTGCAAAATGTCATTGACAACATCATGGCATTCCGTGGCAGCTACGATGATTTCATTGACGATGACAAGATTCGCAATACGATAAAGTGCGGTGCCAGTATCGAGCGCCTGAGCTTCTGCCTGCGGGCTCACTATATGGAAGAATGTACGCCGCTGGAGCTGCACAAGCTGCTAAAGCGGATGCCGCGCTGTGACCTGCAGACCAATGCCATGTCCATGCAGGCACTGGTGCGCCAGTCCAGAATATATGAGGGACAATACGATGCAGAGCCTATCGAAGGGGCTGAGCTTATCAGTGCGGTGGAAAATCTGTTCATTGTCTAAACAGGGAAGAGGTGAGAGCTGTGCGGCGACTTGCCTTTGAATTTGATACGAATATCAGCTTTTCGCAGCCGGTGAGTGAGCATGCGTTTCTCCTGCGCTGTATTCCGAAGAGTACATCTTCTCAGCAGCTTGTTCGCTTCAGCGTTGACATAAAGCCGCAGGAAGGGCCGCTGACCTTCAGTCAGGACTGCTTCGGCAATTCTGTCTGCAGCGGCAGAGTTGCCCTGTCTCACAGTACATTCAGCTACAGCTGCCGGGGGATAGTGCTTCGGGATGACAGCCGGAGGACTGCGGATAAGCCCCTTGAGTGCTATCGCTATCCTTCGCCACTTACTCAGCCGACGCCGGCAATGACCGAATTCCTCGCGGAGATATCAGACTCGCTGCGGGGACATGAGCTGGCAGAGGCTATCTGTCAGGCAGTGCATAGTCATTTCGATTATGTAGCGGGTAGCACCACTACCACTACGACTGCCGGAGAAGCATTTGCGGCAGGGCAGGGCGTGTGTCAGGACTATGCCCATGTATTTCTCGCGCTGGCCAGACAAAAGGGGATGTACGCCCGATATGTCTGCGGGCTGCCGGAGGGAGACGGCTTCAGCCATGCCTGGGTAGAGGTGTGGGAGGATGGCTACTGGTGCGGCTATGACCCTACCCGACTCGTGGCTGTAGATGAAGGATACATCCGACTGGCGGTCGGCAGAGACTTCACCGACTGCCCGGTAGAGCGGGGCAATATGCTGGGAGACTGCACCCAGACTCAGACCTCATTTATGCGGGTCTATCAAAAATAAAAGAGGAATCAATAATGAACATAACTGATGTAGTCAGGATAAAGCTGCCCATCGGGGAAGACCTGGCGATACAGAAAAATCGTATCACCGGCAATGCTCCGGGCAATAAGAGAATCTGCATAATAACCGGTACCCACGGTGACGAGCTGGAGGGACAGTACGTAGCTTGGGCTCTGGCCAGAGCGCTCAGGCAGAGGCTGGATGACCTGCACGGTGTGGTCGATATATATCCATCCCTGAATCCGCTGGGCATCAGCACCATTGAGCGAGGACTGCCGGGCTTTGACCTCGATATGAACCGGATATTCCCCGGCTCCAATGAGTTCTCCGCCAATGAGTACGTAGCCGGAAAAATTGTCGAGGATATTTCAGGTCCAGATTTGGCCATCGACATCCACGCGAGTAACATTTTCCTCCGGGAAATTCCCCAGATACGGATAAATGAAAAGACCGCGGATAAGCTGGTGCCCATGGCCAAAGACCTCAACATGGACTTCATCTGGATACACAGCGCCGCTACCGTTCTGGAGAGCACTCTGGCCTGGTCTCTCAACAGCACCGGTACGCCCTGCCTCGTTGTAGAGATGGGCGTAGGTATGCGTATTTCCAAGGAGTACGGTGACAAACTCACCACCGGTATCCTGACCACCATGGCAAAGATGGGGATGCTGGACGGCCCGGTCATGCCGGTGTTTCCTCCCATCATCAGTACCGATGGCCATGTAGACTACATAAATGCAAATCAGTCAGGCATCTTCATGCCGGAGGCTACCCACGGCAGCATGGTAGAGAAGGGACAGCTGGTCGGCGTGGTAGCTGATCCTCTCACCGGACATATTCGGGAAAAGCTCACCAGTCCATTGAGCGGTCTTCTCTTTACCCTGCGAGAATATCCGGTAGTGTATTCCGGCTCTCTGATTGCTCGTGTTTTAGGAGGCGCCTGATAATGGAGAAAAAAAGAATTTTCAGCTTTTCGGCTTTTCCCTATAGACAGAAAATAACTATCGACGGATTTTACTTTGGTGACCCGGAACAGAAGTCCATTGCGATAATGGGCGCTACCCGAGGTGATGAGTATCAGCAGCTGCTGGTGGCGGCTTTGCTGGTTAAGCGCCTGAAGGAGCTGGAAGCAGCCAAAGCAATAACCGATGGAACAGGCATCGTGGTAATCCCGACCGCCAGCCAATTCTCTATGAATGTAGGGAAGCGCTTCTTCCCCGTGGACAACACCGATATTAATCGGATGTTCCCCGGCTACGACCTGGGCGAGACCACCCAGCGTCTGGCGGACGGCCTTTTTAAAGCCCTGCGGGACTACAGCTACGGCATTCAGCTGGCCAGCTTCTACCTTCACGGGAATTTTGTGCCCCATGTAAGAGCGATGAACACCGGCTATCAGGACAACAGTCTGGCGGCTGACTTTGGTCTGCCATATTGCATCATCCGCCGACCGCAGCCGATAGACACCACCACCCTGAATTACAACTGGCAGGTCTTTGACACCACGGCATTCTCTGTCTACAGCGGCTGCACCGATACTGTTGATATGAAGTCGGCACAGGCTGCGGTGGATGCGATACTGCACTTCATGGTAAAGCGCGGCGTCCTGCATCCGGTAGAGGAGCTGCCAGCCGAGCCCGCGGTGGAGACGACGATACTGCCGGATACCGCTCTGACGAAAATTATTACGAAGGAGGCCGGACTCTTCTTCTCGACGGTGTCCCTTGGCGAAAAAGTGAGCAAGGGCGATGTCATCGGAAAGATTCTCGACCCCTTCACGGCCGAAGAGATAGAGCATATTCAGGCGAGCTGTGACGGAACGATATTCTTTACCTGCTCCGATATTGCGATTCCGCAGCATACCGCGGCCTTTGGCATAATCAGCGGCAACGAATAAAAAGCGACGCTGCACGAAAAAAATAATGAGCTGTGAAAAGAGAGCAATCTTTTTTTCACAGCTCATCATTTTTTCTATTGACATTTGCCTTTACTGATGTATACTGTATACATAGATTTGATTTATTGTTTCGATTAACGGACAGGATGTATGATGAGCTTGAGGTAAGTTTCTATCACTTTATCGAAAATGGAGGAGAAAGAAATGCGTAAGGAACATGATTTTCTTGGAGAAATTGAAATTCCCGATGATGCCTACTATGGAGTACAGACGCTCCGCGCCATGGAGAATTTCCGGATTACCGGCTACACGGCCGACCCGCTTTTCATCAAAGCGCTGGGCATGGTGAAGAAGGCCGCGGCTCTTGCCAATATGAAAATCGGTCTGCTGGATAAGACCATTGGTATCGCTATTGTTCAGGCCTGCGATGACATCATTGCCGGCCGGCTCAACGACCATTTCCCCACCGATCCCATTCAGGGCGGTGCCGGTACCTCCTTCAATATGAACACCAATGAGGTAATCTGCAACCGTGCGCTGGAAATCCTCGGCCATCCCAGAGGGGAATACGAGTACATCAACCCCAACAACCATGCAAACATGAGCCAAAGCACCAACGATGTAATCCCTACGGCCATTCGCGTCTGCGCGCTCATGCACGCCGAGAAGCTGCTGGATGCACTCAGTAAGCTGGCCGATGCCTTTGAGAAGAAGGGCGAGGAGTTCAAGGATGTCCTGAAGATTGGCCGTACCCATCTGCAGGATGCTATCCCAATGACTCTCGGTCTGGAGTTCAATGCCTTTGCTTCCTCCATGCGCCGCCGCGTTGCCCGCGTCAGGAGAAACAGCGAGCTGCTCCACATCATCAACATGGGCGCTACTGCTGTCGGCACCGGCCTTAATGCCGACCCGGCCTACATCAAGGAAGTATCCGAGCAGCTGGCTCTCGTCACCGGAGAGAACTTCCAGACCGCTGACAATCTGGTTGACGCCACCAGCAACACCGATATCTTCACCGACATTATGTCCAGTCTGAAGGTAACGGCACTGGCGCTCATCAAGATATCCAATGACCTCCGTCTCATGGCCAGCGGCCCGCGCGCCGGCTTCGCAGAGATTCATCTGCCGGCTCGTCAGCCCGGATCATCTATCATGCCCGGCAAGGTAAACCCGGTCATCCCGGAAGTCGTTGACCAGACCTGCTATCAGGTCATCGGCAATGAGCTTGCTGTTACCCTCGGCGTAGAGAACGGTCAGTTCCAGCTCAATGTCATGGAGCCGGTCATGGCATACAATATCTTCAATTCCTTCCGCTTCCTCACCAATGCAGTAAATACGCTCCGCACTCACTGCGTAGAGGGAATCGTTGCCAATCGCGAGCAGTGCGAGGAGTGGCTGAACCGTTCCGTCGGTATCGTCACCGCGCTCCTGCCGCATATCGGCTATGAGACCTGCTCCAAGATGGCCAAGGAAGCACTTGCCACCGGCAAGGGAATAAAGGATTTGCTCATCGAGAAGAATGTACTCAGCAAGGAAGACCTGGACATCATTCTCGCTCCGGCGCAGATGACCCGTCCCGGTATCGCCGGCAAAGAGCTGCTGAAGAAAATGTGCGCCGAGGCGTGACATACTCTTAAAAATATTCGAGACTGCTGAACTATGTTCGGCAGTCTTTTTTGTCAAAAGACGCAGTTGAAATACATAAAAATACATAATGATTAATAATTTTGCAGTAGTGAAATAAATCTAAATGTGATATAATCGTATTTAATATGAGCGATCCTGATTAGAAAAGGAGAGGTTTTTATGGGAATCAGGCAGAAGTTTTTTGCGCTGGCCGGTATGGTCGGCGTGATTCTGGCAATCATTTCCGGATTGGGCTACTACACAGCCTATTCAAATCTGGAAGCAAGCATCGAGAATGAGCTCAGCGTCACCGCTCGTGAGCAGGGCGAGATCTTCAGCGGTTGGATGAGAGAAAAGATGATGGCGGCACAGGGCGCAGCCAATGTTCAGGTGGCTCTGGCCGACCAGCCGAAGATTGCCCGCCTCCAGGGAACTATGGCCGCTGCGGCACATGATCCGGCAATCATTGATGTTTCCACCGGCTATGAGGACGGCGTATTCATGGCCTACAAGGATGGCGATATCACCAAAGAGCTTGATCCCCGTACCCGTGACTGGTATAAAGATACAAAGAAGACCGGCAAGATGCTCATTTCCGAAGCCTATGTTGACGGTACCTCCAAGGAGCTCTGTGTATCCATCACTGCTCCGGTAAAAGACAAGGCCGGTAAGTTCATCGGTGCTGTCTGCGAAGACGTCAGCCTGAAGGCTCTGGGCGAGCAGACCAAGAACGTACTCTATCACGGCAAGGGTACCGGTATCCTTATCGAGACCCAGACTGGCAAGGTACTGGCTACCGCCGGTAACGAAAAGGTCATGGGCGATATCAAGGAAGATGAAGGCCTGGGCTCCAAGTTCGCTGAAATGAAGGAGAAGGGTCACGGCTACTTCATGACCACGGAGCAGGGCGTTGACTATGTATTCGCCTACACTACAGTTGAGGCTACCGGCTGGCTCCTTGGTATTTCCGTAGAGAAGGATTTCGTTTTTGCAAAGGCTAATGACCTTCGCATCAGATATGCCGTTGTTTCCATCGTCGGTATCATCATTACCGTACTGGCCTGCCTGAAGTTCTCCAGCCAGATAGTCAGCATCATCCTCGCGCTCACCGAGCACATGGCAGAGCTGGCTAAGGGCAATCTCCGCCTTGAGGATATCAAGGTGGACAGCAAGGATGAGCTTGGTCAGATGGCTGAAGGCTTCAATGCCATGGCTCACAATTTGCGTAAACTGCTGCAGAAAATATCCGAGACGGCTATGCAGGTCGCCTCTTCCTCCGAAGAACTCACTGCCGGTGCTCAGCAGAGCGCCGAGGCAGCTACCAACGTAGCTCAGACCATCGTCGATGTAGCAATGGGCGTAGAGAAGCAGCTCAACAGCGTCGATGAGGCAAAGCAGGATGTAGACAATGTCTTTGAGGATATCACCAATGTAACAAAGCAGGCCGACCACGCAACCGAAGGCAGCCGTCAGGCCAAAGAAGCAGCCGAGCACGGCGGCGCCCTGATGCAGAGTGCCGTAGACCGCATGGGCGGCATTGAGAAGAGCGTTATGTCTTCCGCTGAGGTCGTCAAGAAGCTGGGCGAGAATTCTCAGCAGATTGGTCAGATTGTCGAGACTATTTCCTCCATTGCCGACCAGACAAACCTCCTTGCCCTCAATGCGGCTATTGAGGCAGCCCGTGCCGGTGAGGCCGGCCGCGGCTTCTCCGTCGTAGCTGAGGAAGTCCGCAAGCTGGCCGAGCAGAGCCAGCAGGCTACTGAGGAGATAAAGGTTCGCATTGCTACCATTCAGGCTGATACCGAGGCGGCAGTAGCTGCTATGCAGAGCGGTACCAACGAAGTACAGGAAGGCACTGCGGCTATCAATGAAGTCGGAACCCAGTTCCGTCAGATTCTGGGAATGGTCGGCGATATCGAGCGGCAGATGGGCGACATCAACCGGGCTATCAAGACTGTTTCCGATGGTACTACCAGCATCGTTTCGGCGGTAGACGATATCAATGAAGTAAGTCGGGCAACCTCCGACCATACTCAGACTATTTCGGCGGCAGCCGAGGAGCAGTCCGCTTCCAGTCAGGAGATTGCATCTGCCTCTCAGGCACTGGCTTCTCTGGCCGGTGAACTGCAGGATATCATGAAGCAGTTCAAGATTTGATAAGTGGCTATATTTTAGGACGGCGCACTGCGCCGTCCTTTTTGTAATAACTACGCCTATGGCGGATGTTCAGGAGGAAAATGTGACGACAGTATCAGACCGAGTGGAGACATACTGGACAAAGAGAGCCCATGACTTTAATGTGGTAAGGCGCAACGAGCTGCAGGGTGATATCAGTGAACGCTGGCTGGCAGAGCTGGAAAAATATCTCCCCGCCGGGAAGTCATTGAAAATATTGGACGTGGGTACCGGTACAGGCTATTTTGCAATTCTTCTCGCCCGTCAGGGACACGAGGTCATCGGAATTGACCTCACGGAAGCGATGCTGGAAGAAGCAAAAATAAATGTGGCAGATTTTCAGGTGAGGGCGGACTTTATCCGGATGGATGCGCAGCAGACAGAGTTCTCCGATGAGTGCTTCGAGGCGGTGGTGACCAGAAACCTTACTTGGACGCTACCTGACCCGGCAGCAGCCTATAGAGAATGGTACCGTGTACTGAAAAAGGATGGCATACTGCTGAACTTTGACGCCAGCTATGCAGATAATGTGCGGCATCACCGGCAGAGTGATTCCTATGTAGATACTTCGGATGTCTACGGACACTGCGGCGTGACACCGGCTCTCCAAAAGGAAAGCGATGATATCACGCTGGAGATGCCCTGTGCCGAACACTCTCGCCCGGACTGGGATGTGAAGATGCTGAAGGAGGCCGGCTTTGCCGAATGTGGCTTTGACCGGCAGCTGGGGCAGCGAGTCCTGCGGGAGCATGATCTGGAGGATGCGCCGATGTTTCTCGTCTGGGCGCGAAAGCAGGCCGCTGTGCCATTGATATGAATAGGCGTTTATGCTAGAATTTTTATGCAGCTCGGCTATACTTTTATGTAGTAATGGCCGAGGTATCCGGTGGCGAAGGTGAGTATATCGAAGCCTTTGCAGAAAGACGAGGGAGAACAATGAAAGTTTTGATGCTTAACGGCAGTCCCCATGTGGAAGGAAACACGGCAACTGCTCTGAAGGAAATGGTAAAGGTCTTTGAAAAAGAGGGCGTAGAGGTCGACTATGTAGACCTGGGGATGAAGGATATTCACGGCTGTATCGGCTGCTTTAAATGCCGGGAGACCGGCAAGTGTGTCTTTGATGACATCGTTAATGAACTGGCCGGCCGGTTTGAAGCGGCTGATGCTCTGGTGGTAGGCAGCCCGGTCTACTACGCCTCGGCAAATGCTACACTCGTGGCGGCACTTACCCGCCTTTTCTTCAGCACTCCTTTTGCGAAGACGATGAAGGTCGGTGCCGGTGTGGTTGTTTGCCGCCGCGGCGGTGCCTCGGCTTCCTTTGATGAGCTTAATAAGTTCTTCACTATTTCCGGTATGCCGGTAGCGCCCAGTCAGTACTGGAACAGCGTTCACGGTCTTGTACCCGGTGAGGCTGAGCAGGACGCAGAGGGTCTTCAGACCATGCGGACGCTGGCTCGAAATATTGTGTTCATGATGCGGGGTATCGCTCTGGCTAAAGAGAAGTACGGTCTGCCGGAAAGAGAGGAAATGACCGTAACGAACTTCATCAGGTAAATATTCCGATAAAAATGGTAACCGATTAAACTAACGATGAAATCCAGTATTTTTAATGCGAAGCTGCCCATGCCTCCTATAGGAGATGTTGGGCGTATAGTTATAGCCGTGGCAGCTGCTCTGGCTGTTGGTATCGGCCTGCAGTCGGTTTGCGATGCCGAAAGTCAAAAGTATATTACGGAAAAGCTTACGGCGCCGCTTTTCGATACCATTATGAATCTGCTGAGCGCTGTGGCTACCGTAATGATTTTCACCTCTATCATATCAAGCGTAGGCTGTATGGGCAGTGTCTCGGCTCTGAAGGATATGGGTCTGAGGTTCGTCCGGGAGACCTTCGGCGGCATACTTCGGACCTGCGCCTGCTGCGCTCTGGTCTTGCCATTTATGTTTGATATGTTGAAGGAGGAGGGGAAGCTTAGTCCCAGAATATTAGTTTCTCTTTATGAAATGCTGCTCAGCTGTATCCCGGCCAATGTGGTGACACCCTTTATTGAGGGCAATGCGCTGCAGGTCGTATTTTTAGGCGTCGGCATAGGCATAATAATTCTGATTTCCGGGCAGGAAGTAAGTGCCTTGAGCCGCAGCATTAATCAGCTCAATGGCGTTATGCGTCTGGCTATGAACTATGTTTGCAGACTTGTTCCGGTGATTGTTTTCCTCAGCTTTCTGGGTATTATTCTGGAGGGCAGCCTGCTGAAGGTGCTGTGCTCATGGAAAATCGTAGCCGCTATTACCGGCCTGAGCTGGCTGGCAATTTTAGGAAGTGCGGTCGTTACCGCAGGACGCTGCCGCATATCTCTGGTGCAGCTGCTAAAAAACTGCCTGCCTGCGACGATTCAGGGCACCATGACCGGGGCTTCCACCTGCTGCTTCCCGCAGATTGAGCAGATTGCCGGCGGAATCTATGGCGTCAAGAAAAGTCTGCTGGATTTTACGCTACCGGTGGGCTCTATTTTGTGCGCTAAGGGGCAGGGGATTCTCTATATGGGGGTCGTGGCCGGCGTCTGCGAGCTTACTCAGGTGAAGATTTCGCACGGCGAATTGCTGCTGCTGATTTTTACCGCTGCCGTCATTGGCATTGCCTGTCCGCCTATTCCCGGGGCACCGGTGGCTGTGATGGGTATGGTGTTTACCCAGTTTCATCTGCCGTTGGAGGCTCTCGGTTTGGTACTTCCGGTTTTGTTTGTCGTTGACATGACCGGCGCCGGTGCGGATACGACCTGTATGATTCACGATATTATTCTTTTGGGTCATGATTTGGGGCGCTGCGATGACAGGCCGGTATGGCATGAGTAATTCTTTGAGTAATCCTTATGGTACGGTTTTTGTTCGTAGTGAGATAGACGAGATAAATGAGGGGGAAATGACAATGGAAATGGTGACTCTCGGTACGACCGGTATTACGGTCAATAAGAACGGTATTGGCTGTCTGCCGGTGCAGCGGGTGACTCATGCTACGGCTGTGCGTCTTCTGCAGAAGGCATACGCTGCCGGTCTCCGGTATTTCGATACCGCTCGCGCCTACACGGACAGCGAGGCGAAAGTGGGAGATGCCTTCCACGATATCGACCGCGGGGAGATATACATTGCTACCAAGACAAAATCGCTGGATGTGGCCGGATTCTGGAAGGATTTGGAAAAGTCGCTGGAGACATTGCAGACCGACTACATCGACGTGTATCAGTTTCACAATCCACCCTTCCTGCCCAAGCCGGGGGACGAAAGCGGCCTCTACGATGCCATGCTGGAGGCCAAGGCTCAGGGGAAGATTCGTCACATTGGCATTACCAGTCATCGACTCGGTGTAGCGATGGAGGCCGTAGAGAGCGGACTCTATGAGACGCTGCAGTTCCCCTTCTGCTATCTTGCTACCGATGACGATAAAGCAATCGTAGCAAAATGCAAGGAGCATAATGTCGGCTTCATTGCCATGAAAGGGCTGTCCGGCGGTCTCATCACCGACTCGGCGGCGGCCTATGCCTTCGAGGCTCAGTATGACAATGTGTTGCCAATCTGGGGCATACAGAAGGAAGCAGAGCTGGATGAATTCATCTCCTATATCGACAATCCACCGCAGATGACGGCGGAGATAGAAGCGATGATTGAGCGGGACAAGAAGGAGCTGAGCGGAGAATTCTGCCGTGCCTGCGGCTACTGTATGCCCTGTCCGGCGGGAATAGAAATCAACACCTGCGCCCGTATGTCACTCATGCTGCGCCGGGCTCCGACGGACAAGCAACTGACTCCGGAGATGCAGGCAAAGATGAAGAAGATAGAGGGCTGCCTCCATTGCAACAAGTGCAAAGGTAAGTGCCCCTACGGACTGGATACTCCGACGCTGCTCCAAAAGAACTACGAGGACTACAAGCGAGTTCTATCCGGAGAAATTGATGTAAGAAATTACACCTGATGAATAGTTGTTGACTCGTGGGATGCATTTCTTGAATAAGATTCATCAAGCAGATAGCTTCGCTTAGCGGCGTTATCTGCTTTTTTGTTGGTTGACTTTTTCGTTCGTTCTGCTTATATTATGAAGTGGAACGAACGAAAAAACGAAGGGGAGAACGCGATGATGAAAAAGACTGAAGGCGTTGACATTGAATTTAAAGAGCTGGATCGTAAGACTGGGAAATTACCGGAGAGTATATCAAAAGAAGTATGTGCTTTTGTAAATACTGAGGGCGGCGAGCTTTATGTTGGTGTTGCCAATGATGGTACTGTTGTTGGTGTGGGTAATGTAGATGATACAATGACCAGACTTTCCAACACGTTGCACGACACGATACTTCCGGATGTTACTCCATTCATACAGATAAGAGACGAGCAGGAAGATGGGAAATCGATTGTAAAACTGACTGCCTCCATAGGGACTGAGAGACCCTACTACCTAAAACAAAAGGGATTCACGCCAAATGGTGTTTATGTGCGCATCGGCTCAGCCAGCGTTCCTGTGAATGAAGCTGGCATCAGAAGCATGATTATGGATACCTCCGGCAAAGCATTTGAGGAAAGCAGAAGTCTGAATCAGGCACTGACATTTGATACTTTGGCTGAGGAGATGGAGAAAAAGAATATCGAGTTCGGGGCTGCACAGATGAAAACCCTGAAGATGGTCGGGGCAGACGGCCTGTATACGAATCTTGCGTTGCTGCTATCAGATCAGTGTCCGTACACGATAAAAGCTGCTATTTTCCAGGGAACGGATAATGCTGTGTTCAGGGAACGAAAAGAATTCGGCGGTTCTCTTTTGAAACAACTTAGCGAGGTGTTTAAGTTTCTTGATTTTTATAATAAGACGCAGGCTGCATTCAAGGGAATGGATAGAACAGACCGGAGGGATTATCCGGAGGAAGCTTTGAGAGAGGCATTGCTTAACAGCATCATTCATAGAGATTATCTGTTTAGCGGCAGTACGATTATCAATATGTACGATGACCATATTGAGTTCAATTCTTTAGGCGGCTTGGTGAGCGGCTTGTCTATGGAAGCGATTATGGTTGGTATTTCTCAATCAAGAAATCCTAATCTTGCTGCAGTTTTCTATCGCCTGAAGTGGGTTGAAAGTTACGGAACTGGAATTAAGAAGATTAAGCGACTGTATGCCAATTCAGGAAATGAGCCGATTTTTACGGCAGTAGAAGGCGCATTTTCCGTAAACATGAGCAATAGGAACGAAGTCAATGTATCATCCGAGAAATACGCTAAGACTGTAAGAGCACCGAAAGTCGATGGCAGCTCATTTGAAAAGGCCAAGGACATTGTATATGAATACGCAAATAAAAATGGAAGCATCAGCAGAACTGAGGTTGAAGAGATAACCGGATTTAAGAGAACAAAGGCATACAGACTGATAAAAGAGATGTGTGATGCCGGCAGACTTGAGCAGCAGAGTGGTGGCAGGCTGACGGTTTATCTGGCCCAATAATGCTGTCAAAAAGTTTCTAACATATCAGGGGGAAATAACATGAAATTCTCTGAATACATTGAATATTCAGCCGAGGTAAAGCAGGCACTGGATAGCGGAAAACCGGTAGTGGCTATAGAAACAGCCGGTACCTTTGAGGCGTTTTCCTATCCGGAGAATAAAGAACTCGCCAATCTGGTGATGGACAGAATCCGTAAAGAAGGTGCAGTGCCGGCCTATATTGCGATGATAAACGGAAAGATAAAAGTCGGTCTGGAGCCGGCGGAAGTAGAGTACCTTGCCGGCAAAAAGGAACCGTTGGTGAAAGCATCGAGACGGGATATCTCGATATTGCTTACCAAGCGGATGGATGCCCTCACCGCTGTGGCAGCTACCATGATGGTCGCCGATATGACAGGGATAAAGGTGGTCACCGGCGGCGGTATCGGCGGTGTTCACCGGGGCGCGGAAACGAGCTTTGATATCTCGGCGGATTTAGAGGAATTCTGCAAGAGCAATGTGGTGGTGGTATGCTCCGGGGCAAAGTCCATACTGGATTTGAAGCTCACGCTGGAATATCTCGAAACGCATGCTGTGACCATTGCCGGCTACAGGACGAAAGAGCTGCCGGCCTACATGGCTGTCCACAGCGGCTGCAAGCTGGACTATAGCTTTGATTCTCCGTCAGAAGCGGCAAAGTGCTATCGCATAAAGAATGAATTGGGCGTTCCGGGCGGCGTGCTTCTGGCGAATCCTATTGACGAGAAATACACCGTTGACTCCGAGCTGATGAACCGGGCGGTTGACAAGGCCGTAGATCAGGCGGCGGCTGAAGGAATAACCGGAAAGATAATCACCAAATATATCATGGGAATAGTGAAGAAAGAGCTGGGCGGCGACTCCAAGGAAGCAAGCTTCCACATGAATGTGGACAATGCAGGACTGGCTGCGGCTATCGCAAAGGAAATTGCGGAAATCATGAGTCAGGAAGAACCGGCAGCGTAGAGATGAAGCGGCTGGGAATAGACTGCTGCAGTGAGTCGATGCGGACGAAAAATATATATCGGTTTTTGCATAAAAAAGGAGCTGTGAAAAAATGAGCACTCATTTTTTCACAGCTCCATTTTTTATGACTTAACCCATTGTAAAAGAATCGGAAGGGAATATTCTCCCATCGCCTTGTAGGTGGCAAGCGTCGGATGAACGGTATCAATATATGCCTTTTTCCGCAGAGCCGGTGTTGTGCCGATTGCCGGCTGCAGGTCGAGAATAAAAGCCTTATCCCTGAATTGATGCTCGTATTCCTGCCGGAGATTGAGCAGCTTCCGATTGAGAATTTCGTCGCCGCTGACAAATGGCAGCACCAGACAAAGCTTGTATCTTTTTTCATCACACCAGCTGACGACTTTGGAAACATTGCCGACGGTGAATTTTTCCGGGACGCCCTGAATAATATCATTGGCACCGCCGAGATAGAGAACGTGCTTTACCTGCTCCGGCAGGGGACGGTAGCGCATCCTGTCAAAAATATCATCTGTGCAGTCTCCGCAGAGTCCGTAATTATACGCTTTTATTTCTCCGGTAGCTTCCAGCTGACGAACCCATGAATAGTCAGCGCCGAAGGGAAATCCCTCGACAAGGCTGTCACCAAAACACGCAATAAAATACATAGCAGATATCCCTCCTGTAGTGCCTTCGGCGATTATTATAACCCCTGTGAAAAATGTGAGCAATGACGAATGGAAAATTCCTGCCTGAGAATCTATTTGTCTATGCCCCAATTTACCATAGAACAGTAGCAAATAAAGTAGCAATAAGAGTAGCAAAAATATCCCTTAATAGATTATCGTTTCCATTATTTTGTGGTGCTTTTTAAGGGAAAGACAAATTTTATTGAAGAAAATATCGCGCAAGCAGGCTCGGGCTAATTATATGTTGAATATATCCGGGAATGAGGGTATGATAGCCTTGATAAAGGTGTAATTTTAGGAAGGAAAATAACTATGAAAAAGATATTATTCGTCTGCCACGGCAATATCTGCCGCAGCCCGATGGCCGAGTTCGTGATGAAAGACCTTGTCCGGAAGGCTGGGCGGGAGGATGAGTTCGTTATTGAGAGTGCGGCCACCAGCCGGGAGGAAATAGGTGCGGATGTGCATCCGGGGACGAAGCAGGAGCTGAGGCTTCACAGTATCCCCTTTAGCAGGCGGGCGGCTCGTCAGTTCCGCGGTGATGAGTATGACCAGTGGGATTATATCGTCGCAATGGATTTTAACAATCTCCACAATCTCCGACATATGACCGGCGGAGACCCGGAGGGGAAGGTGGCTTTGCTGCTGTCTTTCGCCGGACAGGACAAGGGTGTGGCTGACCCTTGGTATACCGGAGACTTCGGTGTCACCTATGATGATGTGCTCTGGGGCTGTACCGAGCTTCTGGCCGCTATTGATTCCGGAGAAACTTCGAAATAGTGTAAAACTGTAAAGAAAACAATGGAAAAACAGCTGTGCCTATGATATAATAGGAGAAATTTTTTCCAAGGAGTGCGCGTTATGAGTATGCAAATGGAATTCATCAAGGTCCTTCCTTCTCCGCAGGAATTGAAGGAAGACTATCCTATTAGCCCGAAGTCCCGTGAGATAAAGATACAGCGTGACAAGGAAGTGGCGGATATCATCTGTGGCCGCGACGATCGCTTCCTGCTGGTCATCGGACCCTGCTCCAGTGACAATGAGGATGCTGTTCTCGACTATGTTCATCGCCTGGCCAAAGTTCAGGAGAAGATAAAGGATAAGATTTATATCGTTCCCCGCCTCTATACGAATAAGCCCCGTACTGTTGGCACCGGCTACAAGGGTATGCTCCATCAGCCGAGCCCGGAGGGCAAGGAGGATATGCTGGGCGGTATCATCGCTATCCGCAAGATGAATGTCCGTGTCGTCGAGGAGACCGGCTTTACCGGTGCAGAGGAAATTCTCTATCCGGAAGTATTCCGCTATCTCTCCGACCTGCTCTGCTATGCTGCAGTAGGTGCCCGCTCCAGCGAGGATCAGCTGCATCGTATGATTGCCAGCGGCGTAGGTATCCCTGTCGGCATGAAGAACCCCACCAGCGGTGACTTGTCTGTCATGCTGAACTCTATTGCAGCCGCTCAGCACTCTCAGGAGTTCCTGTTCCGCGGCTGGGAAGTCCGGACTAAGGGTAATGAGATGGCTCATGCCATTCTCCGCGGCTTTGTTGATCCCTTCGGCAACAGCCTGCCGAACTATCACTATGAAGTGCTCCGCGATGTCATCAATATGTACGAGGAGCGCAAGCTGGCCAACCCGGCAATCATTGTCGATACCAACCACGCAAACTCCGGCAAGAAGTATCTGGAGCAGATTCGTATTGCCAAGGATATTGTTCACTCTCGCAAGCAGTCTGATGGTATCAGAAAGGCTGTCAAGGGTCTCATGATTGAGAGCTATATCGAAGACGGCTGTCAGTCCATCAGTGAGGGTACCTATGGCAAGTCCATCACCGATCCGTGCCTTGGCTGGGAGAAGACCGAGCGTCTGCTGCTGGAGCTGGCTGACCTGCTGTAATATTACAAACGAATAGAAATAAGGAACAGCCCGAGGAGAAATCCTCGGGCTGTTTATGTGCTTGGATTTTTAGTTTTATGATGGGACACTCCTCCGGTCAGCTTTGCAGATCGCCTCCCCTCAATGGGAGGCAATAAAAGTTCAGAAAAATAAATCGGCTCCCCTTTTGGGGAGCCGATGGTGAAGCGAACTGAGGGATAAATCAGAAATTGTCTACCAGCTCGTAGCCCTTGCCCATGAGGAAGGTGGCGGTCTCGGACTCGTTGGTCTTCATGACTACTACCGGGCGGGAGGTGTCGCGGTCATAGGAGATGTAGAGGTAGGAGATGTCGATATTAGCCTCGCGTACAGCCTTCAGGATTCCGTCGAGGCAGCCCGGGGTATCGGTCATTTTGATGCCGATGACTTTGTCCAGACGGCACTGATATCCTTCTGCCTTCAGGGCTTCGATTGCGAGATTAGCATTATTTACGATGAGGCGGACAATACCGAATTCAGCACTGTCGCTGGCCAGCATGGTATAGATGTTGATATCAGACTTAGCGAGGATAGAGGTGATTTTGGAGAGTCCACCCTGATTGTTTTCGGTGAAGAGAGAAACCTGATTGAGCATGGAAAATCCTCCTTAACTTTTGCGATACAATGGAAACATTTTACCACAGATTTTGATTTTTGTCCTATCTTTTTTCGGTTATTAATGCTGTTTCTGTACTCCGGCGCCGGGGCCGTCCTCAGCTACCGCTACTCCGGCATCTGCGAAGGTTCGCATATCGTTTACCATGTGCAGGGCGGCTTCGGCGAGGGTGATGCCAAGAGCGGCTACAAGACCGCCGGGGCAGTTCACATCAAGCTTCAGCAGTTCCGGCTGGACATGGAGGAGATAGGGGGCAGCGGCTGGGACATTTTCGATACAGCCAGCTGCCATTTTTTCCATTTCCGGATTGTCAAGTATGATGGTCATGGCGTTGGCGGCGGCAGTGGAGATGATGCCCCGGACGGCGGATAGCAGTGTGTCATGACCGCAGGCAAATGCTTCAGCCGGACTATCGATGGCAACGCCTATGATGGAAAGATTGAGCTTTTCTTTCAGGCAGCGGACAGTGGCGGCACCGATGGCAGCGGCATTGTCCGATGTCGTGTCAGCCGGCAGACTGACAGTATAGATTTTCGCTCCCGCGGCTTTTGCAAATGCCGCACCGATGGGAGCGATTTTTTTGTTGTAGGTTTCTTCGGCGGTTAGGCAGAGGATGGCTCTGGGGAGATTGAGAGACGGCTTTTCATTGTCGGCTGATACTGCCAGCTGGAGGGCGATGTCTTCCAGACGACCGCAGCAGCGGATCGGCTTGGCCAGATTATCAAGATAGTATTGGCAGCTCTGCCGAATTTCCTCGTCAGGGAGGGGGGTGGTCTCATTGATAACGGCTATACTATCGGAGCATGGGGACGATGCATCTGCGATGGAGAAGCCGAGTGCGGAGAGCGGCTGGATAGTACCGTCATCAGCACTCTCTGTCGTCAGCGCAGTGTAGGCGGCGGCCATGATGTCGATTAGACGAGAGGCTATTGAGGAGCCGGTAGCTTCGCCTAGACGGAAACGGAGATCCATATAGGGCTGAAGCTGCAGTTTTTCGAGAGTCGCTTTGTGGGCGGGCTCGGCAGCCAGATGAGAGGTCATCAGGTAGCCGGTGATATGGGGACAGCTGGCGGCCGCCATCAGGGCGGCGGCTCCGGTATTGAAGCCGTCCAGTATGACGAAGGAGTGATGAGCGGCAGCGCCGAGAATGATGCCGGTGATGGCACCCAGCTCAAAGCCGCCCAGATGACTGAGGATATCAACGCCGTCGTTTATGTCTGGCTTGTTGGCTGTCAATATACGGCGGACTACTTCTATCTTGTGAGCGAGTCGTGCATCGGAAATGTTGGTACCACGGCCGGTGGCGTCCTCCGGTGTAAGTCCGCAGACTGCCGCCACGATGGCAGCCGAGCTGGTGGTGTTGGAAATGCCCATTTCGCCGGGAAGCATACAGCGAGCGCCTTTGGCCACGGCACTTTCGGCCAGCTCGATACCGGTGACGATGGCCTGCAGTGCCTGCTGACGGGTCATGGCCGGGCCGTTGGCAATATTTTGCGTACCGGAGGCGATACGGCAGTTCAGCAGATCGGGAATATCGTCAGTGGGGAAATTGATGCCGAGGTCAATGACCGTTATTTCCGATTTACAGAAATTTGACATAGCATTAGCGACGGCGCCTTTGGAAATGAGATAGTTGCGAACCATCCCCAGCGTAGTTTCCTGTGGGTAGGCGCTGACTCCCTCTGCGTATACACCGTGGTCGGCACAACAGATGAAAGTATGCTTCTGTGGTACCTGAGGCTGATGCTCTCCGGTGATGGAGGCGTAGGATGATATAACATCCAGCAGGGAACCCAGCTCTTCCCGGCCGAAGCCGGCCCGACGAAATACATCCGTCACCGCGTCTATGTCAACGCGGTCAGGCGGGATGATATTTTTCAGTGTGGCCCGGAACTTCGCTTCCAGAGATTTTATATCCGTTGGGGTCTTCAATGAGAAATCACATGGTTTCATTATTGCAGCTCCGTAAAACTAGATTTGTCATTTGGCTTCGGGAACCCGTTTCTTTGACAGGCCGATTCGACCTCGCTTCTCATCTACTTCCGTGACCATTACTTCGATAATGTCGCCGACGGCGATAACATCAAGCGGGTGCTTTACCCGCTTCTTTGCCAGCTCGCTTATGTGGATGAGTCCGGCCTTCTTCAGACCGATGTCTACGAAGGCACCGAAGTCGGTGACATTCTGGACTACACCGGTCATGATGGTGCCGGCTTTCAGGTCGGAGAGCTTCACGAGGCTCTGGCGGGTGATGGGCTTCGGCAGGTCGTCGCGGACGTCGCGACCGGGGGCGGCCAGCGCATCGAGGATGTCGCGGACGGTGGGAAGACCGGCATTCAGTGACTGAGCCAGCTTCTCGGGGTCAGCCAGCTTGATTTTCGTATGAAGGAAGACCTGCTGAGCCAGGTCGGAAACCTCATCGGGGGAGATATTCAGCTTGTCCATGATGGCAGCGGCCAGCGGGTAAGACTCGGGGTGAATAGGTGTGTTGTCAAATGGTTCTTCGCCTCCGGCGATTCTGAGGAAGCCGGCGCACTGGGTGAAGGCGGCCTCGCCCAGGCGGGGAACCTTCAGCAGCTCGCGGCGCTTCTTGAAAGCACCGTGCTCGTCCCGATACTTTTTGATGTTCTTTGCTACCGTGCTACTGATACCGGCAATGTGGGAGAGGAGGCTGGGGCTGGCGGTGTTCAGGTCGCAGCCGACATGGTTTACCGCCGACTCGATGGTGGCGTCAAGTACGCGGGTGAGTTCTTTTTGATTGACATCATGTTGATACTGACCGACGCCGATGGCTTTCGGTTCTATCTTTATCAGCTCGGCCAGCGGGTCCTGCACGCGGCGAGCCAGTGATACGGCACCGCGGATGGTGACGTCATACTCTGGCATCTCCTCTTTGGCCAGCGGAGACGCGGAGTAGACAGAGGCACCGGCTTCATTGACGATGAGGTAGCGCAGCGTGAGCTTGTTGTCCCGGATAAGTTCGGCAACGAAGCTTTCCGTTTCATAGCTGGCGGTTCCATTGCCGATGGCAATGAGCGTGATGCCGTGCTTCTTGATGAGGGAGAGGACTTTGTCACCGCTTTGCTTTTTCTGCGCGTCACTGTGGGTCACATAGAGGACACCGTGGTCGACGATTCGACCAGTCTCATCGACGACGGCCATTTTGCAGCCGGTGCGGTAGCCGGGGTCGAGAGCCATGACCACATAGCCCCGGAGGGGGGCGGACAGGAGGATGCGGCGAAGGTTTGCACCGAAGACATTGATGGCCTGAGCCTCGGCGGCCTCAGTGAGTCGACTCCTTATTTCTCTTTCCAGCGCCGGGAAGAGCAGGCGCTTGTAGCTGTCGGCGGCTGCGGCTCGTATAGAGTCGTCGTCAATAGCCGGATGGGGAAGGAACTTGTCAATGATGCGCTGGATGTATTCTTCACTGTTGACTTCCAGCTTTACCTTGAGCGCATCTTTCTTCTCGCCTCTGTTTATGGCGAGGACGCGATGGGAGGGCAGGGTGCGAACCGGCTCGCTGTAGTTGTCATACATTTGGAAGGTCTGCTTCAATTCATCCTCGGCATCTTCTTCGATGGCAGTGGAGAGTATGGCATTCTGCCAGAGAAGCGGACGAAGGAGCTTGCGGAGACCGGAATCTTCGCTGATGGTCTCGGCGATGATATCACCGGCTCCGGCAAGTGCTTCTTCTGCGGAGGTGACTCCGTTCTCTTCGCTGATGTAGTTGGCAGCGATTTCGGCGATGCTTCGATGCTCGTCAAGCGATTTTGGGTTCAAAAGCATTTCAGCCAGCGGAGCCAGCCCCTTTTCCCGGGCGATGGTGGCACGGGTGCGGCGCTTCTCTTTATAGGGAAGGTAGATGTCTTCCAGTTCCTGAAGCTTTGTGGCTTTTTCGAGGGCGGCGGCCAGCTCCGGTGTCAGCTTGCCCTGACCGTCTATCTTCGCTCTTATCTCTTCTTGTCGGGCAACGAGGTTGCGGAGATAGGTCAGGCGCTCCTCGACGGTGCGAATCTGAGTTTCATCAAGCTCGCCGGTGACTTCCTTGCGATAGCGGGCTACGAACGGTACGGTAGCTCCACCGTCCAGCAGCTCGGCAGCGGCGGATACCTGCTTCGGTTTTACCGCCAGCTCTGACGCTATGACGGCAGCGATGTTTTCTATCTTCATGGATTGCTCCTTTCATAACTAAAGCGTAGAAAATTATTATACCATAAACTGCAAAATGAATTGAGAAAAATCTGAAATGAAGGTATTATAGAATCAAAGATGTGGAAGGAGCATGACAATGGGTGACAAAATGCCGAATAAAGAAGTATTGGATTTCTTCGCCGATTTTCCTAAGGAAGACCCCTTTCTGGAGCAGCTCGGAGCATATGTGGTAAGTATAAAAGCCAGTGAGGTAAAGCTCGGCTTGAAGGTGCAGCCATGTCAGGCCAATGTCCACGGCATTGCTCACGGGGGTGTGGCGACGACTCTGCTGGATACGGCTATGGGTGGCTCCTGCTTTAGTCTGGGCAAAAGTGTGGTGAGTCTCGACTGTAGTCTGAATTTCTTGGGAGCGGTGCCGCTGGGCCATGAGATAATTGCCGTAGGCCGGGTGATTCACGACGGAAAGCATACGATGGTCACCGAAGGCGAGGTCATCGACGGAGAGACCGGCAAGCTATACATGAAGGGAACTGCTACCTTCTACGTGCTGAAGATATACGAATAAAAATGGGCCGCTGTACAAAGTCGTTTAGGACTGTATAGCGGCCTTTGTGTTTTGTTAGGTTTTGATGCTGAGACTGTTTGCGCAGTTTAGACGGATACCATGTGATTCAGTGGCCCATTGCCTTTGCCGAAGCCGGGAGCCTGACGTATCGCCTCGGTGATGTACTGCTTTGCCATAGCGACAGCCACCTTGGGGGACATGCCGGCAGCTAGATTGCAGGCGATAGCAGAGGAAAGGGTGCAGCCGGTTCCGTGGGTGGAGGTAGATTCGAGCTTTACGCCGGGAAACCATGTCTCTTCTCCTGTAGCGCCATCGTAGAGAAGATCACTGGCATCATCGGTGAGATGACCGCCCTTTATAAGGATGGCACCTTTATAGTAGGCAGCGATTTTTCCGGCAGCGGCAGTCATATCGGCTTTGCTGCTTATGGTGATTCCTGAGAGGATTTCCGCCTCTGGGATATTCGGCGTAATGAGTGAAGCGGCAGGTATGAGCTTCTCCCGCAGAGCAGTGACAGCCGATTCTTCCAGCAGGCGAGCACCGCTGGTGGCGACCATGACAGGGTCGACTACGGCATGCCGTACTTTGTATTGGATGAGTTTTTCTGCGATTGTTTCTATAATAGGAGTAGTGGATACCATGCCCACCTTTACGGCATCCGGCGGTATATCATCAAAAACGGCATCTATCTGAGCCGCTACGAAGTCAGCATCGGCATTCAGAACGCCGAACACGCCGGTGGTGTTTTGAGCAGTCAGCGCCGTTATGGCACACAGAGCAAACATCTTATGGGCGGTAATTGTTTTAATGTCTGCCTGAATACCTGCACCGCCTGAGGAATCAGAGCCGGCAATGGTCAGAACCTTGTTCATAATGGACCTCCAAAAGAATTTTAAACTTTTTTGAAAAAACCTCTTGACGAAAATCGAAATTAAGTATATTATATGCACCGTTGCCGATGAACGCAACAAGCGAAATCAAAAGCAACCGATGATAACTCAAAAATGATTTTTAAAGAATTTGAAAAAAGTGCTTGACAAAATCAAAAGCCTGAGTTATTATAAGCAAGCTGACTCACGCAAGCGAGTCACGCAGAACGACTCGAAAAAGAGTCGGGGTGTTCTCTGAAAACTGAACAATGCAGCAAACATGAATCACTTTTTCACACGAAAGATGATTCAAGCCAGATGTGCGAGTCGAGATGACTTCGAAAGAAGTCCGTCAAGACAAAAACAAAATTAATTTCGAAAAAGAGCCAAACAGGCTACTTCATACAATGGAGAGTTTGATCCTGGCTCAGGACGAACGCTGGCGGCGCGCTTAACACATGCAAGTCGAACGGACCGA
>JAZLHS010000158.1:0-17426 GCA_045616885.1 Selenomonadaceae bacterium | reverse complement strand
GGATATTGCCGAATGTAATGAATATTGTAATCTGTGAGGGAGGAATAATCGTGTTGTATATGGATAATTTGCAGGAAAGAAAGCCACTTAAAAAATATTTTTATGGTGACGATAATCCGTGGCTTACATTGTTGTTTGTGGTAGGCATGTGTACAACTATATTTCTTATTGGGTTTGGAATATTGTTTGTCTGGTTATGCATAAAAATCTATCTTACATTTAGAAATTATAAAACCGAGGAAATGTTGTATGACAAGGTAATAGTTAAAGATATAGACTATGTAAAGAGTCGTTCTGTTTCCACAATGGGTTTGATAGAGGAAGAGTATAGTTTAATTGATCCAATTGTTGCGTATACCTTTGCTAGTGAAGAGTCAGTAAAAATGGGGGCGGCATTAACAGCGGAGAAGAAGAACGGGTTTCAGATGTTAGGGGATATTATAAAAAGTATTCCGAGAGCCATAAGGGCATTTATACGCAGCTTGGCAGGAATAGATGACTATGTGTCTAGAGCCGTTTTTTTTGAGGGTGAAGACCGTGTGGTTCGTGGTTCATTGATTAGTGTTACTGTCGTCTTATTTACAGAGCAGCAAGTTCTTTCTTATACATGTGATTATGATATAGCGTTGGGTGTAATACTTGATGAAACAGTAAGAGAGGTTTTCTATCGAGATGTAGATTCGGTTAATTATGGTGATGAAACCCTTCATGTTGTAGGTAAGGATGGTGGTATTATCCGTACTCCTGTTACAAAGCTTCGCTTGGCAGTTGCGTTTGGTCGAGATATCGTAGCGAATATGATGGGAGAGTCAGACATGATGGAAAATCAAATTATGGCAACCAAGTCCCTTATTCGTAGTAAGAAAGAAACCTTGGCATGATATTCCGGAAGATAAGAAGGGATAGATTCTATGGACAATATATATAGTATCTTGGGTATCAATGAGGGCTGCTCTTCCGAAGAATTAAAATCGGCTTTTATGGCGTGGAAGAAGAGACAACAGGAGATATTAAAGACCGGTAAACCGGTAGAGCAAACTCAGGCAACAAAAAGGATAACTGAGGTAACGAAGCTGTATAAAACTGAAACGAATCGCTTGCAATCAAGGGGGGGAGTTCCTTCTGCTACATATGTGGATGTTGGAAAAAATAATATGCCAATGCAGGAGACTGTAATAGAGAGACATACCGAGCCTGGGATGAAAGAGACTGTATCTACTGCTGAATATGAGGTCGTTGCAGATCTGGAACTGACGGCTACAGATGATGATATGAAGACTGATTGCAAATCGGAAGAAATCAATATCAAACCAGAGGCAAATGCTTTGAAAAACCAAAAGCCTGATGTTCAGTGTGGTGTTAATAAACGGGATATCAAAGCATCTGCCTTGACATCTGAGAGCCAGTCAAATGGGAAAAAGAATATAGGAATAGTGGTGGCGATTGTCCTTTTGATTGGGGTAAGCTACTTGGGATACTTTCTTTTGAAAGGTAATAATAGCGGCTCTGAAAACCAAGTCTCAATATCCGGTAACGGACTTATAGTCGCACCGAAAGCTGTATCGACCGGTGACGGTAAAAAGGATGCTGTTGATTACAATAAAAAAATGGCGGAATATGCCAAACGGTTACAAGACTTTAACAAGAGTCTGATAAATAAAAATGAGGTTGTCTTTTTAGCTGAAAAGGTTGAAAATCCTAAATCAGTCAGTGATTTGTGTATAACAGGTAAATTTTACAATGGGACTCCGGATAATGTAACAGGCGTTAAAGAGATTCTTGTAGATGTTAATTTAAGACATTTTGACGATGAGGTTATTACTCTTAAAAATGTAAGTGTTAATAATCCGATTTTTCACAGTATGCCAATGTCGCCTAGTGAGTATTCTGATACGGTTACTATAGTATTGCCTAATGTGAAGGTTGAAAAAGAATATAACAATTTTGAAGTAATGGTGCATGGGATTCACTGGACGCGAAGAGTGTTGGTTAAGAGGTAAAACTGATGAAGAAGGTTTTTAGCGTTATCATTATGGTCATATGCATGATTTCCTTTTGTGGCAGTGCTTTAGCTGGTGGATTTAGACCTATAGCAGCGTCAGGGAGATTGCATCTTGGTGAGGATCAGGCATGGGAAAGAGAATATAAAACAAAGGATGGCAAGATAAAAATAAGGTTTCGTAATCTCAGACTGGCTGTTTCAAAGAAAAAGTACCACCTCATAATATGGTGGAATGGCAAAAGGATTTTGGATGGCTATAGCCCTAAAAGTCGCTATGATTACAGCTTTAAGGTGTTCAGGGACGATAGTACGGATAGAATATTTATTGCTATGGAAACAGCACCGAGGGTTGTCCTATATGGATATGATCCAAATGCGGGGAAGTTACATAAATATGTAGATAGCAATAATTACTATAGCCCTGTTGGAGGCCCGGTTTTGACGGTCGACCGTGACAGCGACTTGCGACTATCATTTCTTGGAAGAGGGAAGGGAGCACCTACTAGTTATAAACTTTTTTGGGATGAAAAGAAAAGCTGGTTTGGCTATGAAGATGTGACAGTTCGCACTCAGTATGATGAGGAAGAAGATGATGATGAACAATATGAAGCACCCGTCTATGAGAATGAGGAATTATTCTACATTGAGGATGAGGTAGTAGGTAGCTGAAAAACTATGACACATAACTGATAATCTGAGGGTGTAAGCATTGTGGTTTGGGGGACATATTGGTGTTTATTCCGTTTCAGGTCTTTAGGTACATACATTTTCGAGGCTTTTGTTGAACTAACTAATTCAACGACACTTTAATCTTTGATTAATACAATGGTGGCTATAGAACAAGAGTAGTTTGTATAGTTTATGCATAGAGCAATGTTTATAAGCTGTTGGATTTAATGGCTTTAATGAGAAAATAGAGGAGGTAAACTGTGTCTGGTTTATTAAGAAAGATGTGCATTGGCTTGTGTGCAGGATTCATTACGCTATCAGGGAGCGGTGTTCAAGCATATGTACATAACCCATTGATTTTGGCGGAAATTGAAGAAAGACCAGCCAATTATTATTATGGACATGGCTTGGGTTCGGGTGCCTTTACATTTGTTGATAAGACATCGGTAAATGTTGAGGTATATGAGCCACCAGAGTACATAATTACATATGACAGTATAGATTGCAGGTATCCAATTCCTAATAAAAAGAAATTGACTTCCATGAAAAGGGTGCGGTTATATTTCAACTATGACAAACAGGAAGCGTATGTTGAAAAAATGAATCGAGCTGGGGAAAATGAATGGAAATTTATTACCCCATCTGCACCGCACAGCATGAACTATGAAGCTGATATGGTCTTTGGTATGGCGTATAACATGCATTTCTACAAAAATGCAAAATATCAAAGTGGATACTTGGAGGGTAAGGTAAAGGATGCACAAGATTTTGTGGATTTGCCATTTGATAATTCAAATGTAGGTGATAGTTTTAAATGATTATTATGCCAATGCGTTACTTGCCATCAATCGCGAAATAATAAAAATAGACAAGATGAGGTCTATGATTATGAGGAGGAACCATATATGAAGAATGAATTAAGGGCATTTGTTGTTAATTCATTGTTAGCGCTCATGTTGATGATGATTGCACATGAGGCAGAAGCAATGACTTTTTGTTCTCCGGAGGAGTTGGGCTTCTTCGCGTTTAATCAGGTGGGTGGTCATGGCTACATCATCAAAGGAGCGACAAAAATTAAGGGCGAAAAGAGTCAATATGAAAGAAGGGGAAAAAGATACTCCATTGATTCAAAAGGAATAGCAACCTTTGGAAATGAACCTCATGCACTTAGTATTCACTACAACGCAAAGAAAGCCGATTATCGCGCTATAAAGGTTGGCGCACAGAAAATAGAGAATACAATTGACGCAGATGCTTTATCAAACGGCATATACCGGATTAACACGGACTCCGGGATAACGCTTTATGCCTTAAAAGTTAATTATGGATCGGAATTGGATTATATTATTTTAGGATTTAGAGAGGATGGAAAGGTCGTAAAGTATCTTGATACAAAAGAAATAGCACTCCGATATTTTCAGAAAAGAAATGGTGTATCTCCGATAGCATTTAAGGAAATTTTTCCTGAGGGAGATACGTTGGTATTAGAATACAGATATCCGAGTGGGAGAGAAAGCGTTGGAGAATTGCGCTGCAAATGGGATGATGCAGCTAAATGGTTTGGAGTGGAAAAGGTGGATTATTAACTGTTTACACTAAGGCTGATGGTGAAATTTGTTTGCATAGTCGATTAAATGAGAAAATAAGATATGAAAGGAAGTTTTATCAATGTACAAAATGATGAGGAAAACAGCTGCAGGATTCATGGCGGCAGCAGTTTTGACTGGAGTTCCCTGCTTGATGGAGGCGAAGGCCGAGGCAGCGGATTTGCAGTCAAAAGTTGCGTCAATAATGAACAATGAAGAGCAGGTGAAGCTGGCTTTCTATCTGGATACCGATGGTTATTCAAATTATGACCAGAAGGTAATTGATGAAGTCGTCGCCGCTATTCAGACGAAGCTGCCCGTCTATGCAAAGCTGGCCGCAGACACACAGCTTCTGGGAAATTTTGACCTTTTCCGTGAAGAAAAACAGAATGAGCTTCTGGAGCGTATGGCAGAGGAAAATCCCACGGCATACGCTCTGATGAATCAGCAAAATGCCGGTGCACCGGTACAGTCGCCTACTCCAATGATGGGGCCTATGGGTATGATGCGTGAAATGCATACTGCCGGCTCCTACAACGGTACCGGACGGGCTGCTAAAATGCCCCTTTCTAAGAAACTGCTTGCTGAGTTCTTGGCTACAACTTCCTATGATGGGTTGATTATTGTTCGCATTGATAAGGTGAGTGAGCAGGTGAAGCAGAATTGGAATCCCTTGGCAATGGGCGCAAATTTTAAGGTCGAAATGGATGTAACGACAAGGGTGTTCAATAAGAATAGCGAGGCAGGGTATGTGTTCCTGGATAGGCAGCGTGTAATCGGCAAAGTACACGGTACTTTTGATTCAAGCATTGCTGTCAAGAGAGCAGTACCGCAGGCGATAGAAAAGATTGGCCAGATTAAAGTGAAATAATAAATTGAGTAGTAATTCCCTCCGTCGAGACTGTTGATTAGGCTAGACAGCGAGGGAATTATTTTCTATGTTTATTGTATTTAGTTGATTGTTTGCTAAAATAGTATTTGAAATGCTTGGAGGATTGTTTGCGAGGGCTTGAAAATGGAGAAATATAGTATTTGTTACTGCAGGGAAGAAGATATTGAAATTGGTATATATGAAATCATGGACGATGGTATGTACAGATATACCGTTTTGGCTGATGGGGTAGAAAAAGTAAGTGAGCTTACAGTAATGCCGGTGGAGCTAAAGCAGGATTATTACGGTGATAAGCCTATCCGTTTTCTGCAGAGGCGTATAGATAGTAATAAAAGAATCGGAAGATTCAAAGTGATTGGCAGTCATACTGATTTTTATCGTCTAGTGCTGATAGAGGCTGAAGCGGATTGACTTATGTATTCATTCCAAATCCGTTGACTTTATACACAGTGAGTGCTATAGTAGTTCTAATCCAATACGTCCTTTTAAGATTAGTCCTGTGAGGCTGACAAAGGGAGCTTTCCTGTGATAGGGATTTTTTGTGCTGGCTTTCTTGTGCCTTCTTGGGCGTGGGAGAGCTTTTTGTTTTATTATAATCATATTTTAAGGAGTGATCAGCTTGGGCAAGAATCAGGTTTCACTGTTCGGCAAAGATGTACTGGATCTGAAGTACTTCTCTCCGGAAGAAATCGGCCTCGTTCTCGAGACGGCCAAGGAAATGAAGAACATCATCCATCGCGATATTAAGAAGGTGCCTACCCTCCGGGGCAAGTCCATCGTTACTGTTTTCTACGAGCCTTCTACTCGTACCCGCACCTCCTTCGAGACTGCCGGTAAGTATCTCGGTGCCGATGTAGTAAATATCACCGCCGGCACCTCCAGTATCGTAAAGGGCGAGAGCCTCCGCGATACCATGCTCACTGTTCAGGCAATGGGCTTCGATGCAATCATCATGCGCCACAAGGCAGACGGTGCGGCTGAGTACGCAGCGAAGGTGGTAGACCACCCCGTCATCATCAATGCCGGTGACGGCGCGCACGCTCATCCGTCTCAGGGGCTGCTGAACCTCTTCACCCTCATGCAGCATAAGGGTCATCTGGAAGGTCTGAAGGTTGCTATCGTCGGCGATATTCTCCACAGCCGCGTAGCCCGCTCCGATATCTGGGGTATGCGCCAGATGGGTATCGAGCTGCATCTCGCCGGTCCCAAGACCATGATGCCGCGCTTCCTCTTCGTGGAGCCGGGTATCGTCATCCATGACAATGTAGAGGATGCTATCCGCGAGGCAGATGCCATCGAAGTTCTCCGCATTCAGCTGGAGCGCATGAAGGCAGGTTTGTTCCCGACCCGTCGCGAGTATGCCCGCATTTACGGTATCAACGACGAGCGCTTGAAGCTGGCCAAGAAGGACGTCCTCATCCTCCATCCCGGCCCCATGAACAAGGGTTTGGAAATTTCTCCGTATGTTGCCTACGGCGAGCACACTGCCATTCAGGAGCAGGTAGAAAACGGCGTAGCCGTCCGCATGGCTCTCTTGACTCTGGTACTGACGGGAGGTAGCAAATAATGAAGCTCTTAATTAAAGGCGGTCATGTAGTTGACCCGGCAAATAACATTGATAAAGTAGCCGATGTGCTGGTAGAGGATGGCAAGATTGCCGCTGTCGGCGAGAAGCTGGCAGCTGCCGGTGCAGAAGTCGTTGACGCTGCCGGTAAAGTCGTTGCTCCCGGTCTCATCGATATGCACGTTCACTTCCGTGAGCCGGGTCAGGAAGCAAAGGAAGACTTCATTTCCGGCAGTCAGGCTGCAGCAGCCGGCGGCTTCACTCGCGTAGCTACCATGCCGAATACTCGCCCGGTGGTAGAAGATGCTTCTCTCGTCCGCAGCCTGAAGGCTCGGGCAGCCTATGAGGCTCGTGTCCATATCGATATCATCGGTGCTCTCACAAAGGGGCAGGAAGGCCAGGAGCTGGCGGAAGTCGGCGATATGACCTATGAAGGAGCTGTTGCATTCTCCGATGACGGTCATTTCGTAAAGAGTGCCAAGACCCTTCTCAACGGTCTTGATTATCTCCGTGCTTTCGACAAGATTATCATCAACCACGATGAGGAGCCGTCCCTTGTAGAAGAGGGCGTTATGAATGAAGGTCATGTCAGTGCAATGCTCGGTCTCAAGGGGCGTCCGACTGTCGCTGAGGACATCGCCGTAATGCGTGACATCATGCTGGCTGAGTATGCCGATGCAAAAATTCATGTAGCGCACATTTCCTCCGGCCGCTCCGTCGAGCTGGTTCGCGAGGCAAAGGCCCGTGGCATCAAGGTCACTGCCGAAGTCACTCCGCATCATCTGACCATGACCGATGAGATGGTAGATTTCACTGATAGCTGCACCAAGGTAAATCCGCCGCTCCGTCGTGATAAGGATGTAGAAGCCTGCATCGCCGGTCTCATGGACGGCACTATCGACATGATTGTTACCGACCACAGCCCTCACGCTGAGGAAGAAAAGGATCAGGAGTACATGTATGCTCCCAGCGGCTTCCCCGGGCTGGAGACTTCTCTCGGTGTTATCCTTACCAGCCTGTATCACACCGGCAAGCTCACTATGAGTCAGGTCATCGACCGTATGTCCGCCGCTCCGGCAAAGGTATTCAACCTTCCGGCCGGCAATCTTGCCGTAGGCGCTGCTGCCGATATCACCATCATCGATACCGAGGCAGAGTGGACTGTTGAGGCCGAGAAGTTCTACACCCGCGGCACCCACAGCCCCTTCGTCGGTCAGCATCTGAAGGGCAAGGCTGTAATGACCATCGTTGACGGCAAAATCGTCATGAAAGATGGCATCGTAGAATAAAAGAATAATAAGGTATCTCAATGAAGAGGCGGTCTGTGCTTTGGTTCCGCACAGAGCACAGCCGCCTTTCCTATGGTATAAATAAAATGTTTCCCTTAAATGAGAAGCACTTTGGAGGGAAAAACTTTGAAAGGCAATATTTCAGGCAAACTTATTCTTCAGGACGGCACCGTATTTACCGGCAGTCTTCTGGGTAATATCACCGCTACCGGTGAGGTAGTATTCAACACCGGTATGACCGGCTATCAGGAAATACTTACCGACCCGTCCTACTGTGACCAGATAGTCACCCTGACTTATCCGCTGGTCGGCAACTACGGGATCGCCAAGCGGTTCATGCAGTCCCGCAAGTCCTTTGTAAACGGCTTCATCATTGGCGAGCTGTGCAGGGAAGGCTCCAGCTGCCACATGACCGAGGAACTTACAGAATTCCTCAAGGCTCAGGGCGTGCCCTGCCTCTACAATGTAGATACCCGTGCCGTTACCCGCCGCATCCGCAGCGCCGGTACCATGAAGGGTATTATCGTCCGGGCAGATGCATCTCAGGCCGAGATAGACGAGCTGATGGCCGTACCTATTAAAAAAGATGTAGTAGCGAAGGTCACCATTCCCGAAGCATACGAAATTCCCGGGGAAGGCCCCCATGTAGTCGTCATGGATTTCGGTATCAAGCAGAACATACTCGACTCTCTGAGCAGGATTGGCTGCCGTCTCACCGTACTTCCGGCCTCAACGACTGCTGATGAAGTACTGGCTCTGAAGCCGGACGGAATTTTCCTGTCCAACGGCCCCGGCGACCCCAAGGATGTTCCGGAAGTCATCGAGAACATAAAGAAGCTCATTGAAGCCGACAAAGAAAACAATCTGCCTATCTTCGGTATCTGCCTCGGCCATCAGCTGCTGTCCCTTGCTCTCGGTGCCGATACCTATAAGCTGAAATTCGGCCACCGCGGTTCCAACCAGCCGGTAAAGAACCTCCTTACCGGCAAGGTGCAGATATCCTCGCAGAATCACGGCTATGCTGTCGATGATAAGTCCCTTGAGGGTCTGCCCATGGAAGTGACCCACATAAATGTAAACGACGGCACCGTAGAAGGTATGCGCCACAAGGAGTTGCCTATTTACTCCGTCCAGTACCACCCGGAGGCATCCCCCGGCCCCGACGACAATGTTTATCTCTTTGACCAGTTCCGGGATATGTTGACGAAAGGGATGCGGTGGTAATCATGCCAAAGAAAGAATATCTGAAAAAAGTAATGGTCATCGGCTCCGGCCCTATAATCATCGGACAGGCGGCTGAGTTTGACTACGCAGGCTCTCAAGCCTGCCGCGCCCTGAAGGAAGAAGGTCTCGAGGTAGTACTGGTCAATTCAAATCCGGCTACCATCATGACCGATACCAACATCGCTGACCGTGTCTACATCGAGCCGCTGACCCCTGAATTCCTTGAAGAAATAATCGCCAAGGAGCGTCCCAACGGCCTGCTGGCGACTCTCGGCGGTCAGGCCGGTCTGAATCTGGCTGTTCAGCTGGCCGAGCGGGGCGTACTGGAAAAGTATGAATGTGAGCTGCTTGGTACTCCGCTCATGGCTGTAAAGAAAGCCGAAGACCGCGAGCTGTTCAAGGAGACCATGCAGAAGCTGGGCGAGCCTATCCCCGAAAGTGCCATCGTAGAGGATGTTGCTTCGGCGGTAAGCTTTGCCAATGAAATCGGCTATCCTATCATCGTCCGCCCGGCCTACACTATGGGCGGCACCGGCGGCGGCATTGCCGACAATGAAGAGGAACTGACCGATATCGTCATCAAGGGTCTGAAATACTCCATGATTGGTCAGGTACTCATTGAGCGCAGCGTGGCCGGCTGGAAGGAAATAGAGTATGAAGTAATGCGTGACGGCAACGACAACTGCATTACTATCTGCAACATGGAAAACCTCGACCCGGTAGGCGTCCACACCGGTGACAGCATCGTCGTGGCTCCTTCTCAGACCATGACTGACAGCGAGTATCAGATGCTCCGCTCCGCCAGTATCCGCATCATCCGCGAGCTGGGTATCGAAGGCGGCTGCAACGCTCAGTATGCCCTCGACCCCAACAGCGAGCGTTACTACGTCATCGAGGTAAATCCTCGAGTATCCCGCTCCTCGGCATTGGCTTCCAAGGCTACCGGCTATCCTATTGCCAAGGTGTCGGCCAAGATTGCTATCGGCTACACCCTTGACGAGATTACCAACGCTGTTACTCAGAAGACAAAGGCCTGCTTTGAGCCGGCTCTTGACTACTGCGTAGTAAAGTTCCCCCGCTGGCCCTTTGATAAGTTCGTCTACGCCGACCACACTCTCGGCACGCAGATGAAGGCTACCGGTGAAGTCATGTCCATTGATCGGAACTTCGAGGGAGCTCTCCTGAAGGCAGTCCGCTCCTTGGAAATCGGCGTTCATCGTCTTCACATGGATTTCATGGAAGACTGGGATTGGGAGACCATCAAGAAGCACCTGATGCAGATAAACGACGAGCGTATTTTCGTCATTGCCGAGGCTCTGCGCCGCGGTATTGCCTGCGTCGATGAAATCCATGAGATAACCAAAATAGATAAGTGGTTCCTCCGGAAGATAAAGTCCATTACCGATGTGGAAAATCTCCTTGAGCAGATGCCTCTTACCGATGACCTTCTCCGCCGGGCGAAGGATGTAGGTCTGGCTGACCGCTCCATCGCCGAGATAACCGAGAAGCCTATTGCCGATATCCGTCAGCAGCGAAAGAACGCAGGAATTCTGCCCTGCTACAAGATGGTAGATACCTGTGCCGCTGAGTTTGAAGCCGCCACTCCGTACTACTACTCTACCTTCCATGCGGAGGAGGATGAGGTACAGACCAGCAATGCCCGCAAGGTCATCGTTCTCGGCTCAGGCCCCATACGCATCGGTCAGGGTGTAGAGTTTGACTATTGCTCCGTTCACTCCGTTTGGGCTCTCCGGGAGATGGGTATCGAAGCTATCATCATAAACAACAACCCGGAGACGGTCTCCACCGACTTCGATATTTCCGATCGCCTCTACTTCGAGCCTCTCACCACCGAAGATGTTTTGAACATCGTAGACAAAGAGAAGCCGGAGGGCGTTATCGTTCAGTTCGGCGGTCAGACCGCCATCAATCTGGCCGCTTCCCTTGAGGCTGCCGGCGTAAAGGTTTTCGGTACTTCTGTTGATGATATCGACCGGGCCGAGGACAGAGAGCGCTTTGACGAAGTCCTCACCGAGACCAATATTCCCCGCCCGCAGGGTGCCAGTGTTACCACCGTTCAGGAGGCCTTCGACGCTGCCGCCCGCATCGGCTATCCCTGCATGGTTCGCCCGTCTTATGTTCTGGGCGGTCGTGCTATGGAGATAGTCTACAACGAAGAAGAACTCAGGGACTACATGGGCAGAGCCGTAAAGGTAACTCCTGACCATCCTGTCCTTGTTGACCGCTACATGGAAGGTACCGAGGTCGAGGTAGATGCTATCTCCGACGGTGTCGATGTAGTCATCCCCGGTATCATGGAGCACGTCGAGCGTGCCGGTGTTCACTCCGGTGACAGTATCGCCGTATATCCGCCCCAGACTCTTTCCTCCAAGGTCATTTTCACTATCATCGACTACACGAAGCGTCTGGCTACAAATCTCCATGTCAAGGGTCTGCTGAATATTCAGTTCGTCGTAGTAAATGACGAAGTATACATCATAGAGGTAAATCCACGCTCCAGCCGTACCGTACCATTCCTCAGCAAGATAACCGATGTGAAGATGGTCAATGTAGCCACTCGGGTTGCTATGGGTGAGACGCTGGCTCAGCAGGGATACAAGTCCGGCCTTGTTGACTTCCGTCCATACGTGGCAGTAAAGGCTCCGGTATTCTCCTTCGCCAAGATGACCGATGTGGACATCGCCCTCGGACCTGAAATGAAGTCCACCGGCGAGGTCATGGGTATCGACTACCACTACGCCCGGGCTCTCTACAAGGCAATGGTCGGCGCCGGTATGAATATTCCTGTCCACGGCTGCATTCTCATTACCGTGGCTGATAAGGACAAGGAAGAGATGAAGCAGCTGGCCAAGGCCTTCTACGACATCGGCTTCAATCTGGTGGCTACCGAAGGTACGGCCAAGGCCATCGCCACTATGGGCATCAACGCTCAGGTGGTAGGCAAGGTGCATCAGCGCAGTGCCGATATTATTCAGATGATTAAGCAGGGCCGGATAAATCTGGTCATTAACACACTGACTCAGGGTAAACACTCCGCAAATGACGGCTTCAAGATTCGCCGTGCTACCGTCGAGCACGGCATTGCCTGCCTGACTTCCCTTGATACCGCTTGGGAGGTACTGCGGGTATTGACCTTCATGCGTGAGCGCCGTCTCGTTTACTCTCTGGCAGTACAGGATTATGTTGGAGGCGGTGACGATCTTGCCTGAAACTAAAAAAGAAAACCATATTACTGAAGTAATAGAAAATGTAAAGGTTTCCGATGGAGTATGGCACATCACGGTTAAGGCCCCAAAGCTGGCCGAGGCAGCAAACCCCGGTCAGTTCGTACAGGTGCTGGTAGAGGGAGCAGGTTTGCTCCTTCGCCGTCCGCTGGGCATAGCCGGGGCAGATGTGGAGCAGGGAACTGTTGAGCTGTTTTACCGCATTCTCGGTAAGGGAACAAAGAGGCTCACCGAGTATCGGGCAGGGGACAGCCTCTCCATCCTCGGACCTTTGGGTCACGGCTTTGACACCTCCGCCGGTCGTGTTCTCATTGTCGGCGGCGGCATGGGTCTGGCTCCGGTGAAGTTTTTGGCTGAGCGGCTGGAAAAGTGTGAGGCACTTCTCGGCGGACGCAATGCAGCAGAGCTTTTCTGGACAAAATATTACGAGCCGGCTGTAGATGCCATGCACATCACTACCGATGACGGCTCTCTCGGCACCAAAGGCTTTACCGTAGCGGTACTGCCGGAGCTTCTTGCTACCGGCAAGTATGACCGTGTAGCAGTCTGCGGACCGGAAATCATGATGAAGAAGACCTTTGAGATATGCCGTGAGCAGGGCGTGCCCTGCGAGGTATCTTTGGAGAAACGCATGGCCTGCGGTCTCGGTGCCTGCCTCTCCTGCAATATTGACAGCACTGACGGCCGTCGTCTCCATGTATGTCAGGACGGTCCGGTATTCCGAGGGGAGGAGGTTTTCGCATGACCTACGATCCGCGTCTTGCTATAGACATTTGCGGCATTCATATGAACACCCCTATCCTCACAGCTTCCGGCACCTTCGGCTTCGGTGAGGAATTTGCCGATTTTGTTGATTTGGAGCGACTGGGCGGCGTAATGGTGAAGGGAACCACCCTTCTGCCTCGTCGCGGCAACGACGGTGTCCGTATCGCTGAGACTCCGGCCGGTATGCTGAACTGCATCGGTTTGGAGAACCCCGGTGCCGAGGTCTTCCTGAAGGAGACCCTCCCGCGCCTGAAAAAGTACAACATGAATGTAATCGTCAATATCTCCGGCAGCACTACTGAGGACTACGGTACGTTAGCAGAGATGCTTGATGTTGACGGCGTGGCCGCTATCGAGCTGAATGTTTCCTGCCCCAATGTCAAAGAGGGGGGCATCGTCTTCGGTACCGACCCTGCAGCAGCTTCCGCTGTTGTTCGGGCTGCCAAGGCTCACACAAAGAAGCCGGTCATTCTGAAGCTGTCACCCAATGTCACCGATATCGTCATGATGGCAAAGGCTGTTGAGGAAGCCGGTGCAGATGCCGTGTCCCTCATCAATACCCTCATGGGTATGGCCATCGACATCAGGACGAAGAAGCCTGTTCTTGGCAATATAACCGGCGGTCTCTCCGGTCCCTGTGTGAAGCCGGTAGCTCTGCGGATGGTCTGGCAGGTAGCTAAAGCAGTTAATATTCCTGTCCTTGGCATGGGCGGTATCTCTACTGCTGAGGATGCCATTGAGTTCCTGCTTGCCGGTGCCTCGGCTGTCGTAGTAGGCACGGCAAACTTTGTGGATCCGTCCGCGACTATGAAGATTGCTGACGGTATTGCCGCTTATCTTGACGAGCAGAAGATTGCTCATGTCAACGAGCTGGTAGGGGCATTGCAGGCATAATTGCGATTCACTTTAATTTTATTCTCTCCGAGATGACCGTCAGATAGACGATGCAAAGCCTCCCCTTTAGGGGAGGTGGCACGAAGTGCCGGAGGGGTAATAGACAACATATTTGTCCAAAAAGAAAGGTCATAACTGCCAGCGTGGCGGTTATGACCTTTTTGCATTATTTGTTTACAATCTACTGTTAAAATGCATGAAAAAGGCTTCGTAGTCAGAGCGAATGGTACGCGTGATGGCATATGGATGGTAAAAGATTATTGACTTTATTATAGAGGCTGTTCCTTTTTGATGGTGTTTGAAATCAAACATTTTTTTAAAATAGAAAAAATAAACCGTGCTTTATTTGAAATGCTAGGTTTCAATGCTGCGTTGTATACAGTATCACCTTCAAAACAGCGTGCTGAGACTGCTGAAAAAGTGCTTTCTCGGTAGTGAATAATCAAAAATAAAAGGGTACCATTGTGAGATGGTACCCTTTTTTCTGTGTTTTGTATTAATACTGAATACATAATTGCGGACAATTGACAAAATTCCTGCATAAACTATAATAAAACCGCAATTTGTTATGCATAATTATACTGTTTGTATACAATGTGCAAGCAAAAACAACATTTGCCAACAAAAGGAATCGCTAGAAAAGGGAGAGAGAGATTATGTGTAGAATCGGTTCCATTAAAAGTACAACTCCGGTAAGTCCATCAAAGGCGCTGGCGCTCATGCTGCCCCAGCAGGAGGGTTACGATAACTCGGGTTTTGCAATGGTCATGCAGGACCTTTACGGCATATTTGCTCCGTACAAGGATAAGCCGCTGTTGTCACTTGCCTGCACCAAGGAAGGTGCCCGCATGGTTGAAGAGTACATGGACAGCCTTGGCTTCGCGCAGCTGTCCTCCTGGACTCCGGTACCGGACAAGCGTCCCGGTCTCGATATCGTTCCCATGCCTTTCTACATCTTCCGCTGCTATGACTATCCAGCTCACTATGAGAAGTTTGAGGATAGGGAAGAGCTGCTGCTGGACACCAGACTGGCTCTTCGCAAGATGCTGACCGAGGCAGGGGAAGGATATGTTTACTCATTCTGGCCGGATGTCCTGACCCTGAAGGAGATTGGTGATCCCCACGATATTGCTACCTACTTCCGTCTCTGGGATGACAATGGTGCCCTCATGGCCAAGAACATCATCGTTCAGTGCCGTCAGAACACCAACTACGCCATCGTCCGCTATGCGGCTCATCCCTTCTTCCTGCAGGGCTACACTCTCTGCGCCAACGGCGAGAATACCTTCACAACGAAGAATAGTCAGTTGCAGAAATCACTGAATCGCGGCTATATCGGCTTCGAGTCTGACTCTCAGAATTTCCTCTATACCCTCCATTATGTTCACCACGAACTAAAGTGGCCGCTGAACTACTACAAGCATGTTATTACGCCGCTGCCCTTCACGGAGATGGAGAAGCGTGAGGACAAGGATGTGCTTCTGTCCATCCGTGAGTCACTGGCTCATCTGGAAATCAACGGCCCCAACACCATTATCGCCGGTCTGCCGGATGGTCGTATGATGACCTGCTGCGACAGCAAGAAGCTCCGCCCCATCGTCATCGGCCGTGATGATAACATGGTCTGCATGTCCTCAGACGTTGTTGGACTGAATTACATAATGCCCGACAGAAATGTGGCATTGGATATATACCCCGGAGAGAGAGAAACTATCGTTGTAAACAACAACCTGGAGGTAGAAAGATGGAGACAATAAAAGTACAGGACGTTGCAGTCAGTGACCTGCCCTGGATAATTCAGCATGACCCCTCCAAGTGTACTCTCTGCGGCAGCTGCGTAGCCGGCTGTACCTTCAACGCAATCAAGCCGGTAGTCATTCGCCAGTCTGTCACCGTATCCGAGGGAGTACAGCCCAATCCGGTGCAGAAGAATGAAGTCCGCACCGTCATTAAGCAGGTAGCCAGCCTCACCGATTTCTGCCGCGGTTGCGGGATGTGTGAGCGTGTCTGCCCCAATGACGCTATAAAGCCGGTGCTGAACCCGGCACCGCGCAAGGATTTGCTTTCCCGAGATGCCGGTCCCATCAAGCGCGGCGGCCGTACCAATCTCAACGCTATGCACACGCTGGACAAGATTGTCGTCGGTCGTATCTCTCAGATGACTGACCCCTCGCTCGATGCCAATCGTCACACCTTTGACATCAGAGCACCCTTCGGCCGTGTCCTTGACTCCAAAGAAATTCCGGTTAAGGTCGTAGACGGCAAGCTTGAGCTGACGAAGAAGGTTCCGCCGGTACGCTGGATTTACCCGCTGATTTTCTCCGATATGTCCATCGGTGCGCTCTCTACCAGAGCATGGGAAGCTATCGCTCTAGCAACTGCCTATCTGAACGAAAAGTGCGGCCTTCCTGTCCGCATGGCTTCCGGTGAAGGCGGTATGCCGGTAAATCTTCTGGAGTCCGATTATCTCAAATATTTCTTCATTCAGATAGCTTCCGGTCACTTCGGCTGGAACCGTATCATCAAGGCTATGCCTCACATGAAGACCGACCCGGCCGGCGTTCTCATCAAGATAGGTCAGGGTGCAAAGCCGGGTGACGGCGGGCTCCTGCCGGCCGCAAAGGTTGCCGAGCATGTTCAGGCAATTCGCGGCGTACCTCGTGCCACTCTGAATTCTCCGCCGAACCATCAGGGTCTGTACTCCATTGAAGAATCGGTACAGAAGATGCACCTTTCTCTCAATGCTGCTTTCGGCTTCCGGGTACCGGTAGCCATCAAGTGCGCCGCCTCAGCTACCTCCGTAGCCGTATACAACAACCTTCTCCGCGATCCGTACAAGATTTGCGGTGGCTTCTTCCTTGACGGCATCATGGGCGGTACCGGTGCAGCAAATGAAATCTCCCTTGACCACACCGGTCATCCTATCGTTTCCAAGATTCGTGACTGCTATATGGCGGCTGTTGCTCAAGGTAAAGCAGGTCAGATTCCCCTCTACGGCGGCGGCGGTATCGGCCTCACCGGCAATGCGGCAGCCGACGCTTTCAAGCTCATCTGCCTCGGTGCAAACGGTGTATTCTGCGGTCGTATCCTCATTCAGCTCCTTGGCTGTATCGGCAGTGAGAACGGTCGCTGCAATTCCTGCAACACCGGCAAGTGTCCGGTAGGTATCGCCAGCCAGGATCCCAGACTTGTAAAGCGCCTTGATGTAGACCGGGGTGCTCAGAAGATTGTTGACTATGTACTGGCATTCGACCAGGAACTGAAGAAACTCATGGCTCCTATCGGCAACAGCAGCC
>JAZLHS010000157.1:0-3037 GCA_045616885.1 Selenomonadaceae bacterium | reverse complement strand
GGATACATTTCCTCCAGGAAGTACCAAGGCTTACCATCCTTCTCAACCCAGACACGACCGCCCTCACCACGGCATGCCTCAGACATCAGACGATTTTTATCGGAACCAGGAATAGCCGTCGGATGAATCTGGATAAACTCCGGATTACCAATGCTTGCACCCTGCTGATAAACAGCAGAAACCGCCGAGCCGTTACAAATAGTGGAAGCAGTGGAACGGCCAAACACAACGCCCGGACCACCGGTAGCCAAAATAACGGTATCATAACGGAAAGCTTTAATTTCCATGGAATTCATGCTCTGTGCTACCAGACCACGACAAACGCCTTCCTTATTTTTGATAATCTTAATAAATTCCCAAAATTCATAACGATGAACCTTACCCAAGGTTTCCCATTTACGCACCTGCTCATCCAATGCATAGAGAAGCTGCTGACCAGTAGTAGAACCTGCGAATACAGTTCTTTTATTTTTCTGGCCGCCAAAGTTTCTCAAATCCAGGACACCCTCAGCTGTACGCGTGAACGGTACGCCCATACGGTCAAACATTTCAACGATACCGGGAGCTGCCTCGCACATTCCCTTTACAGCCACCTGATCAGCCAGGAAGTCGCCGCCGTATACAGTATCATCAAAATGCTCATAAATGCTGTCGTTCTCACCTTTAGTGTTCATGCAGGCATTCATACCGCCCTGCGCACAAAGTGAATGCGAACGTTTTGCCGGGCAGTAGGAAAACAGATCAACTTCACTGCCAGCTTCGCAAATCTTCAATGCAGCCATGAGGCCGGAAAGACCGGCACCGACTACACCTATTTTAAATGATTTTTTAGCCACTTAAGCTCTCTCCTTCTTTTAAGAATTCTTATCTCACAGCAGATATACAACCATAGAAGCCAGCGAAACAAGGCAGAGGAAACCGCACAGGCCCATTGCGCCTGCATTGATAACCTTCTGAATACGCGGTCCTTTGGCAATGCCCCAGGTCATGCAGAAGGTAGTAATACCATTGCAGAAATGGAATATTGCTGCCCACATACCAAGGAGATACAGAACCCAATAAACAGGATTTTCAAAGTAGCTCTGCAACAACTGGAAGGAGATATGCGTTCCGCTCCCCTTAACCATAAAGCGCAGATAAAATACATGCCAAATTAAAAATGCCGTCAGATACCAGGCAGTCATACGCTGCAAATAGAACTGAATATTATTTACATAACAATAGTTTGTCGGATTGTTCTTTGCCTGCAGAGCTATATAAATACCGTAAACCCCGTGAAAAAGGAATGGTATCAATACAGCACCAATTTCCAACGGAATCATAATCTCCGGCGGAATCGACGCTAATAAATCTACGGCTGCATTAAAGCTGGCCGGTCCAAGAAGAACCCTTGCATTTGTCAGGATATGCTCCAAAAGAAAGCCACCAACACATACCAAACCACACAAGGAATGAAGCCGGCGCAGATAAAATGTCAGATTAAACATACTAAGCCTCCTACGCTATTATTAACCAATTAAATTTCACGATAAGGCTTCTGGCCAATTTCATAGAAATTATTACCTTCGCTGTCGATGACAACGATTGCCGGGAAATCCTCAACGGTCAGAGCTGCAAGTGCCTCAGGACCAAGCTCACCATAGGCAATAACCTCATATTTTTTAATCGACTTGGCAATCAGCGCAGCAGCACCGCCTACAGCAGCAAAATAAGTAACGCCATTCTTTTTCATGGATTCCAATACTTCAGGCTTTCTGGAACCTTTGCCAATCATACCCTTGATACCCTGATCAAGCATAGTCGGTGTATAGGCACCCATACGACCGGAGGTAGTCGGACCTGCAGAGCCAATCGGATCACCCGGTTTTGCAGGAGACGGCCCCAGATAATAAACAATCTGATTGTTCCAGACAATAGGAAGCTTCTCTGCAGGAGCCAAAGCTTCAGTCATAACCTTATGCGCAGCATCACGCGCGCTATAAATAGTACCGGAAATAAGAACGCTATCGCCAGCCTTAAGCTTACGGGACATTTCTTCCGTCAGCGGAGTCTGAATACGAATTTTTTCTGCCATTGATTTTCTCCCCCTTTATCAAATCTCACGGCTGGCATGACGGCAGGCATGGCAGCAAATAGTAACAGCAACAGGCAGGCCTGCGATATGAGTAGCAGCCCACTCTACATTTACACCCAATGCGGTTGTAGTTCCACCCAGCTGAGGTCCAATACCGGTTTTGTTAATCATCTCCAACAGTTCAGCCTCCAGCTTTGCATAATCCGGATGCTCATTGACAGAATCGCAAGGACGGAGCAGAGCTTTCTTGGAAAGGAATGCAGCCTTGTCCATAGTACCGCCAACGCCAACACCGACAACCATCGGCGGGCACGGATTGCAGTCAGCATGCTTAATAATTTTGAGAACGGCATTCTTAACGCCCTCTACGCCATCTGCCGGCACAAGCATCTCGACACCGGATTTATTTTCGCTGCCAAATCCCTTAGGTGCAACAGTAATCTTCACCTTATCACCTGCAACGATGCTGGTGTAGATAATAGCAGGAGTGTTGTCCTGAGTGTTCTTACGATTGAAGAGCGGCTCGCAAACAGAGGACTTACGCAGATATCCCTCAACATAACCTTTAGATACACCTGCATTGATAGCATCCTCTAATAAGCCACCCTCAAAGTGAACATCCTGACCTACCTCAATAAAGACAATAGCAAGGCCGGTATCCTGACAAATCGGTCTGTCCTCGCTTCTTGCAATTTCGGCATTGCGGATAATCTGATCGAGTACATCACGACCTACCGGAGACTTCTCAGTCTCGCGGCCTCTTTTTAAGGCCTCATAAACATCCTTTGGCAGATAGTAAGCAGCCTCTTTACAAAGCTGGGTTACTACTTCAGTGATTTCCTCAGTTTTAATTGTACGCACAATATTAACCCCCTTCTAAACATTGCCATGCGTCAATATACATAAATCCTTTTTATATATATTAGGCATAAAAATAAAAAATCCTTCTTTTGGAAGAAAAAT
>JAZLHS010000156.1:0-2352 GCA_045616885.1 Selenomonadaceae bacterium | reverse complement strand
GAAGCAGTTTCCGTAGAATTCACGGGTGAAAAGTCCTTCCGAAGGACCGAAGGGGTCGTGGGAATCGACGATGATAAGGTCGGAAATGTCCTCACAGCGGCGGATGAATTTCAGGGCGTGTTCGTAGTAAAGGTGAACGCGGCGGTCGGCAAGACGGCTGGCGTTGCCCGGCAGGAACCGGCGGCAGACCTCGATAACGGCAGGGTCCATTTCCACCAGATCTATCTGCGTTATCTGATCGTAGCGGGTCAGCTCACGGACGACGCCGCCGTCGCCGGCACCGATGACCAGAACGGTGGAAATGTTGGGATGAACCGCCATGGGTACATGGGTAATCATCTCATCGTATACGAATTCGTCTCGCTCCGTGAGCATGATGTTGCCGTCAAGGGCGAGAACTCGACCAAATTCCGGGGTATCGAAAACATCGATATGCTGGTAGTTGCTCTGACCGGAGTAGAGCTGACTGTTTACTCGCAGGGTGAGCTTCACATCCGGAGTATGGTATTCACTGAACCAGACTTCCAAGGTTATTACCTCCAAAAATATCTTACGGCGTGACAGTCTGTCAGAAATCCGTTTGTAATCTTTATTTCAATACATTTATCCGCTTGATTTCCGGGTCTTCGGGGCCGGTCATCTGACAGCCCTTTTCGTGGGCATAGCGGATATAGTTGAGAATATCCTGAGTGATTCGCTCACCGGGAGCCAGGATAGGAATGCCCGGGGGATAGCACATGACGAATTCACTGCAGACCCGGCCGAGGCTTTCCTCGAGGGGAATGGAAATATCCGCTGCGTAGAATGCATCCTGCGGGCTGGCTACTACCTCAGGGGCGATGTACTCCTGACTGAGCATGCCGGCAGGGGAACGGCGATAGCGGCGGCGAATCTCGGACAGGGCGCTCACCAGACGCTCTACATCCTGAATGCGGTCGCCGATGGAAAGGTAGGCAAGAATATTGCCCAAATCACCGAACTCTATCTGAATATCGTAGTCGTCACGGAGAGTATCATAGACCTCGATGCCGGCAAGGCCGATGTCGAGGGTGTGAACGCTGAGCTTGGTGGAGTCGAAGTCAAAGACGGCATTTCCGTCCCTCAGCTCCTGACCGAAAGCGTAATAGTCGCCGATTTCATTTATTTCATCACGGGCATAGATGGCCAGCTCCCTGACCTGACGGAAGATTTCCCGGCCGCGGAGAGCGAGATTGCGGCGGGAGATATCAAGACTGGACATGAGAAGATAGCTGGCTGAAGTGGTCTGAGTCAGATTGATTATCTGACGGACATAGCCGGCGTGGACGCCGGGCCCGGCCAGCAGGAAGCTGGACTGAGTGAGGCTGCCGCCGGACTTGTGCATGGACACGGCGGACATATCGGCACCGGCGGTCATAGCTGACACCGGCAGATCATCGCCGAAGTAGAAGTGGGTGCCGTGAGCCTCATCGGCAAGGCAGAGCATACCGTGACGGTGAGCCATGTCTACGATGGCTCGCAGGTCGGAGCAGATGCCGTAATAAGTGGGATTGTTGACGAGGACGGCGACAGCATTGGGATGCTGCGTGATTGCCTTCTCTACTTCCTCACGCTTCATGCCGAGGGAGATGCCGAGACGGCGGTCAACCTCGGGATTGACATATACTGGTATAGCGCCGCAGAGAACGAGGGCATTGATGACGCTTCGATGGACGTTTCGCGGCAGGATTATTTCATCGCCCCGCTTGCAGACGGTAAGAATCATCGACTGCACGGCACTGGTGGTACCGCCGACCATCAGGAAAGCATCTGCAGCACCGAATGCCTGAGCCGCCAGCTTCTCTGCTTCGCGAATGACCGAAACAGGATGACAGAGGTTGTCCAGAGGCTTCATGCTGTTTACATCGATGCCGATGCAGCGCTCGCCGAGGAAGTCGCGAAGCTCCGGGTTGCCGCGGCCGCGCTTGTGACCGGGGACATCGAAGGGGACGACGCGCATCTGGCGGAAGCGCTCCAGCGCCTCGAAGATAGGAGCCCGCTGCTGCTCTGGCATCCTTGCCAGTGTCTTTCTATCTATCATTTAATCAACCCCACAACACAAAATAAAAGACAGCGCACGGCGTATGCGCTGTCTGTGAAATCCTTTATTCTGCCGGGCAGGCATCATTGCCCCCGGTGGTGGTCGGAAGTTTAGTCGTCAGAGTCTATATAGCAATCACTACTTTTACTACTCTATTGAGGAGAAATCCTTTTCTCCGCTTATTGACCGTTTCACAAGTAAGCGTCGACACGCTGTTAGGTTTTCGAGAAACCATTTGGTTAGATAACCAACTTATAAAATTTGAGCTTTTAACTCAATCAATAAGGCGACCG
>JAZLHS010000155.1:0-16269 GCA_045616885.1 Selenomonadaceae bacterium | reverse complement strand
AAAGTCAGCGGTCAGCAGCCGCATAAAGCCAGCCAGCCAGACGAGAGTAACGCCGTATTTCTTCAGCTCGGCTAAGAGCGCCGCATCGAATTCCTCACGGGTGGCAAACTGCTTCCTGTCAACGCAGACAGCCGGGATATTTGCCTTCTCAGCACGCTCCAATGCCATCACACCGGGCTTATCGGTAATTACTACACCGATTGGAGCCTTTATCTGACCGGAAGCTACTGCATCGATAATGGACTGGAGATTCGTCCCACGACCGGAGCAAAGAACTCCGAGGACTTCCCCCGCCATCAGGCGAATACTCCGCCGGTCATGGTGACCTCATGCTCACCCTTGGTGACCTTGCCGATCACGAAGGACTTCTCGCCGCGAGCGGCCAAATCAGCCTGTACGGCTTCTGCCTGCTCTGCCGGGACGATGACAATCATGCCGATACCCATATTGAAGGTGCGGTACATCTCTCTCGGTGCTACATTGCCCCACTTGGACAGGAGACCAAAGATAGCCGGCACTTCCCAGGCAGCTGCGTTAATGGTGCAACCCATATCCTCAGGAAGAGCACGGGGGATATTCTCGTAGAAGCCGCCGCCGGTGATATGCGCCATGCCATGAATATCGAATTTCTCGACCAGCGGCAGGACTACAGCCGGATAGAGGCGGGTCGGGGTCAGGAGAGCTTCGCCGATGGTCTTGCCCAACTCATCGATATACTCATCGCCCTTCATGCCCTTTACTTCAAAGACAATTTTGCGAACGAGGGAATATCCGTTGGAATGAACACCGGTAGATGGCAGTCCGAGGATAATATCCCCTTCCTTTACCATGCTGCTGTTAATCATCTTGGATTTCTCAACGCAGCCAACGGCAAAACCGGCAATATCATACTCGCCTTCCGGATAGAAGCCGTTCATCTCGGCGGTCTCGCCGCCGATGAGAGCACAGCCGGACTCCTTGCAGGCTCCGGCAACACCCTTTACAATCTCAGCCACGGACTCAGGATCCAGCTTGCCGACGGCAAGATAGTCGAGGAAGAAAAGGGGCTCCGCACCCTGAACGACGATATCGTTTACGCACATGGCTACGGCATCCTGACCGATGGTGTCATGCTTGTTCAAGAGGAAAGCCAGCTTCAGCTTCGTGCCTACACCGTCGGTACCGGAAATAAGTACCGGCTCCTTGTATTTTGCTACATTCAGCGCAAACAGACCGCCAAACCCGCCGAGATCGCCCATAACCTCAGGACGATAGGTTTCCTTTACGCAATCCTTAATAAGGGTGACGGAGCGATTGCCTGCATCAATATCTACGCCTGCATCAGCGTATGTCAACTGCTTTTCCATTATCCACCTCGTACTTATACCTGAGCGGCGACGCGGGCAGACTTTACTGCCACTTCATCAGCCAGCTTCTGGCGATATGCTTTCATCTTCTCGGCCAACTCAGCATCGCCTACAGCAAGAATCTGCGCTGCAAAGATAGCTGCATTCTTCGCACCGTTGATAGCCATAGTTGCCACAGGGATACCAGAGGGCATCTGAACGGTGGCCAGCAGGGCATCAAGACCATTCATCGGGGAGGCATTGATAGGAATCCCGATAACCGGCTTCGTAGTATAGGAAGCGATAACGCCGCCCAGATGTGCAGCTGCACCGGCTGCCGCAATGAAGAGTGCGATTCCCTTCTCATCTGCCGACTCTACAAATTCCTTTACCCGACCGGGGGTACGATGAGCCGAAGCTACTTCAACAACCGGCTCAATACCAAATTCCTTCAGCATGTCAGCTGCCGGTTTCACAATTGGCCAGTCAGAGTCGCTGCCCATAATGATTGCCACTTTCATGGGGTCATCTCCTGATTCATACTTTTTTATTCTCTAAAAAGAGCAAAATTCTCCGCTTTTAATAATAAAGGAAAGCATGTTTATTGTCAAACAAAACGACAGACAAAAAGACTGCCGCACAATTCACTCTCCGTCCCCCCCTTGCAAGGAAGACAACGGAAAAATATTATGCAGCAGTCTCTGACTGCGTACTATGCAGTTTTATTTACGACGAAGAATCTCGATGATTGCCTCGCCAATCTCATCGGTCTTAGCAGAACCGCCGAGATCCGGAGTGAGCGTCTTCTTCTCAACCAGCAGAGTCTCAATAGCGTCGATAATCTTCTGACCCCAGTCGTTCATTCCCCAGTGATCGAGCATTTGAGCAATGGACCAGATGGAGGCCAGCGGGTTGGAAATCATCTGACCGGCAATATCCGGAGCAGAGCCGTGGATAGGCTCGAACATGGAAGGATACTTGCCCTCCGGATTCAGATTGGCACCGGCAGCGAGACCCATACCGCCGGCGATAGCGGCACCAAGGTCGGTGAGAATATCGCCGAAGAGGTTAGAGGCTACGACAATCTGGAAGCGCTTCGGATCCTTTACAAAGAACATGCTGGCTGCATCCACAAGCAGAGTGCTGGTCTTTACCTCAGGATACTCCTGACCTACCTCTTTAAAAATCTGATCCCAGAAGACCATGGAGTAGCCGAGAGCGTTGCCCTTGGAAATGCTGGTAAGCGTCTTGCCTTCCTTCTTGGCCAGCTCATAGGCATAGCGGATGACACGCTCGGTACCCTTGCGGGAGAAGACGCTGGTCTGCAGAGCCATTTCCTGCGGAGAATCCGGATAGAGGCGGCAGCCAACATTTGCATACTCGCCTTCGCTGTTCTCACGAACGACAACCATGTCGATATCCTCAATGCCAACACCGGTAAGCGGGCACGGTGCGCCCTTCAGGAGCTTTACCGGGCGGAGATTGATGTACTGGTCGAAGCCCTTGCGGAGCTTCAGCAACAGACCGCCAAGAGAAACATTATCGGGAACACCGGGATAGCCGACGGCACCGAGATAGATGGCGTCTACATCCTTCAGAATTTCCAGAGCATTCTCAGGCATCATTTCGCCGGTTTTGAGATAATACTCGCAACCCCAGGGATAGTCGTCATACTCTACCTCAAAGTTTGCCATTTCCGCAACGGCAGTAAGAACCTTTTTGCCTTCAGCCAGGACTTCCGGGCCGATGCCATCACCGGGGATAACTGCTACCTTGTACTTCTTCATTGTGTTCCCTCCTGATTTTATTGTATTTCTATTTATTTTTGACGCAGACCGATTTCGAAGGACAAGACTTACTCCTTGTCCAGCTCCTTCAAAACAGCTGCCATCTCGTCAAGGAAGTGACCTCCTACCGTCTCGATATTTCCCGAGTCACTGGCCTCGGCCAGGCGATAGTCGATAGGCAGGCGGCCAAGTACCGGAATATCGTACTGGGCTACCACATGAGCCAGATGGCTCTCGCCGAAGATGTGATGCTCCTTTCCGCAGTCCGGGCAACGGAAGTAAGACATATTCTCCACCACGCCGAGGATGGGAATATCCATCAGTTTCGCCATCTTCACTGCCTTCTCCACTATCATGTTTACCAAATCCTGCGGACTGGTAACAACGATGATACCGTCCACCGGCAGCGACTGGAAAACCGTGAGGGGGACATCTCCGGTTCCGGGTGGCATATCTACGAAGAGATAATCTACATCCTCCCAGATAATCTCCTGCCAAAACTGGCGAACGACACCGCTGATGACCGGGCCGCGCCAGACCACCGGGGCAGTCTGATCCGGCAGCAGAAGATTCATGGACATGATATCAATGCCGCCGTCACTCTTCAGCGGATAGGCACCGACTTCATTGCCCTTTATCTCACCCTTCACGCCAAACATTCTCGGAATTGATGGGCCGGTGATATCGGCATCGAGGATGCCGGCATGGTATCCGGCTCTGCTCATCTCCACCGCAGCCAAACCGGTGACCATGGACTTTCCCACGCCGCCCTTACCGCTCATGATGGCAATGACATGCTTTACCTTCGACAGCTCGTTAGGAGCCAGTACCGGCGGCTCACCACAGCCGGCCTGATTATTATTTTCGCCGCATACATTCTCCTGTGGTGCCTTTCGTGACGGACAATCGGTACCACAGCTGCTGCAGTCAAAATCACAGCTCTCGCTCATTGTATTCTCTCCCTTGCAATTATGGTTTCATAAACCTGTACCAATTCTATCACTTTTTCTCGCATTAATCAAAATAAAAAAGAGAGACGGCCGCCCGTCTCTCAATTAAAGCAATATTCTCAGTTTGATTTCCTGTCCAGCATATAGCGGCGGATGATTGCCAAATTTTGGAACACTCTCAGGCCAAAGGCAATGAGGGCAACCATGTAGAGATCCATCCCCAGCTTATCGCCAAGGTAGACAAGCACTGCTGCCAGCAAAGCATTCACCACGAAGCCGGACAGGAAGATGGTATTGTCAAATTTCCCGTCCATGTCGGCGCGGATACCGCCGAAAACCGAATCAAGAGCTGCAATCAGCGCCACGGAGAAGAGCTTTGAATATGCCACCGGAATATCCAACGGACAAATCATGCCTAAAAGAATTCCTACGGAGAAGCCTACGATGGAAATAATCATTTTGCATTACCTCCCGCAGTCTTCTGCCCGCCGTTATCTCCCGTCGTTTCCCTGGCTACAGGCTTAGCATGACGGAAGGGAGATGGACCGTTGAAGGGAGGCACCGTTACCGAGGAGCGTGGGCTTATGGCCATCTGTATACCCCAGACCTTCAGGGTATCTACCACGCCGCCGCGCATCTTCATGGCATTCTCCAGAGTAGCGGACTCACCGATAGCAACTATCTCAAAGGGAGCCGCCGAGCGGACGTTGTTTACCGACAGAGTTGGACCAGCACAGCGAATCTCCGAGGTAGCTGTCAGACGCTGCCCATTGAGGGAAATAGCCTCTGCGCCGGCTGCTCTCAATTCGTTTACTACGCGAAGAATATCTTCGTCGTGAATGACGTAAAGATTCAGGTTTTCGCCGGCCTTCGCTGTTCGCTTGCTGTCGTCAATAGTGATGACGACTCCCGGGCCGGTCAGTCCCACCAGTCCAGCCGTCATTTCCATATCGGCCAGGCTGGCATTGTGGCTCTCTTTCTCCTGCCGCTCGGTCACTTCGCGGAGTGCCGCTCTCAGGGTGTCTCGCTCCTTCTCAGTATCTATCAGTCGAGCCGACAGCTCTTCTATGCGCTGAAAGGGCAGGGACTCCTTCTGCACCAGCGTGGCTCGAAACTGCAGCGTCAGCAGCAGGCCAAGTACCATGGAGACAAAGGCCAGACCGATGCGGCTCTGGTTCTCCGGCTTTATCACATCGTCTATCTTATTGAGCATTCGCTTTGCCTCCCTTATCGGCAGAGGGGTTTGGCTTCTGCTCGTTCTTAGCCGCCTTGTCGGCATTTACTGCGGTCGTTGCCACAGGTTTATCCTTCTTATTCTCGCCAGCTTTCGCATTTTTCTCCGTCGGCTTTGCTACAGCCTCGGTTTTGTTGGTCTGCTCAGCCGCCTTTGGTGTCTCGGAAGGCTGTTCCGTCTTCATTGTCGCGGCGCCGCTTATAAATTGAATCGGCGCACTGCTTCCCTGACGAAGCTTTACAAAAGGTGTTTCAAAGCTCAGGTCTATATATTCCATAGGATACTTGGCCAGCTTTAATTCTGCCAAAAAGTCGCGGCAAATCTTTGCCTTTTCTTCCGGCCGATCCAACTTACCCAGACGAATCTCTGTCCTGTCCGGTGTGAGGCAGACTATATGCTCAAAATCAGAAATGTTCACCTGAAAGAGTGAACCGATAGCCTGCGGGCCGAGGAAACCAAGGAAGGAAGCAATCTCCTTTATCGACTGCTCCTTTACGCTGTCCCCGATATACAGGTCATGAACCTTCATGCCAATCAGCTGAGGCACATTGAGCTGGGACGGCATACGATATGCCGCCAGCACGAGTCCCTCTCTGTCAATGTCAATATATCCGTATTCACAGGGAATATTAAGCACCGGCTGACGCTCCGTTACCTGAATCATCAGACCGTTGGGAAGGATTCGCTTCACTTCCGCTTTTTCGATGCGCAAATCTTTCAAGAGCAGCTTCTGTGCATCCTCCGGAGAGACGGCGAGTATATGCTGCCCCCGATATATGCCGGCCATACGGCAGACTTCTTCGGAGGTAACGTAGCTGTTGCCGACAACCTTTATCTCATCCAGATTGAAAAGAGGCATATACTTGAAAGCCAGCATTGCCAATACAGCAAGTACTGCTGCCTGCCAAGCCAGCTTCCGACGACTCTTCCGCCGATGGCGCAGTACAGACTCTGCATGCTCACGGGATTCCGTTTCCTGCTGAGTCTTATCTGCTTCAGATATGGTATCGCCGTATATCGAATTCAGCTCACGCTCGATTATCCGCCAGTCGTAAGCCTTTGTCTTATCACTCACATCTCTGTCTGACACAGTCTGCCTCCTTTCCTGCTATCCAGCCTATTCAGTCCGTCAAACCTCAGTCTGAAATCCGGCCAGCTGCAAAAGTCTTTCGCAGAGACTTGCAAAGTCTATTCCCACCGCTGCCGCAGCATCGGGAACCAATGACGTCTCCGTCATGCCCGGCACCGTATTGATGTCGATTGCGTATGGAGTATCATCGCTGCCGAGCATGAAATCCACCCGGGCGATACCGCTCAGGCCACAGGCAATGAAGGTTCGCTTGGCCAGCTCCTGCACCCGTCTGGTGGCTTCATCACTTATCCTTGCCGGGATTATATGAGTGCTGGCACCCTTCTTGTACTTGGTCTCATAGTCATACCGACCGCTGACGGTAGTTATCTCGATGACCGGCAGCACCTCTGCCTGTCCATTGCCGCCCCACACTGCCGCGGTCAGCTCCGGCCCCACGATGACTTCCTCTACCAGCACGGTTTTTCCGTAGGAAAATGCTTTCTCCAGGGCTTCGGGAAGCTCCCCCTCTGTATCTACCATATAGACACCGATGCTGGAGCCCTGCTCTGCTGCTTTAACTATTACCGGGAAAGCCAGCTTCTTTGAAACCCGTGCTGCCTGCTCTGCTCTGTCCTCGTAGGAAAACAGCGATACTGCTGCCGGAGTCGGAATGTCTGCCGCCAGCAGCACCGATTTGGCCGCGCATTTGTCCATCGTAACCGCAGATGGCAGAACACCGGAAGAAGTGTAAGGAATATCGAGGCAGTCAAGCAGCGCCGCCAGCTTTCCGTCCTCGCCGTAAGCTCCGTGCATCGCATTAAAGACGATAGCCGGTTCCTCTGCCATTATCTGTCGGGAGAAGTCCTTCGGCTGAAATTCCAGTCCCACGACATTGAAGCCCTTTCCCTGCAGAGCCTTCAGGATAGCTCCGCCGGAGCGGCGAGATACCTCTGCCTCAGAAGAAGGGCCGCCCATTACAACGACGATTTTTCCCTGATTCAATGCCATTGTTATTTCCTCGTCTCCAGTATTTCCAGCAGTTCCTCACCGCTGTTCACGATGTCTCCGGCGCCCATAGTCAGGACAAGGTCGCCGGGCTGTACCATCTTCGCCAGCTCTCCTGCCACATCGGTTCTATCTTCTACGTAGATCGGCTTCATATCGGTCTGAGCCAGTACGGAATCGTAGATGGTCCGGCCGCTTACTCCCGGAATGGGGTCTTCACCGGCGGAATAAATGCCATTCAGCAGCAGGATATCTGCGCCCTTGAATGCCACACCGAATTCCCTCGCAAGAAGCTGTGTCCGACTGTAGCGATGGGGCTGGAATGCCACAATAAGGCGTCCCGGCTTCGTCTGCTTCGCAGCGGCGATAGTGGACGCAATCTCGGTCGGATGGTGCGCATAGTCGTCAACAATCCAGATGCCGTCTACCTTGCCCTTCGTCTCGAAGCGGCGCTTTGCTCCATGGAACTCCATCAGTCCGGCGGCCGCTTTCTCAAAGGAAACGCCAAGTTCTCTGGCTACCGCAATAGTTGCCAGCGCATTGCGAACATTGTGCAGGCCGGGAATCAGAAGCTTTGCCTTACCCAGCACCTCGCCCTTATAGCTTACGGTGAAGGTAGTCTCGTTTGCTTCGGTATGTATATCACTGGCTCGATAGTCGCCGTCCTCTACGCCGTAGGACACCACTGTCCTGTCTACCTGTCCGGCTATCATCTTCGCTACATCGTTATCATAGCAGACCACTACACGACCGTCAGTCTTGTCAACAGTCTCCATGAAGTCTTTAAAGGCCGCCTGAATCTTTTCTACCGTACCGTAATAGTCCAGATGGTCATCCTCTACATTCGTCACTACGGCGATATAGGGTCGAAGCTTCAGGAAGGAGCCGTCACTTTCGTCAGCCTCAGTGACCAGCACATCGCTTTTGCCAAGGCGGGCATTACTGCCGAAATCGCGCACTACACCTCCAACTACAGCAGTAGGGTCAACCCCGGCCGCAGTGAGAGCCACTCCAATCATGGATGTTGTCGTTGTCTTGCCGTGGGCACCGGCTACAGCGATACCTTTGGAGGCATTCAGAAGAAATGCGTTTATGTCAGAGCGGTGCAGCTTCTTTATCCCCTGCTGTTCTGCCGCCAACACCTCCGGATTGTCCGGGCGAATGGCCGTAGAAACGACAATAGCGTCTACAGACTTATCAATTACATTTTCTGCCCGGTGCTCAGTATATATCTCGGCTCCGGCTGCTGCCAGTTCGCGGGTAAGCGGCGTATCGTGCAGGTCAGAGCCGGAAACAGCCCAGCCCTTCGCCAGCAGAATATGTGCCAGCGCGCTCATACCGACGCCGCCGATACCGATAAAATGGAGTTTCTTCATTCCCGAAAGCATTGCGATTTCTCCCTACGTATTTCTATTTAGCTATGCTCATTACTATATCAACAATATCCTTGGCCGCCTGCGGTTTCCCCAGCTTACGGCTGGCCTTTGCCATCTGCTTCAGCTGCTTCTCATCGGACAGCAGCTCATCCATAACCTCCAGCAGCTTTGCCCCGGTCAGCTCTCTGTCCAAAATCATCCTGCCGCCGCCGCCGTTCACCACAGCCATAGCGTTATGCTCCTGATGATTCTCTGCCGCGTACGGATACGGCACCAGTATCGCCGGGATGCCCCGGGCTGTCAGTTCAGCTATGCCGGTAGCTCCGGCCCGGAATATGGCCAAATCTGCCGCCGCCAATGCCAGCGGCATATTGTAAAGATACGGCACCACACTGATATTTGAGAAATTCTCGTGATCAATACCGCGGTTTTCCAGCTTACTGATGGTCTCTTCATAGCCTGCGGAGCCGGTCACATGGAGCAGCTGCACCCGGTCATTGCCGGCATATCGGTCGATGACATCTATCATCGCATTGTTGAGACTGTGGGCACCGCGGCTGCCGCCGGAAACCAGCACCGTCACCTTGTCAGGATTCAGCCCCAGCTCCTTTATTCCCTGCTCCCGCTTAGCGGCCATGACCTCATGACGGATAGGATTTCCGGTGTATTTAGTCTTTTCCGCCGGAAAAGCCTTCACTGCCTCTGCAGTTCCTGCCGCTACCTTCGTAGCAAATTTCCCCAACAGCTTATTAGTGATACCGGCAACGGCGTTCTGCTCCTGAATGAGTGTCGGAACGCCGAGCAAGGACGAGGCAAGCAGTATCGGCCCGCAGACATATCCGCCGGTACCGATGGCAACATCCGGTGAAAATTTCCGGACGATGTTCATTGCCTCCAGTGTGCCGATGCCTGCCTTCACTGCCCGCCAGATATTCACCGGCGTCAGCTTTCGCTCAAATCCGCTTATATCCACCGTAGTGAAGGGAATATCTTCCTTGGGGATGATATCGGCTTCAAGGCCGGCAGATGTTCCTACATAGAGGAACTCGGCCTCCGGCTTCCGCCGCTTTATTTCATTTATCAGGGTGATAGCCGGATAGATGTGGCCGCCGGTGCCGCCGCCGGAAACGATGATACGCAAGATAATGACCCCTTATTTCAAACCGTTTACGATTTCCTTGAATACTTTGCCGCGATGCTCAAAACCGGTAAACATATCGAAGCTGGCACAGGCCGGAGACAGGAGAACCACATCTCCCGGCTTCGCCTCACTGCGGCACAGCTCTACAGCCTTTGCCATATCATAGCCTGCTTCCAGAATATCCGACTCGGCAATGCCACCCTTCAGAGCCTCGCCTTTGAAGCGCTCGGCAGCAGCACCAACCAGTACGAGCTTGCTGCACTTTGCTTTTACCAGCTGCATGAAATCGGTAAGATCTGTCATCTTATCATCGCCGCCGGCAATGAGCAGAATAGGCTCAGTAAAGCTCTCCAGCGCCTTCACGGTAGAGTCGGTATTAGTTGCCTTGGAGTCGTTGTAATAACGCACGCCCTCCAGCTCGCGAACCGGCTCGATGCGATGCTCTACCGGCATGAACTCCCGCAGAACTTTCTTTATCTGCTCCGGCTCTACCCCACCGAAATAAGCGATTGCCGCAGCTGCCAAGGCATTCTCTACATTGTGACGTCCTTTGATATTCAGCTCGTCTTTATGTACGAGAGAAATTTCTTTGCCTTCGTCCCGAATCGTGATAACGCCGTCCTTCACAAAGGCGGCATATTTTTCTACCTCCAGTGAAGCAACGGTGCTGAAGGGGCAGACATTTACGCCCTTTTCCTTTGCCCTGGGGATACTGTTCTTTGTCAGTTCGTCATCGAAATTCAGAACGACAAAATCCCCCTCGTCAGCGGTCTGCTGAGCAAATATCTTCTCCTTCGTAGCCTGATAAACTTCCATCGTCCCATGACGGAGAAGGTGGTCAGGAGTAACATTCAAAATAGCAGAGATACGCGGATGGAAATCATCGGTTGCTTCCAGCTGATAGCTTGAAATCTCGGCAACCAAAGCCCCATCAGCTCCGATACGCAGAGCCTCGTCAACCAGCGGCGTACCGATATTGCCGCCTACGCCGGTCTTATCCTTGCCGTATTTAGCAGCAAACAGCTCGCCGGTCAAAGTAACGGTAGTAGTCTTACCATTGGTACCGGTGATGGCATAAAGCGGAGAAGCCGCCAGATGATAGGCCAGCTCTATCTCGCTCTCTACATCTATATTCTTCTTAAATGCCGCCTGAATAAGCGCTACCCGGCAGGGTACTGCCGGAGAAGCAATTACTCTCGTCACGCCGTCCAGCTGTTCCTCGGTTTGAGGACCCAGCAGAAGCTCTACCCCGGCATCCTTCAGCGGGGTCAGGTCGTCGGTTATCTTATCCTCTGTCTTGCTGTCACTGAGGACTACTTCTGCACCCATTTTTCTGGCCGTGAGCGCTGCTGCCGTGCCGGAGATACCGGCACCGATAACGAGGATTTTCTCCCCAGCGAAATTTTCCTGCAATTCTTTTTCCATAACTGTGTCTTCCAATCTTAGTGTATCCTTTTACTTGATAATTAAAGCCAGTGCCAACGCCGCAAATATCACACCGGCTGTCCAAAACGTGTAGACAACTCTCGTCTCGCTCCATCCGCCCAGCTCATAGTGATGATGCAGCGGGCTCATGCGGAATATTCGCTTGCCACCGGTCATCTTGAAATAAGTGACCTGCATCATTACCGACATAGCCTCCGCCACGAAAACTGCGCCGACTATTACCAGCAGCAGCTCAGTCTGAGTGAGAATCGCTGCGGCCGCCAATGCGCCGCCCAGTGCCAGTGAGCCTGTATCGCCCATGAAAATCTTTGCCGGGTGGTGGTTGAATACCAGAAATGCCAAGCATGCCGCCGATACTGCTGCGGAGAAATAAATCAGTGCCTGATGTCCGGTAATAAAGGAGATGACAGCATAGGCCGCCGCGGCGACTGCTACTGTCCCGGCAGCGAGGCCGTCGAGACCGTCCGTCAGATTTACCGCATTGGTAGTACCTACCAGCACGCAGAGGACGAAAGCGTAATATAGGCTGCCGAGGTCACAGACAACGTCTGCCAACGGAATCCAAATGGTAGTCTTCAGACCGAGGTAGTTATGACCGATATAGATAACTACCGCAGCCATGATTATCTGAGCCAGCAGCTTCTGCTTGGCGGTAAGGCCAAGATTGCGCTTCTTTACCACCTTTATATAGTCATCGGCAAAACCGATGGCAAAATGACCCAGCATGACAAATATCGCCAGAAGTGACTCCGGATCAAAGCCATTGACCACGAGGGTACCGATTGCAATGGCCGGTATCATCATCAGACCGCCCATCGTAGGGGTTCCGCTCTTTTTCTGATGACTGGCCGGGCCCTCGTCACGAATGCTCTGACCGTATTTCAGGGCATGGAGTTTCGGTATGAGATAGGGACCGGAAACCAGTACCAACAGTGCAGTAACAGCCACGGCTATTGCCAAGCACACCGCTACCGATGCCCAATATATATACAGACTCATTTTAAAGATTTCACACCATTCTTAAAACATATCGATTATCTTGTCCATCTGCATGCCGTGAGAGCCCTTGAAGAGGATGGTATCTCCGTCCTGACATATTTCTTTGAGCTTTGCTGCCGCCGCCTGATGGTCGGGAGCCCGGAAAACCTTGTCAGCCTCAAGCCCTGCCATAACAGCACCTACGGCAACAAAGTAGCCCATCTCTCCCCGGGTGATTATATAATCAACCCCGGTCTCCACCGCTTTCTGCCCCACCTTCTTGTGGGCAGCAACAGAGATATCACCAAGCTCCAGCATATCACCAAGAACCGCTATCCGACGGCTGTCTTTGGCTGTTTCCGCCAGCGTATCCAGAGCAGCTTCCATTGACATAGGGCTTGCATTGTAGGCATCATTGATTATCTTCAGCGTGCCCACCCATTTTATCGTCTTTTCCAAGCACTCGAACCGCTGCCCGGTTGCCTTGAAATCCTTTAGGGCGTCAATCATTTCTGCCGGGTCAAGATGCAGGGCATAGCCGGCTGCCAGAGCCGCCAGTGCATTGTAGATATTATGACGGCCGGCCAGCGGCAGCTCTACCGGATATACCTTTTCATCTCCGGCAAAGACTGCGGAAAACTTCGTCAGGAATCCTTCTGACTTGATTGATTCCGGTAGTGCCCGTACCGTTGTCTCGTTCTCAATGCCATAGGTGATGATTTTTACGCCCGGTTTGACCTTTTCGTTCATCGCTGCGACGAATACGTTGTCCCCATTGAGTATCGCCGTACCGTTCTCCGGCAGAGCCTCGATGAGTTCACCCTTGGCCTTGGCAATGTTTTCCAGCGAGCCAAGCAGCTCCATATGGGTCTCTCCCACATTGGTAACGATGCCGATAACCGGCTCCGCTACCGCCGCCAGCTGCTCAATCTGACCAAGACCCCGCATACCCATCTCCACAACAGCCGCATCATGGTCGGCATCAAGCTGCAGCAGCGTCAGCGGCAGACCTATTTCATTGTTGAAATTCGCTTCGGTTTTCAGGGTATTCAGGGCAGAGCTAAGAACGCAGGCCGTAAGGTCCTTGGTTGATGTCTTGCCGTTGGAACCGGTCACTGCCAGTACCGGACCGGCAAAATACCGGCGATAGGCTTTGGCAATAGCCTGATAGGCGATAAGTGTGTCCTCGACCTTTATGACTACCGGCAGTCCATCAAATTTTTCCTCCGGGCAGCCGTTTCTTACCAGTACAGCCGCAGCTCCCTGCTCCACGGCCTGACGGGCGTAGTCCGCCCCATCGAACTTCTCACCCTTCAGGGCGACGAACAGTGCCCCGGGGACAATCTTCCGGGTATCGGTAACGACAGCGGTAAACTTTGTCTCCCCATCACCAAGCAAGGTGCCAGCTACTGCCGCAGCTATCTCCCCGGCTGTAAAAACGTGTAATGCTTCTGCCATAATCAGGGCTCTCCTCCCATGAGGGCTTCACGAGCCTGCTCACGGTCATCAAAGTGAATCGTCTTATCCTTCAGTATCTGGTAGTCCTCGTGCCCCTTACCGGCGATTACTACCATGTCCCCTTCCTGAGCAAGCTTTATTGCCCGGAAGATTGCCTGACGGCGGTCGGCTATAACCTCATACTGCTTGCCGCCAATCTTCTCCTCAACACCGGGAACAATCTCGGAGAGGATGAAATCCGGGTCTTCACTGCGGGGATTGTCGCTGGTCACTACGACCACATCCGCCAGTTCAGCTGCAATACGACCCATGATGGGACGCTTCGTCCTGTCCCGATCTCCGCCGCAGCCGAATACTACGATAACCCTGTTCTCAGCTATCTCACGAGCCGCCCGCAGAACATTTTCCAAGCCGTCCGGAGTATGGGAGTAGTCAACCACTACACCGAACTTCTGCCCCTTGTCAATTGCCTCAAATCGACCGGGAACGCCATTGAACAGCGGCAGATTTTCCTCGATGACCTCTACCGGCACGCCCTCGGCCATTGCACAGCCAAAGGCTGCCAACACATTATAGACATTGAACAGGCCGGTGATTTTCAGGCTTATCCTGACCTGTCCGAATTCTCCCTGCACGGTAAAGCTTGCGCCGGTGCCGGTAAGCTTGATATCCAGCGCCCGCAGGGATGCCGTCTCGTCCTTTACGCTGTAAGTCACATGGTCACATTTAGCATGCTCCAGCATGACCTTCCCCGCCGGGTCATCAATATTCACGATTGCCTTTTTGTTCGACTTCTGCGCCTCGGCAGAAAGGCTGTCAAAGAGCTTTGCCTTGGCGAGGCAGTAATTCTCCATCGTACCGTGATAATCCAGATGGTCCTGCGTCAGGTTGGAGAATGCCGCTGTATCGTACTCACAGCCAACGACGCGACCCATGTCCAATGCGTGGGAGGAAACCTCCATCACTACATGAGTCATGCCATCTTTATACATTCTGGCCAGTAGGCGCTGCAGGTCAATGATGTTCGGGGTAGTATTATGAGTGGGGATGACCTCATCCTCTATCATATTCTGAATGGTTCCGATGAGACCGACGCGATGACCGGCCGCTCTCAGCAGATGGCGAACCAGATAGCTGGTAGTAGTCTTTCCGTTCGTTCCGGTGATGCCAACCATCCGCATCTTCTGCGCCGGGTAATCGTAGAACCATGGCACCACAGCCTTCAGAGCGGCATCTATATCCGGCACAGTCAGCACGGAGATATCGGCCTGTGTGCCAATCTCCTCTGCGCTTCGAGTCGTCATTACGGCAACAGCACCATCGGCAATAGCACCGGGGATAAATTTATGACCATCTACATGCAGACCCTCCATGGCCACGAACATGGCTCCACCGGTGACCTCACGCGAATCCTGCACTATATCTTTTATTTCAGCATTTGGATTTCCCTTTAGCTGCGCTCCGGGAATTTTTTCCTGAATCATCCCAAGGGTGATATTCATATCTCTGCCTCCTCACTCTCTTTCGAAACTATTATTATATTTGCTTTTATTGAAAATAACACGGAAATTCCCTATTAACTTAAATAAATGTCAAAAAAGGGGCGGGGATTTCCCGCCCCTACTCGTCAAAAGAAATAGGACAATTGCTTCGAGCATCAATCATTCTGTTTTCGGTTTGGCGGGCTTTGCTGCTTCTCCCTTTTCAGAGGAAAAATATGCATTCTCCGGGACAATCATTCCCAGCTTTGCCGTCGCAAGCTCCTTGATACGCTGAGGGGATTTCAAATGAGCTATCTCCACCTTCAGCGCCTCATTCTCTTTCTCCATCCGGGAAGCCTGCCGACGAATCTCAGCCATCTGATAGCCGCGCTCGGCACTGATGCCTCTGTGAAGTGCCAATCCCATAGAGAGGATAGCAATGAGCACGAACAAAATCAGGCAACGATTGCGCAGGTCTGCATTGACCGTTGCCGCCGAAGGCCTCTCTTCCTCAAGGGAACGAGGTCTGCTGTCACGCTTAAGGGACGGCTCGCTTCTCAGTGCATCATCCACCACATTTGGCAGGTCACGATAGTGATATGCACCGCCCGCACCATAGCTGTATCTGGGAGCCCCATAAGTGCCATCGGCCACTTCATAGTCTTCATCGTAGTCGTATAGGTCATCCTGACGCCAACGCTCCGCTGCCATATTTCCCAACCTCTCCTGATATCTTCTATGCTATGTAACCCGCTGCCCATCCATAGGCAGACCGCTTAAAGTTTCCTTGCCCGCCGCAGCTTCGCACTGGCTGCCCGGGGATTTGCTTCTATTTCAGCCTTGCTGGGCGGCATCGCCTTCCCCAGCAGCTTTACTTCCGGCTTATGACCGCAGGTACATACCGGCAGTGAAGGCGGACATATACAGCCTTTTGCCAGATCCCGCAGCGTTTCCTTGATGATTCTGTCTTCCAGCGAATGGAAGGTAATGACGGCAATCTCGCCGCCGGGCTTCAG
>JAZLHS010000154.1:0-1343 GCA_045616885.1 Selenomonadaceae bacterium | reverse complement strand
GAAGGCGGCTGCTGTGTGGAAGCTGCCCATCTGTCGTCCATAGGCGTTTCGCCGGACGGTCATAGGGATTGACCGGAAGTATCGCTTCTCGTCATTGGAGAGATTTTCCGCTAAGAGAATCATCCCGGCACAGGTGGCCAGCACCGGAACTCCGGCGTCTATTTGAGCCTTCAATGTGTCGAACATATCCAGCTCTTTCAGAAGCTTGCCCTGAACGGTACTTTCGCCGCCGGGAAGGATGAGGCCGTCGTATGCCCTCTCCAAGTCGGACTTTTGACGAAGTTCGGCGTATTCGACGCCCAGCTTTTCCAGCATTTTTTCGTGCTCAAGGAAGGCTCCCTGAACAGCCGCGATTCCGATGACCATTATTTGCCTCTTTCAGCCATGAGGAGCTGAATCTCGTTTTCGTTGATGCCAACCATTGCTTCGCCGAGATCTTCGGAGAGAGCAGCCAGCATGGCGGCGTCCTTGTAGTTGGTGACAGCCTTGACGATGGCATTGGCGCGCTTCTCCGGGTTGCCGGATTTGAAGATACCGGAGCCGACGAATACGCCTTCAGCGCCCAGTTGCATCATGAGGGCAGCATCGGCAGGGGTGGCCACACCGCCGGCGGCGAAGTTTACTACCGGCAGCTTGCCGTTTTCATGGACATATTGTACGAGGTCGTAGGGGACCTGAAGCTCCTTGGCCACATTGAACAGCTCGTCCTCTCGCAGGGCGGTGATTTTTGCAATCTGGCTGTTCATCATCCGCATGTGACGGACGGCCTGCACGATATCGCCGGTACCCGGTTCGCCCTTGGTGCGAATCATGGCGGCACCCTCGTTGATACGGCGGAGAGCTTCGCCTAAATCCCTAGCGCCGCAGACGAATGGAACATTGAACTTCGTCTTGTCGATGTGATAAACATCGTCGGCGGGGGAGAGGACTTCGCTTTCATCTATGTAGTCAATCTCGATAGCTTCGAGAATCTGTGCTTCGGCGAAGTGACCGATGCGGCACTTGGCCATGACCGGAATGGAGACGGCCTCCTGAATGCCGCGAATCATTTTGGGATCGCTCATGCGGGAGACGCCGCCGGCAGCTCGGATGTCGGCGGGGATTCGCTCAAGGGCCATGACGGCGCAAGCACCGGCAGCTTCGGCAATCCTTGCCTGCTCCGGAGTAGTTACATCCATTATTACGCCGCCCTTCAGCATCTGGGCGAGGTTCTTATTCAGTTCATAGCGTTCATTCAGCATATTCATATCCTCATTTCATAGTATAGTGCACAATCGGCTGATGAGATATTATAATAAAACTGACCATATTAAAATTACCAATTTATATATATTCAGAATGTT
>JAZLHS010000153.1:0-7854 GCA_045616885.1 Selenomonadaceae bacterium | reverse complement strand
TGCTGCCACACTTGACAGCATTGATACGGTTGTTACATCCCTTATGGGATTTGCCGGTCTGGCTCCTACTATGGCAGCCATTAAGGCTCATAAGCATATCGCTCTGGCCAATAAGGAAACATTGGTGGTTGCCGGCGAGCTGGTAATGAAAACGGCAGCGGCTGAAGGCGTGGCCATACTCCCCGTAGACAGCGAGCATTGTGCTCTGTTCCAGTGCCTTGAAGGTGAACGGCGAGACAAGATAGGCAAGCTTATCGTTACTGCGTCCGGCGGCCCTTTCCGGGGGAAGACCACCGCAGATTTGGCCGGTGTTACTGTCAGGGAATGTCTTGCTCATCCGACGTGGTCAATGGGCAAAAAGATAACCATCGATTCCGCTACGCTGGTTAATAAGGGTCTGGAAGTCATCGAGGCGCACTGGCTGTATGATATTCCATATGACAAGATTCAGGTTGTAGTTCACCCGCAGAGCATCATTCATTCTATGATTGAGTATGTAGATGGGGCAGTGATGGCTCAGCTTGGCTCTACCGATATGCGTCTGCCTATTCAGTATGCGCTGACTTATCCGGAGCGTCAGGAGGCCCAGTGGCCACGACTTGACTTCTGGCAGATGAAAAATCTGACTTTTGAAAAGCCGGATATTGATACCTTCCGCGGATTGAAGATAGCCTATCAGGTTGGTAAGGCCGGCGGCATTATGCCCTGTATCTTCAACGGAGCAAATGAGGTAGCTGTAGCAGAATTCCTGAATGGAAACATCGGCTTCCTTGACATCTACGAAATAATTGAGCGTACCATCGATGCCCGTGAGAATACCAGCGATGAGCTGAGTCTGGAGCTCCTCAATCAGGAGGATGCCTGGGCCAGAGAGTATGCCCGGAATATTGTAAACAACATCAAAGCCAAGGGAGGCAAATGATGGTAACAGTCATTTCAGCCATTGTTGTCTTTGGTGTTTTGGTTCTTGTTCACGAGCTGGGTCACTTTGTGATGGCAAAGCAGACAGGAATGTTTGTCAAGGAGTTTGCCATCGGCTTTGGCCCCAAAATAATCAGTAAAAAAATCGGTGAGACCGTTTACTCGATTCGCTGTGTTCCCTTGGGTGGATTCAATGACATAGCCGGTATGGATCCGGGCGATGATGAGGCAGGGGAATGCTCTTACTTCAGAAAGCCGATTCCTCACCGCATGGTGGTAATCGTTGCCGGTGCAGCGATGAACCTCATCCTTCCCATATTCCTCTTCTGGGGAATGATTTACTTTAACGGTGTCGCCTCACCATCACCTGAGCCGGTATTGGGTGAAGTAGTAGCCAACACTCCGGCGGCAAAGGCCGGGCTGCAGAACGGTGACCGGATAGTGAAGATGGACGACAAGTCCATAACAAGCTGGCAGGAATTCAGCACTACTGTCAAAGACAGTGCCGGTCACAGCTATAAGGTTATATTCGAGCGCAATGGTCAGCAGCAGGAGACTGTTCTGACTCCGGAATATAATGAGCAGGCAAAGCGAGCCATGGTGGGAGTCCGCAGCGATATCATCACGGAGAAGGTGGGCTTCGGGGAAGCCTTCTCTATGGCTTTGAACCGCAACTTCTTCATCATCAAAAAAATGGTGAGTGGTATTGGTGATATCATTTCCGGTGAGGCTGCCGGAGATGTTTCCGGTCCCATCGGCGTCATTCAGATGACCGGTGAAATGGCAGAGGCCGGTATGCTGCCGCTTATAAACTTCGCCGCCTTGCTGAGCCTTAATCTTGGTATTGTAAATCTTTTACCTATTCCGGCGCTGGACGGCGGTCATTTCATCGTTCTGATGTTGGAAGCAGTGCGGGGTAAGCCGCTGGGTGAGAAAGCTCTCGGCTATATCCAGATGGTTGGTATTGCCTGTCTTGTGACTATCATGCTCTTTGCGACGAAAAATGATGTAGTCAGAATATTCTTTAAATAAGGCAGAATTTTGAGAGGAATCCTTATGCCAGACTATACAAACTATAACCGCAAGAATACCCGTCAGATAAAAATCGGCGGCATTCCTATCGGCGGCGGGGCTCAGATATCAGTTCAGTCGATGACAAATACGAAGACCACCGATACAGCCTCCACCGTAACCCAGATAAATGCCCTCACGGCAGCCGGCTGCGATATCGTTCGTCTGGCTGTGCCGGATATGGATGCGGCCTTGAATCTGGGCAGCATTATTGAGAAATCACCGGTTCCTTTAGTTGCCGATATTCATTTTGATTACCGGCTGGCTCTGGAGTCAATAAATCAAGGTATATCTGCCCTGCGACTTAATCCCGGTAATATCGGTGACCATGAGCGGGTGCGCAAGGTAGTTGCAGCGGCAAAGGCTGCCAATATACCGATTCGCATTGGTGTAAACGCCGGTTCTCTGGACAAAAAACTGCTGGAGAAGTACGGCGGCGTCACGGCTGAGGCTCTGGTAGAGTCCGCCATGGAGCATGTGCGGATACTGGAAGAGCTTGACTTCTACGATATGAAGATATCTTTGAAGGCTCATGATGTTCCGCTGACCTTGGCGGCATATCGTCTTATGCATGAGACCGTTGACTATCCGCTTCATCTCGGCATTACTGAAGCGGGTACGCCGACTACCGGCATTATCAAGTCGGCGGTAGGTATCGGTGCTCTGCTTTCGGAGGGTATCGGTGATACGCTGCGTATCTCCCTTACCGGCGACCCGGTCATTGAGGTAAAGGTGGCACGAGAAATACTGAAGGCTCTCGGCCTGCGTGAATATGGGCCGACTCTTGTATCCTGTCCAACCTGCGGACGCACCAGCATCGACCTGCCGGCTATTGCCGCTCAGGTGGAGAAGCGTCTGGAAGAAATAAAAGAACCTATAAGCGTTGCTGTCATGGGCTGTGTTGTTAACGGCCCCGGTGAGGCAAGGGACGCTGACGTAGGTATTGCCGGCGGAAAGGGAGAAGGTCTTGTATTCCGTCATGGTGAAGTAGTACGCAAGGTGCCGGAAAGTGAACTTGTCACGGAATTGTTCAAAGAAATTGACGATTTGCTGGCAGCAAAGTAAACTATATATCAGAAAAATTACCGCAGAGCTGGAGCAAGTCTTTTTCCGGCTCTGCGAGAAACGAAAAGAGGAATATAAATGCGCACATCTCAGCTTTATGCCCCCACACTCCGTGAGACCCCTGCCGAGGCAGAAGTCATCAGCCACAAGCTGATGCTTCGCGCCGGCATGATTCGCAAGGCGGCCGGCGGTCTCTATACTTATTTGCCCCTGGCGTGGCGTACCCTGCGGAAAATTATGCAGATAGTTCGTGAGGAAATGGACGCTGCCGGCGGTCAGGAAATCGCAATGCCGATTGTTCAGCCGGCAGAAATCTGGCAGGAGACTGGCCGATGGTCGGTGTACGGTGATGAAATGTTCCGCGTCAACGACCGTCATGGTCGCAATTTCTGCCTTGGGCCTACTCACGAAGAGATGGTTACTACCCTTATCCGTGATGAAGTCCGTTCCTACAAGCAGTTGCCGCTGCTCCTTTATCAGATTCAGAACAAGTACCGTGATGAGATTCGTCCCCGCTTTGGTCTCATGCGCGGTCGCGAGTTCATCATGAAGGATCTCTATTCCTTCGATAAGGATCAGGCAGGAATGGATGAATCCTACAAGAAGATGTACGATGCCTACTGGCGTATTTTCGAGCGTATCGGTCTGAAGTTCCGTCCGGTTGAGGCTGACAACGGAGCTATCGGCGGCGGTCATTCCCATGAGTTTACCGTTCTGGCTGATGCCGGTGAATCCAATATCGTATACTGTGACAAGTGCGACTATGCAGCCAGTGATGAGAAGGCAGAGCTTCTGCCGCTGACCGCAGAGCAGGAAGAAATGCAGCCGCTGGCTAAGGTATCTACTCCGGAAGCTCATACTATCGAGCTGCTGGTAGACTTCCTCAAGTGTGACATCAAGCACACCATCAAAGCCGTTGCCTTCCAGACTGAGGAAGATGAGGTCGTTCTTGCATTCGTTCGCGGTGATCATGATGTCAATGAAGTAAAGGTCATCAATGCTATCGGTGCCATTGACCTGCACATGGCAGAAGATGCCGCTATCCGTGAGGTAGGCGGTATGCCCGGCTTCATGAGTCCTATCGGTATCAAGAAGGGCACGAAGATTCTCGTTGATACCACCGTCATGAATATGTACAATGCTGTCAGCGGTGCCAACGAAGCTGACATGCACTATACCGGGGTTAATCCGTCCCGTGACTTCGATAAGAACGAGATTATCGTTACCGACATCCGTCTTGTTAAGGACGGAGACCCGTGCCCTCGCTGCGGCGGTACTGTTCACATGACTCGCGGTATTGAAGCCGGTCAGGTATTCACCCTCGGCACGAAGTACTCCAAGTCTCTCCATGCTACCTATCTGGACGAGCAGGGCAAGGAGCAGCTTCTCATGATGGGCTGCTACGGTATCGGTGTGTCCCGTACCATGGCTGCTGCCATCGAGCAGTGCAACGACAAGGACGGTATTATCTGGCCCCGCAGCATCGCCCCCTATGAGGTTGTCGTTGTTCCGGTCAATGCCAAGGTGCCTGAGCAGCTTGCTCTCGCTGAGGAAATCTACGAGGAGCTGAAAAAGGCCGGCGTAGATACTATCATCGATGACCGCAAGGAGCGCGCCGGTGTTAAGTTCAAGGATTGCGACCTCATCGGCTATCCTCTCCGTATCACCGTCGGCCCGAAGGCAGTTGAAAGTGATACCATCGAGCTGAAGGTTCGCAAAAATGGTGAAACTGTTGAGGCCGGCAAGGCTGCTGTAGTTGCTAAGGCAATCGAGATGCTGAAAGACCTCTGATAAATTAATAATATGACCTCATCCGCAGTGGATGGGGCTGGAAAAATTAAAAGGCTGTTGCATAGCACCCAAAGGCTCCCCTTCAGGGGGGCGGTCACCGAAGGTAACTGGGGGGAATCAGACAAGGCGATTACTTGATTACCCCTCCGCCCTTCGGGCACCTCCCCTGCAGGGGAGGCATTATGGTGTTTTATGTGACAGCCTATTTTTTTCTTGTCAAAAGTCAAAAAAACAGATACAATAAAGTCAAATAGTCAATTCGTAGAATTGAAATAGGTAATTAGTAGTGTTGTATTCTGAATAGAGGTCATTATTATGAGCAACATCGCCGATATGATAGAAGCGTATATACTTCAGCGTCTTGCCTTGGAGCAGAGCGGACAGGTAGAGATTCGCCGTACAGATATTGCCGAGGAGATATCCTGTGCTCCGTCGCAGATAAGCTATGTACTGTCTACCCGCTTTACGCCGCAGAAGGGCTTCGCTGTTGAGTCACGCCGCGGTCTGGGCGGATTTATCCGTATAGCTCAGGTTCCCATGCGGGAGATAATCTATGAGGAAATGCTGGAGAAGCTGGAAGAAGACCCGGAGTATGAGACTGTACAGTCCATGGTGCGGTATCTCATGCAGCATCAGATGATATCGAAGCGTGAGGCAGCCCTGGTGATGGCTTCGGCTACAGCTGCCTACGAGGCTATGGATGCCGAGGACAGAGTACATCTGCTGAAGTCGTTGTTTATGACGCTTGAACACTATGCGGAGGAGGGCTGACAATGCTGTGTGATGAATGTGGGAAGAATCAGGCCAGTATTCATATCGTTCAGATAACCCCAGAGGGCAAGGCGGCTCGTAATCTCTGTCAGCAGTGTGCAGCTAAGTTTGGAGCAGGACTGCCGAGTCTGGAGGATATGGGAGATTTGGAGGGAGATTTCACCGTAAATGATTTCCTGAGAGGAGTCTTCGGCGGAAATCAGCCTCGAAAAGAAGAGAAAAACATACCGCAGGCGGGAAAAAATCTGTCTGAGCGAAAGGCTAGAATGATCGAGCCTTCGCAAGCTTTTGCTGTTGAGACAAACGCTGACAGGAAGAGTCCGTTTGACAGTCAGCAGGATGAGGCTAAGGGGCCAATGCGCTGTGACAGCTGCGGACTGACTCTGCAGGAATTCGCTGACAGCGGCAAGCTGGGCTGTGATAATTGCTACAGCACATTCCAGAAATATCTTACGCCGGTTTTGAAGCGTATCCACGGCGCCGGCAGTCACAGCGGCAAGATTCCTGCCCGCAGCGGCGGAAAGCTGGCGGTAAAGCGCCGTCTTGAAGACCTGCGCATCAAGCTGAAGGAAGCAGTGGCGGCGGAAGAATACGAGAAAGCCGCAGAATATCGTGATATCATCCGGGCTATGGAGCAGGAGAAGGGGGAGGTATAAGCCATGAACAGTATATTGAAGCGACCGGAGAATACATGGCTTACCGGAACCTCAGAGAATGAAGTTGTTCTGGCCAGCCGGGTGAGACTGGCACGAAATTTCGCCGGGATGCCATTTCCCAACCGGGCAAATGCCCAGCAGCTTGAGGCCGTACTGATGAAGGCCGGAGACTGCTTCAGTGATATTGAGATTGCCCTGAAAAAGAGACTTGATGTAATTGATATGGAAAAGCTGGGAGCAGCTGAACGGCGGGTGCTGGTAGAAAAGCAGCTGGTCAGAAATCAGTTTGTAGCCCAGCCGAAGAATAGAGCTGTCTTTGTCGATGATGATGAGACCGCCGCGGTAATGGTGAATGAGGAAGACCATCTGCGAATTCACTGTATGGGTGCCGGACTATGTCTGGAGGAGCAGCTGGAGCGTGCCTTTGCCATTGACGATGCTATCGAGGCACGGCAGGATATTGCCTTTGATGAGAAGCTGGGATATATTACATCCTGCCCGACAAATCTCGGAACAGGTCTCAGAGCAACAGCCGTTCTGCATCTGCCGGGGCTCTTTTATACGCAGAACATGCAGAATATTACTACCATTTCTCAGCAGCTGGGTCTGTCTGTTCATCCGCTCTTCGGCAAGGGAAATGAAAGCAAAGGCAACCTCTATCTGATAGCCAATCAGATGACCCTCGGCTTCAGTGAGCATGGAATAATCGACAACATTCTCAGTGCTGTTCAGGGTATTACCGACAATGAACTCAGGGCGAGGAAAGCTCTGCAGATGTACAGCGGAGCAAGGCTGGAAAACTCAGCCCGACGAGCGTTGGGCATCATGAAATACAGTTCCCTGCTGGAGTGGGATGAGGCCATGGAATTCATCAGCAAGATACGGATGGGCATTGATATGGGATACATCACGGAGATATCCGGTGATGTGGTAGGCCGTCTCCTTATCGCCATCCAGCCTGCCTACATAAAATATATAGAAAACAATGAAAATATGTCCCAGACGGAACTGTCTCAGGCAAGAGCCGACCTCGTGCAGACGATTCTTGCCGGCAGAGGCATAGACTGCGGAACCGGAGATAAGTATGAAGGCTAAACTGACAGGAGAGGTCGTCCGCGTACTGCGGTACGCCTACGACCACCGAAGCGGTCATGTAAACATAAATGATCTGCTTATAAATATTTTGGCGGATGAGAAAGGCATTGCCAACCGCGTACTGGAGCTGCTGGGTATCGATCGGGCTCAGGTGGCCGGAGAACTGACCGATGCGGTAGACAATGGCAAACGACGAACCGGAAATCGGGCTGACTCGGATGCTCAGCGAATAATGAAGGCCGCCATCAGCGAAGCTCGCGAGATGGGTCACGACTATGTGGGAACTGAGCATGTATTCCTCGGTATCCTGCGGGACAATGACACTCCGGCCGCGGCTGTGCTCGATGATTTTGGTCTCGATATAAAGAATGTTAGAAAAGCTGTATGCTTCATCCTTAACGAGGAAATTGATGAGGATGAAGATGACGAGAGCAGGGAACTGTTTAACGAGGGTGGATTGGAGTTTCGGGATGACGATTTACCA
>JAZLHS010000152.1:0-21790 GCA_045616885.1 Selenomonadaceae bacterium | reverse complement strand
ACCAAGTCACACGTAGACCGCCGCATAGGCGGCTTAGAAATCGGCGCCGTTCGGGATGTTGAAAAATTTGTCGTAGACCGCCGCATAGGCGGCTTAGAAATCTATATCAGTAAGATCAATACCGGCTTCAGCGTAGACCGCCGCATAGGCGGCTTAGAAATAGCTCGGCGGGGTGGCCAGCTTGTCAGATTACGTAGACCGCCGCATAGGTGGCTTAGAAATTATCAACGATAAGCACATCTATCGACAGTACGTAGACCGCCGCATAGGCGGCTTAGAAAAATATTTTAATCAACAGGCAGTTAACCGGCTTCGTAGACCGCCGCATAGGCGGCTTAGAAATGAACAGGTGGGAGGATGAATGGGTGCCGTATAGTAGACCGCCGCGTAGGCGGCTTAGAAAATACCTTTCGTAGAGATACTTGCGAGACACCCGTAGACCGCCGCGTAGGCGGCTTAGAAAAACACCACAAGCCTTTGCAAGTTCTCTCTGTTGTAGACCGCCGCATAGGCGGCTTAGAAATTGCAAACGGCATAAGAGAAGAAACCGACGAGGTAGACCGCCGCATAGGCGGCTTAGAAAGATACATGCGGCTTATCGGACTTACGACCGGCGTAGACCGCCGCATAGGCGGCTTAGAAAGATAGATGCGGCTTATCGGACTTACGACCATCGTAGACCGCCGCATAGGCGGATTAAAAAAAGCTCACCGAGGTGAGCTGTATAGATGACTTAGCAATTATTGAGAATACGCATTTGCTCTTGATTGTTTTTATTAGTCTGTGATAAAATACGCACGACAGTAATGCCGTTGATAGTCGGTTCCCCGAAAGGGGGTGGTACCATGAGTATGTACGAAACGCTTTCGCTTGCGATTGCTGTGCTAACGCTGGTGGCCACAGTTTATTATAGTCGCAAATAGTATTTGTGATGAAAAGAACGAAGCTGGCTATTTGCAGTAGCCAGCTTCTACTCGATATCTGAGGGAGCTGACACGCGAAATCAGCGGCCTCTTGCTGTCTTTTATTCTAGCATTTTTTAGGTCGTATAGCAATAATATTTATTACAGTCGCCAAGAAGGAGCTTTCTTGCATTTTACATAGAAAAAGGGAATCGCGTTGTTCGAGGACATCGGACACCAATCGTCCCGCCCTACAACGTATTCCCTCCATTATGATTATAGTACAGAAGCGTAGGGAAGATGTAAAGCTGTTATCGAAAAAAGATTGTAAATCGAATTTCTTAAGAGCGAAGTATTTTCTTATGCCAAAAGGTACGAACAATGTTATAATCTTTCTTGGTCAAGTTTATTTTAGGGGGCGGTACCTGTGCATCATCAATTAAATATTTCCAGTGCTGAGGCATTGCAGAAGCTGAAAAAGGGCAACGAACTGTATCTGACAGCTGCGAAGAATGACAGTGATGTTTCTCCTGCGCTAAGACAGCGGCTATCCGAGCAGGGTCAGCTGCCCTACGCTATCGTAGTCACTTGCTCAGATTCCCGGGTCATCCCGGAAAGCATCTTCATGGCCGGGCTGGGGGAGCTGTTTGTAATCCGCGTGGCGGGCAATGTTATTGATGCTCACCAGCTGGGCAGTATCGAGTACTGCGCCGGTCATCTGGGGGCTTCGCTGATAGTGGTGCTTGGGCATACGAAGTGCGGGGCGGTGGATGCGGCCATCAATCATGATCCGGATGGATTTATAAAGTATATTACTGACGATATCAGAGAGGCTATCGGCGAGGTGACTGACCCCTATGAGGCGGCCTGCCTGAATGTCCGCCACTGTGTAGAGAAGATAGAGAACAGTCTGGAGATCAAGGAGATAGAGCAGGAACTGGGGATGAAGGTCATCGGCGCCATGTATCACATAGATGACGGCAGAGTGGAATTTCTCTCCTGAAAGTTCGAAATATTGCAAGAAGAAGTGCTGAACCGGTTTGTTTCCTGTTCAGCACTTTTTGTTTTCGTGTATGCGTTTTTCAGAAGAAGTTGAATTTACTGATGCCGAGCTTGTCGGCAATCTTTTGGCTGACAGCTCGGCCGCTTGAAGCATACGTGAGCTTTCCCTTGTCGCCGAGGTATAGAACCTGAACAGAATTGTTTCTTGCAGAATTATGGCTCATTGACGAAGGAGTGGCTGCACAGATACTGCGCGCATTTGATAATTTTTTCATAATAAAAGCCTCCTTTAAGGGTTGATTTCTTTTTACAGCCTTAGTCTACTGTTTAACTGTGGCCATTAAAGGGACTTTTATAGAAAATCTTTTGGGGTATCAGTTTTTCTTTTGTATTGTAGATACGAGCCGCAACAAAGCGTTATTTTGGCAGCTTCCGCTTTCCGGTGATGGTTTCCACATCAAGCACATAAACCAGTGTGCGCGAAATGGCGGCGGTATTAAAGTACGCATTTTTGCCGGGATGGTAGTGCTCCATTATCTGATGGAGAGCTGCTTCTTTCGCCTCCTCATCAAGGATTCGGATTCTTCCTGTACCGATGACACTCTCATAGGCCATCGTGCAATAGCCGGCTTCTTCAAAATACTGCAGTTCATGCTTGCAGTCCATTTCAAAGGAGACCCGGTTATCCTTTTTTATCAGGTCAATCTTTGTGCCCTCTAATGCACTGTGGAAAATAAGCCGAATAGCAGTATCATCTGCCTGAAGACCAAAATTCAGGGGGATGATGTAGGGGAAACCTTCATTGTTGAGGGCAATCCGGCATACATCACATCGGCGCATAATCTCGATAATCTCGGTTCTGTCAGTTACTTCTCTGTTTTTTTGACGCATGATTACAGCCCCTTACATATAAGTGTTTTGAGGTAATTATATACCAAATTTTTTGATTTGTCCTTGAATGAAAATCTAATTCTAGAATGAAAATAGGCTCCTGTTTTTTTACTTAAAGACCGATAAATGGAACAGGTTATCAGGTATGATAAGGCTACAAAGAGAGAAAGGAGAAATGAATATATGATTATTGCAGTAGATTTTGACGGTACACTCTGTGAAAGCCGGTATCCGGAGATTGGTCAGCCGAATATTCCTCTAATAAATGGGCTGAAAGAAAAGCAGGCACAGGGAGACAAGCTCATTCTGTGGACCTGCCGCTCTGGTGAATACCTTGAGAAAGCTGTTGAATGGTGCCGAAGTCATGGACTTACATTTGACAGGGTAAACGAGAATCTACCGGAAATTCTCGAACTTTGGGGGAATGACTCAAGGAAGATTACAGCGGATGTTTATATCGATGACAGAGCGGCTGCACCGATGGCATTCGCTGGTTGAAAATAGAAAATATTGCCGCCCCTGCATCATATGATATACAATAATCTTATCCTGAAAGATAGGAAGTGCTGTCAGCAGTGAAGATACTTATAGATGGGGATGCGTGTCCCGTAGTTAAGATTACGGAAGAAGTTGCAAGAGCGTTTTCTATCCCCGTAATCATCTTTATTGATACCAACCATGTGATGAAGTCCGATTACTCTGAAGTCATTGTGATTGGAGCGGGAGCCGATGCTGTAGACATGGCACTCATTAACAGGTGCTCTTCCGGAGATATAGTTGTAACACAGGATTATGGGCTGGCCGCAATGGCGCTTGGCAAAAACGCCACAGTTCTGCATCAGGATGGCTGGCTCTATACTGACGAGAATATTGACCGACTTCTTGACATGAGATATATCGGCAAGAAGATTAGGAGAGCAGGCGGGAGAACAAAGGGGCCGAAGAAAAGAAATCACGAATGTGATGAAATCTTTAGGGAAAAACTAAGAAGCCTGCTTGCCGAGGCTAGAATATAATCAAAAAATAAAGATGGCTTCCACAGCTTTCAAATCAACCAAGCTGTGGGAGCCATCTTTTAGTTTATTTTTTCGTGTTGAAAGTCGTCTTACAGTCCCAGCTCTTCCTCGATGATGATGACTTCCATTGGCCGATAGCTCATCTTTTTATAGTGAATCGCCAGTGTATTGCAGATGCGCTCGGGACTGGAGCAGTCATAGCAGCGGTCGCCCTTCACGGCACAGGGCGTTTTCTTGCCCTTGCGCTTGGCATTGCGAGGAGCGGCTACCTCTCGCACCCGCTTTATGCCGGCTTCGATGTCCGGCACAATTTTATTGGTGCCGAGGACAAAATAAGTCCGCTCATGGCCAAAGAGGGAGCCGGCCAGACGGTTGCCTGCTCTGTCCATGTTGATAATCTCTCCGTGCTCAGTCAGGGCATTCACCGAGGTCAGGAAGATGTCGGTCATCAGTGCCTCGCGGCCGAGACGCAGGAAGTCTTCGATACCTTTCTCCTTGTCATGGTGCGGCGGGTCGATGACCTCGTTGTGGGATGACAGGAGCTCATAGAGCTTCATGGCCCGCAGGGTTTCTGAGTCGCCAAAGCCTACGCGCTTGCCATCAATGGCGGCGTCGAGATAGGCGGCGGCTTCTTCCTTTGTCTTAAGGAGCTGCACATCGTAGCGATTGTTCTCCAGAGCAGCTTTTACCTTTGTAAGTTCCATAGCAAGTCCTCCTTTTATATAGAGCAAATCATATCTATTCGAGTGTCCAACCACAGTCGCCGTGGTATATCATCTGTCGGGTCATTCCACCGTCAATACAAATATTCTCGCCGGTGATAAAGCCCGCCATATCAGAACAAAGATAGAGAGCCATATTGGCAATATCCAGCGTATTGCCGACCCTGCCGGCGGGCTGCTGGTAGGCATCCGGGCCGGTGTATTCGCTGCCCTTCGTATCAATCCAACCGGGGGAGATGGAATTGACCCGGACTCGACCGGCAAGACTGATGGCCAGTCCATGAGTCAGAGCGGCAATTCCGCCCTTGGCGGCGGTGTAGCTTTCCGTCTGAGGCTGGCTCATGCGGTCGCGGGATGAGGAAATATTTACGATGGCGGCTCCGGGGGCAAAGCTGTTTCGGAGCAGCTTCGTCAGGTAAAAGGGAGCGGTGACGCCTACCGCCTGTGCATAGCTGAATTCCTCATAGGTGCAGTCGTCTATTCCTTTCATCAGGGGCAGGGCATTGTTGATTAGGAAGTCTACCTGCGGATGGCGGGCAAGGATGTCGGCAACAAATTTTTCCAGCACCGCCTTGTCTGCTATATCCCCGACAAAGTGATTGCCGGGGGCTTTATCGATGATGAAGACCTCGGCCCCATTGCGGCGAAATTCCTCGGCAATAGTTTTCCCGATACCATTGGCCCCACCGGTAACGATTGCCACCTTGCCGTTGAACTGATTATTCCACATAGCTGCACCTCTTTTTTATATTTTTCGGTAACTATATGTTACACCATGATGTGTATTTATTGTCAATGATTTTGTAAGAGGTAATATTTGTATTAAAGGGGCTGTGAAAAAAGTCTGACGAAAACACGCTCTCGCTCGATTATCTGCGTAACGGTACTAAACTCCTGCTTCGTATGCTTTGCGACTCCCTAAGCTCTGCCGTCCTTACACTCGGCAATGGCTAAGGTCGCATGCATGACACTCACTAAATTCGTCCTTCGCTTTGCTCGGACTTATTAAGTGAGTTAGTCTTACTCGCAGGTCGCAAAGTACCGACGCAGATAAACGGTTTTCTTACAGACATTTTTCTTCGCAACTGTTATAGAGGAAGGGACTGTGAAAAATGAATTCTCATTTTTCACAGTCCCTGTTGTATGCGTTATTGAATTTCCCGATAGGCTTGGAAAAGCTCTTCCTTGGCTAGGTCAAAGCATTGCATTATGTCATCGGAGAATTTTCCGCACTGACCGTCTCGTATCATTTGGTGAGCCGTCTCCAGTCCAATCTGATCCTTGTAGACGCGCTTTGACGTAAGGGCGTCGAAGCAGTCGGCGACGGCTACCGCATGAGACCAAATGGGGATTTCTTCGCCCTTCAGGCCGTCGGGATAGCCTTTGCCGTCCGTCTTTTCATGGTGCCAGCGACAGATTTCATAGCAGCAGCGGTAGAAGCTCAGATCATCAGCATCGCCCGTCTCGTCCTCCATACGGAAGCACTCCAAAATCTCACAGCCAATGGTGGAATGACTCTTCATGATGTCAAATTCTTCGGGGGTGAGGCGGCCGGGCTTATTAAGGATATTGTCGGGAATGCCTATCTTGCCTACATCGTGGAGGACAGAGGCGGTAGCAATCAGATTTATTTTCTCGCAGGTCAGACCATATCGCGGGAATTCTTTTTTGATATGATTCATGAGGATTTTCGTGAAGCAGCTGACCCGCTTGATATGTCGGCCTGATTCAAGGCTACGGAACTCTACTACAGAGCCGAGGGCATTTATCAGGAATTCGTTTGTCTTCTTGAGTTTCGCCCGGCTTTCTCTGAGAGCCTTGGTTCTCAAATCAAGCTCCTTCTCGATATCACGGCGGCGGCGATACAGCTCCATGACATTTTCGGCTCGGTGCATGATGATTTTGGTATCAAAGGGCTTGTGCACGAAATCTGCCGCGCCGTATGCGTAGGCCTCCACCGCACTCTCCGAGCCGGAATCACCGGTAATCATGATGACCGGCAGGGTGTCGCGCATGCCCGTCTCGCAGATATGTTGCAAGACTTCTATGCCGCTTTTCTTCGGCATTATATGATCCAGAAAAACCAGCGACAGATATTCACAGCAGCCGTCAATCAGCTTGATCGCTTCTTCACCGTCCGCGGCCTCGATGATTTTGTATTTTTTCTCAAAAATACTTCTCAGTATAGTTCGGTTCATCCGAGAATCATCGACAATCATTATGGTGGCCACACCATGTCACTTCCTTAGTCCAAAAGCATATATTGCACGCGACAATTTGCGTTTAAGAGAATTTATCGCAGTTTATTATAATATACATTTATTGTTTGATACAATAGCTTTTGTCAAAAAGTGATGAATTGTTTAATCGGCGGAGATAAATGTTAATCGTCAAGCAGCTGCATTACTTTCTGCATGACTTCACCGACAGGAGCACGCAATACCAAATCAGCACGCCTGTCCGCCGCAGTGGCCGTCATGTTGATAAGGATGAGTGACCGGCCGGAAAAATAATCAATCAGGCTGGCGGCGGGCTGCACCACCAAAGATGTCCCGGCAATAATCAAGGTGTCTGCCTGAGAGATTGCCTCAATGCTGTCGCAGATTGTGTCGTTGTCCAGACCTTCTTCAAAGAGAACTACATCGGGCTTTACCCGTCCGCCACATTTTGTACAGCAGGGGATTCCTTTTGCGTTAAATATAAAATTAATATCATAAAAGGCGTGACATTCTTCACAGTAATTGCGATGAACAGAGCCGTGAAGCTCGTATACCGTATGGGAGCCGGCGGCCTGATGCAGACCGTCGATGTTCTGCGTCACCACGGCCTTCAGCTTTCCCATGGCTTCGAGCTTTGCCAGAGCCATGTGACAGGCATTTGGCTTGGCCTGCGGATACAGCAGCTTATCACGGTAAAACTCAAAGAATACTTCAGGATACCGGCAGTAGGCGGTATGGGATACAAGCTGTTCAGGAGAAAGCTCAATCCTCAGCTTTTCGTTCCAGACACCATGGGAACCACGGAAATCCGGAATACCTGATTCGGTAGATACGCCTGCGCCGCCGAAAAAGACAATATACTGACTGTTATTAATTATCTCGGCTAGTTTTTTTATTTCTGTCTCCATGAATAGCCCTCCTTTGTGTCTTTATTTTACGACCTGTATCTCGATAGCAGCAAGCTTTCCGTCAGAAAATGTAAAAAGGTACAACGAAGAACTGTGCATATCTAAGTCCTGCTGTTGACTGCCCGGTCAAGCAGGATGGTTTCTGCCGTAAGTCCTGCTACCTTAGCTCCCATGCGTGCCATAGCCATGAGGAAATCGACGCTCATCACCAGCGCCAGACCCTCCGCCGGGATACCGGCCAGATTGAGCAGCAGGGCCAGTACCGTCATGATGCCCATGGGGATAGGCGGGATGGTGTAGACCATGATATTGCAGCAGAGGAAGACCATGCAGGCGATGGAAAGAGAGAAGTGAATGTCGAATATATCAGCCAGTCCGAGAATATAGCACAGCAGATTAATGGCGTGGAAGGGCATATACAGCTGCTGACCGAAGGGCACCGCAAAGCTGCAGAGAGTATGCTCCGCACTGTAGACCTGCTGACAGATACGGCTTATCAGGGGCAGACAGGGGGGCGAGCTCATGGTGGTGGCGCCCAAGGTGAACACGGGGGCAATATGACTCATCAGCTGCCCCGGTGACAGCTGGCAGCGGCGGCATATATACAGCAGGCTGCCCAAGAGAAACAGGGCGATGCCGGTAAAGTTAAAGGCCATGAGCTTCCAGAGCTTGAGCAGGTTGGTCAGGTCGCCCTTCAGCAGCAGATTGAAAAGACTGAGGAAAACAATGCCCGGCAGCAGACGGCAAACAGTATTCAGCATAGACATGACCACATCGTTCAGCTCGTTGATGACCATGACCACGGTGCGCACCTTCTGGCCAATCAGCAGCAGGGTGTAGCCAAGCAGCAGAGCCAGCATTATCATCTGCATGGTGTCCCCCTTCACAAAGGGCGCGACAACGTTGCGTGGCACCAGTCCCAGCACCAGCTTGTACACATCCCGCAGGACAGACAGCTCTACCTGCCCACCGGCCTGCAGTACATCAAAGACCATCAGTCCCGCCGGCAAGGCCAGAGCGGTAGCCAGCAGCACTCGTCCCATCATTTGCCGCAGTACCCGACCGCCCATGTGGCTGAAGGTGGATATATCGCCCATGTTGCAGATAGCAGCGACCAGAGAAATGAAAATCATGGCTCCGGCTACACCGCTGAGGAGCCCCAGCATGGTCTTCACCAGAGGCTCGGTCACCTCCGTGACCAGCAGCAGACCTGTACCGGGCGGCAGCAGCATGTGGCCAAGGGGACCGAGCACCAGCGCTGTCAGTACGGCGGTCATAATGCGGAAGGTCATGCCCTCCGGGTGGAAGGTGGGGATTTTGATTTCCACCTCGTTCATGCCGTCCGCAAAGTTGTAGCTGATGGAGCGGCGCATAGGTGCCAGCAGTCGTTCTTCGTAGCTGGAGAAGCCGGCCGAGCGGGTGTGGCGCAGAGGATTGAAGGAGTGGCCCTCTACCCGGAGCAGCACTCGCAGGAAGCCAAAGCGCTTGTATATGCGCAGCTGCAGACGGCTTCCCGACTCACCTTCAAAGGCGCGTAGCCATTTTTTCAGCACTATTTCGGCGGTACGCTTGGTTCGATTGATTTCCTTGCGGGGAAGCTTCTGCTGAGTCAGGACATCAGTCAGAAGCTGAGATATTTTGGGAAGGGAATCTGTCTGCAGGGGCAGGATTTCGTTAATCGCCTTCATGGTCATACTCCACTTATAAAGAAAAGACGCCTGTGGGACTACATAGCGTATCCCGCAGGCGTCTTTGCCGTAAAATATTATCCCCTATTATAACGGATTGCCGGATAAAATGCTATAAGCATTCAGCAAATCGTTATTTTGCCGGAGCAGGCAGTACCTCCAGCCAATAGCCGTCCGGGTCTACTATGAAATAGATGCCCATGGCCTCATTTTCGTAGCAGATGCAGCCCATCTCCTTGTGCTTGGCGTGGAGTCCTTCGTAATCATCCGTGTAGAATGCCAGATGGAATTCATTTTCCCCGAGATTGTATTTCTCGGTACGGCCTTTAATCCAGGTCAGCTCCAGCTCGTGAGGAGTCTTGCCGCCATCCCCCAGATAAACGAGGGTGAAATCAGGGGCCTCAAGGCGATGAACCTCTTTAAGGTTTAGTGCCTCCTCGTAGAACTTCATGCTTTTTTCCAAATCTACGACGTTGAAGTTATTGTGAGCAAAACAAATCATACTCTTACTCCTTAATTACTTTGCTTGGACATTCATATTCTTGTAGTATTCGTCCATCAGCTCATAGATGCGCTTGGCGATTTCTACATAGTCTTCCTTGTTGAGATTAGCCAGAGATACGCGGGCATAGCCTTCCGGAGCATTGAAGCCAGGGCCGTACATGAGAACGACACCCTTCTTGGAAGCAAGGTCATTCAGGAAGTTGAGCTCGTTTACATCCTTGCGGAGAGCATCGGCAAAGGCTTTGCCGTGAGCCTTCTCGGCAGCGGTGTAGATGTTGAATACGCAGTAGTACTTCGCATTATTCACGGCCTCATCAGGCTCGATGCCGATGGCAGCCATGAAGGCCTCATAACGGTCATTTACTACATCGTTGGCAAGATTGATGTAGGGATCATTTTTCTCGTTGACCAGATGAGTCAGGGCGAGGATGTCCATGAAAATCTGGCAGGGAGTGCTGAGACCGCTGGTATGATACAGACCGATAGAGCGGCTGTCGGCTACTACTCGCTCAGCGAAGGGGAGCTTCTCCGGCTCGGTGGTGACGATGGAGTATTCCTTATCGAGATACTGCTTGTCCTTCTTGGAGAGGTTGGCGATGAGCTTGTCCATGACATTGTTTTCGTTCACGGCAATGAGACCTACACGCCAGCCGGTTACGCCATAGAGCTTGGAGAAGGAGTATACCAGAATAGTGTTGTTGGGGAGTACGCTGTATGCGGTCTTGAAGTTGTTTACAAAGGTGCCGTATACGTCGTCGGTGAGAATGATGAGATTCGGGTTCTTCTTGACGACTTCCTTGAGGCGTTCCAGAGTCTTGTCAGACAGGGCGTGGGAAGCAGGATTGGAAGGATTGACCATGAAGAAGGCCTTGACGGAAGGATCCTCCAGCTTCTTCATCTCGGCCTCGGAAATATCCCAGCCGGATTCAGGCTGGCTGGTAACATCGACAGCCACCAGACCATAGTTCTTTACATCGGGAATCTGGAGGTAGGGGGTGAAGATCGGAGTGGCAATGGCGATGTTGTCGCCGGCCTTCAGAATCTTGTTGTGATTCAGGCAGTCAAAGATGTAGACCATGGCTGCGGAGCCGCCCTCGGTGGGGAATACCTTCGTGGAGGACTTCAAATCTGCTCCGGCGTAGAGTGTGGACTGCAGATAGGCATTCAGTACCTTCTCGGTGTTTACCAGGCAGCGGCTGGGGGTGGGGTAATAGTCGCCGATGATGCCATCGACGAATTCTTTGAGGACGTCGTCCTTGTTCAGACCGAGGTTGTTGACACAGTAGTCAATCATATCTACAAGGAAAGCATCGGTCTTGCTGGAGGTATCCATGGCAGCATCGAAGCGGTCGCCGATGCCGGCCTTCTGAGCCTGACCGGCCATATCACCCATGTTCATAGTACGCTCACATTCCTGCAGAGCGAACTCCATGAAGCGGGCAAAGGCATAGCGGCTCTTGGAATTTATCCAGTTAGGATTGCCGCGGCCGGCATCCAGTACAGCGTAGCCGGCTTCGTTTTTCTTGGCCATGTCACGCTGCAGTGCGGTTATCTCAAATGCACCGAGTTCTTTCTCCAGCTGCTTGTTTGCATCCTGAGCCATGGCCGGATTTGCCGTCATGAATGATGCAAGCAGCATCAGCAGCGCCAGCAATGCAGGCAGGTTCAAACGCTTTTTACTCATAAAAATTCTCCTCCTTGGAATTTAGATACCGAGCAATCAATAGTTCATGATAACTCATTATGGATATTATACTATTCCTTTCGCTAAATTACTAGATGATTAAAACGTTTTTGTGAAACAATATACATAAAAGGTCTGTGCCGAAAAGATAATAAGAGTATCCGGTCATAGCAAAAGGGGCTGTCCACAAGCATTTTCACGCTGAGGACAGCCCCTTGGCTATACAATATGCTTAGTATTTGAAGATGCTGATGGACTTCTGCAGGTCGTTGGAGAGAGTAGTGAGGTAGTTGGCGGAATTTGCCAGCTCGGAGGCGGCGGCGGACTGCTCCTCGGTTGCGGCGGAGACGGTCTGCATCTCGTCGGCTACGGCGTCGCCGGAGCCGCGGATGGCCTCCATCTGCTGGGAGATGCTGCCGGCATTGTCGTGTACCTCGACAACATCGGTCTCCATGTGCTGAGCGGCGGTGGAGACATCGTTGACCAAACCCTGAATATTGGCGAATACATTCTTCAGCTGGTCGACGGAGGCAGCGCCTTCATTGACGACCTCGCGGCCGGACTTCATGGAGACTACAGCGGTCTCGGTATCCTGCTGGATGCCCTGAATGAGGGTGTTTATCTGCTGCGCAGCGTCACCGGATTCCTCGGCTAGCTTCCTGACTTCCTCGGCGACGACGGCGAAGCCGCGGCCGGCTTCACCGGCACGAGCTGCCTCGATAGCGGCGTTGAGAGCAAGGAGATTGGTCTGACCGGCGATACCGGTGATGGTGTCGACGATGCTGCCTATCTCCTTGGAGCGGTCGCCCAGCTTGCTGACGATGGCGGTGGATTCCTCTACCTTGGCGGCAGCGGATTTTATCTGGTCGATGACGTTGGTGACGACGATGCTGCCTTCACCGGCAAAGCTGGAGGCGGCGTTGGCTTTTTCTGCTACTTGGACGGCTTCGTTGTTGAGGCCCTTGACCAAAGCGGTGACATGGTCGACAGAGGTGTTGGCGTCGCCTACGGATACCTGCTGTGTAGAGGTGGCACCGGCAGCATTGGAGATGGAGTCGGCAACCATGTTGAGAGCGGTAGCGGACTCGTTGGCACTGCGGCTGACCTGCTCGGAGGAGCCCTGAATGTTTGTTACGGCATCATCAATGCCCTTCATGGCCTGACGGATATTCTCTTTCATCTTGTTCATGGAGTTGGCGAGAATACCGATTTCATCGGAGCGATTCATGTATTCGGCAGGCACATCGGTAGTGAAGTCGCCGCCGGCGAACTTGCCGATGATTTCAACCATGCCGCGGATGGGAGTGGTGATGGACATTACAGCCATGACGATGATGATGATGGCGATGACTATGCTGATGCCGCCAACCATGAGAGCCTGGTTGGTGAGCGCATTGAGCTGGTCGGTGTATAAGCTCTTGGGGATGTAGCAGAGAGTGACGAGGTCACGGCTCTTGGAGAAGGAACCGATATACTCAGCCCCGTCGAGCTCAAAGACGATGAGACCGGAATCCTGTGCCTGCATCAGCTTGAAGCCTTCGGCTGCAGACGGGCTGACCTCACCGAACTTTATTTTGTTTACCTGAGCCTTGTCCTTGCTGGCCATGACCAGACCAGCCTTGTTCAGGATGATGGTGTTGAGGCTGCCGGATTTATCCATGAGCGTGGAGGTGATTTTCTCAGCATCGGCAGCTACGACGATAGAGCCGATGAAAGACCCGTCCACAGGGCTCTTGATTGCGCGAGCGACCGGGAGAACCGGCTTGTTGCCGGTGGTAGCCATGACCATGCCGAAGAAGTCTACTCGTCCCGGCTCTTTGACAGCCTTGTGTGAAGTCTCATTGGTGCTGTCGTGGAGGGTCTTGCCGCCGTGAATATCGGCGATGCCCTTGGGGCCGACGGTAATGAAGATGTTTTCGTAGAGGCCGTTGCTGTCCTTGTTTATCTTGTCCAGATAATCAAGGAGCGGCTTGTGAGCCGGGTCGTGCTGGTTGAGGGTGCCGGCCTTGTACTTGGCGAATTCGGCAGCAATGTAGTTGACGACAAGCGGGTTCTCGGTAATGAGCTTGGCGGTGTTGCGCTGGACATCAATCATGCTGTTCAGCTGATTCATTTTCTCGTTGGAGGCTACTTGCAGGCGCTCGTTGATGCTGGCTTTCATCTGCTCACCGACAGAGCTGGTAGTCAGGTAAGAGGATACAGCCAAAGGAATGACCATGCAGAGGACTGTCATTATGAATATGGTTTTGAATAGTCCTCGGTACTTGGATAATTGTGTCTCATTGGTTGGCAAATCTTGCACTTTCATGTGGTACCACGCCTCCTCATAAATAAACGTAATGTATAGTTGGGCTAATTATAAATCGTTTCAAAAAGGAAATCAAGATGATTTTTAAGGATGAAATTAAATAAAATAAGGCTGTGCACAGACCGCTTTCGTGCTGTGCGACAGCCTTTGTCGTAAATGGGCAATCAGCAGATTTTGTCTCCGCCCTCGAAATAACCGACACATTTTATGCCGTTTTCTTCCAGCCGGGACTGACACCATACATAGTAGTCATTGACGGCCTCGAAGAACTGGTCATGGAAGTCGTCGTCTCCCATGATGAAATCCATATCGTAAGCGATGTTCTCGTCGCCTTCGTCAAAATCATCAAAGCCGAAAGCGTTATTCTTTATCCATTCCAGCCAGATATCATTCCGGTCGGTACCTTCATCGTCCCGAATCTCCATGAAGGCATTGCGGAGCATTTCCCGCATATCATCATCCAGCTGGGGCGGGCGGTCACCGCTTACCGTGGCAAGCACCTCATAGCATTCTTCAGCGGCCTCCAGAAATTCCTTGCAGTTGTCACGGCCATTGGGGAACTTGCTGCTCTTCCAGCGGGCGTATGGTTTGTCCGGCCAATGGATAGCGGCGGCGTGACCCAAGGGTGCATAGGCGAGGTTGAGAGCCGTGCTTTTGGCCAGATCGAAGATTTCAGAGAGGCTTGACCAGTTGTCTTTGTTCAAGATGTCAACGGCCAAGTCCTTGACTATATTCTGCAGGCTTGGCACGCCGGAAAACTCCTGATGAGCCCATGTATCGGCGAATACATGAAGACCGACGCCGAGATTGAAGCAGTAGTTGCTGTCAGTCTGATAATTGATGCCGGACAGCCGGTTTTTCAGCTCTTTGGATAGGAGGCTGTGCTTTTTGCAGATGAGCTTTTCCTCTTCCGTTTCACCCACAAGGCCGGGGAGAAAGTGGTAGGGTATCCAGATTTCTTCGTTGCCGTCCTTGCTCCAGAGGTTGTCCCATAGCTCATGCCCGCTGTAGCGGATTATTTTCCCATCCGGTGTCACATCATAGCCGGTGTCACGGCTGCTGGACTTGTCTCCGTCTCTGTTGTCGATGTTGTCATCTACATACTGGGAGGAGGTGGCAATGAGCTTGGAGCTGGCCGAGCCGAATCCGGCCCAGCGGCTGAGAACATATACTGTACCGAAATGAAAATCTATATCCACGAAAAATACCTCGCAATCAAATAATCTCATTGGAGAGTATACTCTTTTAAGGAAGGAAAGACAAACATATATGGAAGAAATATGAATTTGCTGCGCAAAATAATCTAAATAGTTTCGATTTTTGATATATCCTTTGGGTTGTATTGGCTTCTTATTGGAAAATTCGCCGGAAAATAGTACAATGGAAAGTAAAGTAAACAAGCCGTACAATGAGGCACAAGGGGCAAATGTGTTTTGTGCCTGTAGGTGAATGAATATAGGGAGAGTATGATATGCCGCAGCTTAGCAGTCGAGTCCAGCTTTTCACGGACTCGGTAATCCGCAGAATGACCAGAATCTGCAATCAATACGATGCCATCAATCTGTCGCAGGGATTTCCTGACTTTCCGCCGCCGGCCGAACTGCGGGAGCGGCTGGCGCAGGTGGCGACTGATGGGCCGCACCAGTATGCGGTGACCTTTGGCGCGCCGATTTTCCGCACGGCGCTGGCAAAGAAGCAGGGGCACTTTATGGGGCGGGAGATCGACCCGGAGACAGAGATAGTCGTGACCTGCGGCGGCACGGAAGCAATGATGTGTGCCATGATGACTATCTGCAATCCCGGAGATAAAGTCATGGTTTTTTCTCCCTTCTACGAAAACTATGGAGCCGATGCCATCCTCTCCGGAGCGGAGCCAATATATATTCCGCTGGTGCCGCCGGAATTCGGCTTCGATATCCAGCTGGTGGAGCAGGGCTTCCAGGCGGGGGCGAAGGCTATCATCGTCTGCAATCCTTCCAATCCCTGCGGCAAGGTCTTCACCCGGCAGGAGCTGACGGATATCTGTGAGCTGGCGGTGAAATATGATGCCTTCGTGGTGACAGACGAAGTGTATGAGCACATGGTCTATGCTCCGGCGGAGCATGTCTATGCGGCGTCCCTGCCGGGAATGTTCGACCATGTAATCCGGACTGCGTATTTGATACAATTTAATGCTGCGTGATTTAAGGGTGTCGTTTCTTGTGTATGGGTGTCGGTTTAAGATCCGACGCTTTTTTTGTTGGGGATTTCATAGACAACTGTGATATGGGCAAATGAGAAGGCTCCTCGTCACCGGTAAAAACCAGAGCGAGGAGCCTTTCCATATATTGGGCTTAAGCAGATATTTCTTGTCCATTTTTGAATGTGAATTTTATTTCACTAGTAGGATATACCGTTCCGTAGTCTATAAGGCTATACCATGCATCAAGCGAGAATTCTGTCAGGACAGCTGGTGATGTTTCAAAGGCTTTTATAAACGCTTCAATTTCCGCCTTTTGAGATCGTAGTTTCTGCAGCTCGTCCACAACAGCATCGAGTTGGTCTTTTACATCGTCATAGCGCTGGGTCAAACTGTTGTAACGTTCTTGGTATTCGTTTTGGTTTAATACTCGGCTTGCATTTTCCTTGATGTGATGTTGTACCATATCAGAAATAAGTTCTGTCTCGGCTGATAGCTGTGCATGTCGTTCTTCCAGAGCAGAAGTGTCAAAGACGATTGTTATCATCTCTTTCGCGTCCCTGATGACCGAATCCTTTGTAGAGAGCATCTTATTTGTGGCAGATATAAAAGCGGCCTCAATCTTTGCATCAGTAAGGTGTGGGGTAGAGCAGGCTTCATTGTTGTCATACTTATGATTACATTGCCAGACTACAGCTTTGTACTTACTGTTGGAATGCCAGACCTTTGATCCGTACCAGCTTCCACAACAGCCACACTTTATCTTGGTTGAGAATGTATGAACTCCGCTGTGATATTTATTGCCGGTTCCGCGACGGGTAAGCTCTTGTTGTACCATATCAAATACGGCGGGTGGAATTATTGCTTCGTGGTTTCCCTCTACGTAATACTGGGGAATTTCTCCATTATTCTGCTTCAATTTTTTGGTTAAGAAGTCAGTGGTATAGCTTTTTTGTAAAAGGGCATCACCCTTGTATTTTTCGTTGCAGAGAATGCTTTTAACACAGGATGGATTCCAATGACTTTTGCCTGTAGGTGTCGGGATGCCGAGCTTTGTTAGGTGAGAGGCTATTCCGTGGAATGTCATCCCCTGTAAAAACAGAGTGAAGATTTGTTTTACAACAGGAGCCTGCTCGGAGTTAATAACTAAATTGCCGTCAGGGCCACGGTCATAGCCGAGGAACCGCTTAAAGGGAACAGATACCTTGCCATCAGCAAAGCGCTTCCTTTGTCCCCAGGTACAGTTTTCGGAAATGCTGCGGCTTTCTTCCTGGGCCAGAGAGGACATGATGGTCAGAAGCAATTCGCCTTTGCCATCAAAGGTCCAGATATTCTCCTTCTCAAAATAAACCTCAATACCTTTTTCCTTAAGTTTACGGATGGTAGTAAGGCTATCTACTGTGTTTCGGGCAAATCGGCTTACCGACTTTGTTACTATTAAATCAATTTTCCCATTGAGGGCATCGCGAATCATTCGTTGGAAGCCTTCACGGTGTTTTGTACTGGTGCCGGATATTCCTTCATCAGTATACATATCTACAAACTCCCAATCGCTGCGGGCGTTGATGTAGTTTGTGTAATAATCTATCTGGGCCTTATAGCTGGTGAACTGATCATCATGGTCACTAGATACTCTTGCATATCCGGCAACTCGCCTTTTGGGGGCAGTGGTTGAAGGCTCGGTAGTATATCGTTTTATGGTAGCGGGGATGGTCTTAACTTTACGTTCGAATGTCGACATTTTTCACTCCTTGTTTTGCGAGGATGCTTTTGAACGGCCACGATGAGTGAGCTTAATTTGCCTCGTTATCTCGTGACCGTCTTTAAAACAAAAGGTGAGAAGCTTTGATCTAGAGACCGTGATCTTGTTAATTTGTTGTAGAAACTTGTCACGACAGAATTCTTCATCACCCATTACCTTGGCGCATGCGGACCGCAAATCGTCCTCTCGAACGCCGCTGCCTCGACAGTCTGTTTCTTCTGTGTTATTGTGCCGCCAGTAATAATGCGTTCTGTTTAGAACTGCGTGCCGGCGGTAGCTTGCACCGCAATGTTCACAAACGATTCTTGTGGTGAAAACAGAAAACGGACCTTCAGCCTTTTCCATGTAATTGCGCATCCATTTGCGTTGCGCGGCTTTTCGCTCATCTGTCCACAAAACGATAGTCGCTGGAGGGGTCCATTGGTGAGTGGTAACCTTACCATCGTAATAATGTAGTTCTACCTGTTGGTCAGGACGTGCAGTGATATAATCCACGCTGCGTTTGAATATATCCTCATCTAATTCGTCTAAACCGAGAGCAGTGGCGCATATTTTTTTGAGAATATCTTCTGGAATAGTTTTGTTACTGCATTCTTTACAAGATTTCTTTCTTTTCCCGCATATCCATGAGATCTTTTTTTCGTTGCTGGCAGAAATGCCCACAGACTTGGGCTGAGAATTTCTAATGTAATGACATCCGCAATTACCACAGTTTATTTTCCCGGAAAAGCAAGTTGGGTTCAGACTTTTACTTGAAAAGGGGCCTAACTCCTTTCGACGGGCTATTTCTTCTTGGATATACTGAAATGTGGCAAGGTCGATTATCGGCTCATGGGTGTTTTCCACATAGTATTGTGGGAGCTCGCCTTTATTCTTTCTGGTCCTTTTATTGATGGGATCTTCGATGAACTCTTTCTGCAAAAGCAGGTTTCCCGTGTAAGTTATATTGGTCAGAATCACCTTTATATTTGAATCTTGCCAGCGGTGACCGCTTCTGGTCTTTTTCCCCTCGGCCTGTAACTCTCGTGCTGTTTGTATGCGGGATTTTCCGTCTAAGAAATTTTGGAATATTCTTCGCACGATAGCGGCTTCTTCAGGGTTGATTACCAGTTGACCGTTGTGTCGGTTATAACCAAAAATCCGGAATGGTACATGGGGCATACCTTGAGCCATGCGTTTACGGATGCTCCATTTGACGTTATTGCTTAGACTGATGACTTCTTCCTGGGCAAAAGAGGCCAAGAGCGTAAGCATGACTTCTCCATCACCAGAGAGGGAACTGATGCCTTCCTTTTCAAACCGTACTTCAATGCCGAGCTCCTTAAGCTGGCGCACAGTCTTTAGAAGGTCGACCGTATTTCTCGCAAAGCGGGAAATGGATTTCGTCAGAACGATGTCTATTTTCCCGGCTTCGCAGTCAGCGAGGAGACGGTTAAATTCGCTGCGGTTGGTCTTGGTACCGGTGACTCCATAGTCGGCATACACACCTACATACACCCATTCTGGATTGCGCTGTATCAAATCACTGTAATAGCTTACTTGAGCAGAGAGCGAGTGATGCAGACGCTCGGTTTCCATGGAGACACGCGCGTAAGCAGCCACTCTTTTCAGAGTCGGTAGAGCATGGGATTTGGGCGAGATAACATTAATCTTTCGCACGAAATTACTCCTTTCCGACGTTATACATCACTCTAGACAAAGCTTAAGTCAAGGCTTTATCGTGAATAACGTACCTAATAATGGGCGATATTTCTTGAGCAGCTTTTCCTCAATCGTACCGTATTGCTTGGCAGAAATAGTTCCGCGGTTTAACAGACCCCGAAAGAAGTTCAAGCTAGCCTGGTAGCGTTTTTCGCGATCAAATTGTTCAGCTGTCATTAGCGGGTGCCTACTTGAATCTGTCTGAGATGTAGCACTTGTGAGAGCAGTATTTGCGATGATCGTTCCCATAAGCAGTGAACTCCTTTCCGCATTTTTTACAGTTGAATTTATAAATGGCTTTTTTGTTAACTAATTCCTGATGGCTGTTCCACCATGTGACACGGCACAGCTCGCTGCAAAACTTCAAGCGCTTTCGTCCACGGATCTGTGGAAGTTCCTTACAACAACAACGACAGAATTCACCTATTGGCATTTCTTTCGCGCAGGTAGCAGTTATGGAAATCCCCTTCCTGCGACAGTAGGCGGATACCTGATTCTTCGTCAGACTAAGGGCCTTTGCGATGGCCAGATACCCATGACCGGCATTTCGCAGTTCGATGACCCATTGTTTTTGTTCATTAGTCATATTTGATCTCCATTCTGAGGCTGTCCTCATTACCCAATGGAGGTCAGTGTGGTGTTTGGCTGAAAAAGGACTAAAAAATCCCTCATCTAAGGAATGTTCAGATGAGGGATAGGGTGGAGGCATCTTTACAGAAAACGGTTAATTTTTAATCAAAAATATAGTAGAATATGAAATACAGCAAATAATCACCGTAAGAGGACATGAGGTTCCCAATATGTATTGTAGAGGAATGTAAATAAGGAGAATACGATATGCCGCAACTAAGTGCTAGAGTCCAGCTATTTACTGACTCAGTCATTCGCAGAATGACCAGAATATGCAATCAGTACAATGCCATCAACCTATCTCAGGGCTTCCCAGATTTTCCGCCGCCCGCCGCCCTGCGGGAGCGGCTGGCTCAAGTGGCCGCCGACGGGCCGCACCAGTATGCTGTGACCTTCGGTGCGCCAAATTTCCGGGAGGCGCTGGCGAAGAAGCAGGGGCGCTTCATGGGTCGGGAGATCGACCCGGAGACGGAACTTTTAGTTACCTGTGGCGGCACAGAAGCCATGATGTGCGCCATGATGACCATTTGCAATCCCGGTGATAAGGTCATGGTCTTCTCTCCCTTCTACGAGAACTACGGAGCAGATGCTATCCTGTCCGGAGCGGAGCCTATATATATACCATTGGTGCCGCCTGATTTTGGATTCGATATACAGCTGGTGGAGCAGGGCTTTCAGGCGGGGGCAAAGGCTATCATCGTCTGCAATCCCTCCAATCCCTGCGGCAAGGTCTTCACCCGGCAGGAGCTGACGGCAATCTGTGAGCTGGCGGAGAAGTATGATGCCTTCGTTGTAACGGACGAGGTGTATGAGCACATGGTCTATGCTCCGGCGGAGCATGTCTATGCCGCATCTCTTCCCGGAATGTTCAGCCGAGTTTTGACGTGTAACTCCTTGTCTAAAACGTACTCAATAACCGGTTGGCGTCTGGGCTATATTGTCGGCCCGGCCAATGTGATAGAGGCTGCCCGGAAGGTACATGACTTCCTGACCGTCGGTGCAGCGGCACCCTTGCAGGAGGCGGCGGTGACTGGCTTGACCATGGGCGATGAATATTACAAAGACCTGCGGGAGATGTACACCGCGAAGCGAGACTTCTTCTGTAAGGGATTGGATAAGATAGGTCTGAAGCATAATGTTCCAGAGGGAACGTATTTTGTTCTCGTTGATATAGGCGAATTCCTTGAGCGTCCCTGCTTTAAGGGTTGGACTGATTTGGACTTCTGTATCTGGATGATAAAGACTGTGGGCGTGGCCGCTGTCCCCGGCTCCAGCTTCTTCCGTGAGCCGGTAAATAATCTCATCCGCCTGCACTTTGCCCGCGGCGAGGCGGTGTTGCAGGAGGCGCTGGACAGACTGAGCCGACTGCCTGAGGCTGTGGCGGAGCAGGAGAAGGGCTGAAATTAATTTTGCTATGGGGATGAGCATGCAGGCGTGAGTTGTATGGGAATCCCGTAGACAACTGTTATTAAACCGGTATATGCTCAGTGTAGCTATGTAGAGCTCTTGCTTTGACCGATGTTTAAAAAAGACGTAAATTCCAAGTTTGGAATTTGCGTCTTTTTATTGTCTAAAAAGAAACCACCCGCTATGCGGGTGGTACCAAAAGCTTTAAGCTATAAGTAAAAAATCCTCTTTTGATATAATTAATGTGGCTACCAACCGCACTTAAAA
>JAZLHS010000151.1:0-10044 GCA_045616885.1 Selenomonadaceae bacterium | reverse complement strand
AGTGATACTCCAGAGCCACATGGATATGGTCTGCGTGGCCGAGCCGGGCAGCAGTTTTAATCCGCTGACTGACCCGATAAAGCTTATCAGAGATGCAGACACGCTGACGGCAGATGGAACGAGCCTTGGCAGTGACGACGGGACCGGTATTGCCATCATTCTTTATTTGTTCAAGCATCGCGACGAGTTCGCGCACGGCCCGCTTCGGGCAATCATCACCGTGGATGAAGAGTCTGGAATGACCGGTGCCGGCGCGCTGGCTCCCGAGTGGCTTCAGCCGGGCAAGTACCTCATAAACTGTGACTCTGAGAATATTTATGAGCTTACTATCGGCAGTGCCGGAAGTATCGGGATAGATTTCCTGCGGAATATTTCCTTTGAGGAGACAGAGCCGGGGGAAGGGGCTGCTTATGAGATAAAGGTAAGCGGTCTGCTGGGCGGACACTCCGGCGAGTGCATCGGTCTGGGTCGGGCAAATGCACTGCGTATTCTGGCTTTCTTCCTTACGGAGCTTGCCGCAGAGGCCATCGATTACCGGCTGGCTTCCTTCCGCGGCGGTCACGCCCGCAATGCTATTCCCGATGAAGCAGCTGCGGTGATTATTACCACTGCCTCTGATGCGAAGCTGAGAGGTATCTCGGCAATGGCGACCAGTAAGCTGAAAAAGCTTTATCCTGCGGATAATGGGGGAATCGTGACCGTCGCACCGGTGCGGCAGCCGAAAGCTGTTGCCGGAGCAGAGGATACGCTGGCGTTGATAGAGCTGCTCACCAATCTTCATACGGGAGTATACAGCATGTCTTCCGTAGTACCGGGACTGGTCGAGTCATCAGCCAATATCGGACAGGTAATATGGCCGGAGCCGGAGAACGGGGGAGAGGCCCGAGTAGTATTCTTCCCGCGCTCCTCTATTGATGAGAGACTGGCAGAGTTCCGCATGAGCGGTGCACTGCTGGCGGCGGCAACCGGCTGGCGGATGGAGGCGGAGCAGCCGTCTCCGGGCTGGGCTCCCAGGTCAGACAGTCGACTTGCAGAGGTAATGAACAGAGTATATGAAGAGCAGAACGGCACGCCTATGAAGGTTGGCGCCATTCATGCCGGACTGGAGTGCGGCTTCCATGCTCGCAAGGCACCAGAGCTGGATATCGTCTCTATCGGCGTTACAACGAGGGACATTCATAGTCCTAGAGAAACACTGGAACTGAATACTGTACCGACAGAGGTCAAGCTGATAGCCAAGACTATTGAAGAGCTCTGAGGAAAATGTAAAAGCTGCTGTACAATAATGGGGGTAATTGTACAGTAGCTTTTTGTTTACCCCTCAGTCGCCTTCGGCGCCAGCTCCCCTATAGGGGAGCCTTTGGGCTTCGCCGATACATGAACGCCTCCCATTCAGGGGAGGTGCCCGAAGGGCGGAGGGGTAAAGTCATAAAGTTTTTCCTAAGAATATCGCCCAGATTGTGGTATAATTAAACAGATTATGCAAATTATACGCTAAGATGGTGATAAAGATGAAAAAACTATTTCTGTTGGACGGCAGCAGTCTGCTGTTCCGTGCCTTTTACGCATTGCCGCTGCTCACCGGCCCAAGCGGTGAGTACACAAATGCCGTAACCGGCTTTGCAAATATGCTGCTGCGGATAATCAAGGAGTATCAGCCGGACATGATGGCGGTGGCCTTCGACAAGAGCCGTCAGACATTCCGCACCCGGCTTTTCCCGGAGTATAAGGGTACCCGGAGTGCTACGCCCGAGGAATTCAAGTGTCAGGTTCCAATACTGGAAGAAATGATGAAGGCGTGGGGCATCAGCTTTCTGGAGCTGGATGACTACGAGGCGGACGATATACTGGGCACCCTGTCCAAGCAAGCCGAGGACAGCGGAGAAATCGAGACCTATGTGGTCACCGGCGACCGTGACTCTCTGCAGCTGATAGGTGAGCGTGTCAGGGTAATCTACACGAAGCGGGGAATTTCCGACACCGTGACATACGATGAAGCGGTGTTCGCTGAGGAATACGGCGGGCTGAAGCCAATCGCTCTCATCGACCTGAAAGGTCTTATGGGGGACAGCTCCGATAATATTCCCGGCGTTCCCGGCGTAGGGCAGAAGACGGCCCTGAAGCTCCTGCAGGAGCATGGCACCGTGGAGAATGTGCTGGCTCATATCCCGGAAATAAAGGGTAAGAAGCTGCAGGAAAACCTGACGGCAAACGAAGCACAGGCAAGACTCAGCAAACAGCTGGCCACCATTGTGCGGGATGTTCCGCTTGATGAGATATGCGGAAGCCTTGAAGAGCTGACAATTAAGCCTCACGGGGAAATGATGGAAGCCTTCTGCCGTAAATATGGGCTTAATGCCGTGGGGAAAAACTTCGCCAAACGGTACGCCATCGAGATAAAGGCGCAGAAGGAAGCAAAGGCAGCGGACAGCCTCTTTGACAGCGGGGCTGATGACGGCCTGGGAGATGACCTCTTCGGACAGAATGAATATCCTCCTTGCCCTGTGCCGGTGGTCTACGACCTGAAAAAGCTGTACCACGAAGACCGGTCAGCCGCAAGGAAGCTGGAGGCAGAGGATGTCCTTGATTTGACTCTGGGTGCCTATCTGGTAAATCCCAACGAGGGTGACTACAGCCCGGAGAGGCTGGCCGCCCGCTACGGTGTTCATGGCGATATGGCGGAGCTCACGGAAAAGCTGGGCGGCGCTGTGTATGAAAGGCTGACAGCGAAAGAAGGGGACAAGCCGTCAAAACTCTGGGATGTCTACAAGACCTTGGAGCAGCCGCTGACCGGAATACTGGCCGGAATGGAAGAGGCCGGTATTCTAATAGACAGAGAAGCACTGAAGGCCGGCAGTATTGCCGCCGCGGAAAGACTCGACAAGATTCAGGCAGAAATCTATCAGCTGGCCGGAGGCAGCTTCAACATAAATTCTCCCAAGCAGCTGGGCGAAGTGCTGTTTGAGAAGCTGGGTCTGCCGGCGGAGAAGAAGACGAAGACCGGCTACTCTACCAGCGTGGATGTATTGGAAAACCTCGCTCCCTTCCATCCGATTATTGAAAAAATACTCACCTACCGCCATTGGGCGAAGCTGAAATCCACTTATCTTGACGGACTGGAGCCGCTTATCGCGGAAGACGGAAGGATTCATACAACCTTTAATCAGACTGTGGCCGCTACCGGACGACTGTCCAGTACAGCACCGAATCTGCAGAATATCCCCGTCCGCACTGAGGACGGCAAGGAAATTCGCCGCCTGTTCCGACCGGATAAGGCCGCGGGATACGACTTGCTGATGTCGGCGGACTATTCCCAGATAGAGCTGCGGATACTGGCTCATCTTTCTGAGGATGAGAGCTTCCTAGCAGCCTTTAACAGCGGGGAGGATATACATGCCCGCACGGCGGCGGAGGTCTTCGGCAAGGCTATCGAGGAGGTCACCTCTGAGGAGCGCAGCCGGGCCAAGGCTGTAAACTTCGGTATCGTCTACGGTATCAGCGACTTCGGTCTGGCCAAGAGTATCGGCTGTAGCCGAAAAGAGGCGGCCGCCTATATCGAGCAGTATTTTGCCAAATGTCCGGGGATAAAGCGCTTCCTCGATGAAACTGTGGCGGCGGCACATAAAACCGGCCGGGTGGAAACGGTCTTTGGACGTCAGAGAGACCTGCCGGAGATACACAGCAATAACTTCAACCGCCGCAGCAATGCGGAGCGAATGGCGATGAACACGCCCATTCAGGGTACGGCGGCGGATGTAATCAAGCTGGCCATGATTGCGGCTGACAAGGCCATAAAGGAAAAGGGCTTAAAGAGCCGCCTGCTGCTACAAGTGCACGACGAACTGGTGCTGGAGGTGCCGGCGGCGGAGAAGGAAATTGTCGAGACCGTAATTCGGGAAGCTATGGAAAATGTGGTGCAGCTGAAGGTGCCGCTGCCGGTAGATGTGAACTTTGGCGAGAACTGGGCAGAGGCGAAATAAAGCATAAATAGTCAGGGCAGAATATACTTAAGCTATGAAATATGCCTGACGAAAACACGCTCCCGCTCGATAATCAACATAGCGGTACTAAGTTCTGGCTTCGTATGCTTACTTGCCAATCGCTAAGTACCGATGTTGATTAACGGTTTTCTTACGGAATATTTCATAGCTGAACATATTAGAGAAGGTGAAATCATGCCGGAAATGCCGGAAGTAGAAACAATAAGGAAGACCCTTGCGCCGCATATTGAAGGACGGACAATAACAAAGGTAGACTTGCGGCTGGACCGACTGGTGAAGGTGCCGGCCAACCCGCAGAATTTTGTGAGCCGATTGGAAGGGCGGAAGGTAACGGCCCTATCCCGCCGTGGTAAATATCTCTGCTTTCAGCTGGACGGGGCAGGAGATATATTCATCGTTCATCTGCGGATGACCGGCCAGCTGTACTACAGCGAGGACGGCTCTACCGACAGGAAATACACCCGACTGGCCATGTCTCTCGATGATGGCAGTGCTCTGCTCTTTGCCGACCTGCGGACGCTTGGTGCGCTGTATATGGTCTCGCCTGAGGAAATCCCTCTAATTAAAGGCCTCCATACCCTCGGCCCGGAGCCGCTGACGGATGCCTTTACGGAGAAATATTTGACAGAATATCTCTCTACCCGTCAAACGAAGATAAAAAGTCTATTACTAGACCAATGTGCCATCGCCGGACTGGGAAACATCTATGCCGACGAAGCACTGTTCCTGTCCGGTATCCATCCCGAGAGGAAAGCAAAGACCCTCAACGAAAAAGAGATTCACAAGCTGTATAAGGCGGTGAACAAAGTAATCGGTGACGGAATAGCCGACGGCGGTACTACCTTCAGCGACTACCGTGACGCCCACGGAGACAGCGGCCATCATCAGGAAAATCTCTACGCCTATCAGCGGACGGGGAAGCCCTGTAAGGGCTGCAGTACGCCGATTCAGCGGCTGGTTATCGGCGGCCGTAGCGCACATTTTTGTCCGAATTGTCAGCGTTAGGAGCGAAAATATGATTATCTTGGGACTCACCGGAGGCATTGCCTGCGGAAAATCTACCGTATCTTCATACCTGAAAGAACTGGGGGCGCCCATCGTGGACGCCGACGCTATCGCTATTGCTTTGGCGGAGCCGGGACAGCCGCTCTACAATGCTTTTGTGGAGCATTTTGGTTCCGCTGTTGCCCTGCAGGAGAACGGTACCCTGAATAGAGCCGGAATAGGGGCGGTCGTATTCAAGGACGAGAACGAGCGCCGCTGGATGGACAGTGCGACTCACCCCATCATCAAGGCCGAGGTAGAAAAGCAGCTGGGAGAACTTGCCGAGGCAGGGAACAATGTCGCCGTCATAGATGTGCCGCTGCTCTACGAAGTGGGCTGGGATGATATCTGTGACAGAGTATGGGTAGTATCCGTATCCGCCGAGGTACAGCTGGACAGACTGATAAAGCGAAATAATCTGTCGGAGCAGCTGGCAAAAGACCGGATAAACAGCCAGATGGCATTGGGCGAAAAAGCTCGCCGGGCGGATACCGTGATTGACAACTCCGGAACCATAGAAGAAACACGCCGACATGTACTGGCGGCGTGGGAAGGATTAATTGCTTGACCGGGAAAGAAACGAAAACCAGGGGCAGAAAGAAAATGAAAAAAAGCAGCGGGGGAAAAATCACCCGCCGGGAGAAGCGCCGTCAGAAAAGATGGAGCTCTATTAAGTATGCCCTGTTTTTCCTTCTTGGGGCTGTCTGTATCGGAGCGTATATGTACTATATGCCCTTCTTCGAGCGGCAGTATCGCAGTTCGGCACCCTATCCCTACTATCTGACTATCGAGCGGGAGGCTCAGCGCCGTGGTGTAGACCAGTACCTGGTGGCGGCGATAATAAATAATGAAAGTAAATTCCGACAGGGAGTGTCATCTCACCGCGGGGCCAAGGGACTAATGCAGCTGATGCCCGAGACCGCTGACTGGATAGCGGTCAAGCTGGAGGACAAGAACTACCGGGAGGAGCGGCTGTCGGAGCCGGATTTGAATATCCGCTACGGTACATGGTACATTGCCTACCTGCTGGAGCTGTTTGAGGGGAATGAAACACTGGCTCTCGCCGCCTATAATGCCGGATCTACGGTAGTTCACGACTGGATGGAAAGCCACGGCTGGGACGATCATTTTGCCGAGGTGGACAAGATACCCTATGACGAAACGCGACACTATGTAAAAAAAGTGCTGACAGACAGAGACAGGTACAGAAAGCTGTACCACGTACAGAAAAAGCAGTAAAATCCCAATGCTTTGCCGGGAGGGTTAAGATTGTGAATAAACTATTGAAAGGCTTTTTTATCGCCGTGGGGCTGGCCTGCTTCGGAGCGGCGTATCATCTGTATAATACCTTTCTCAATCCCCCGGAAATCGCGGTAGTCACCGACAATAACTTTGACATAAAGAATACCGATGACGGCAGCGGCTCCGTTAAGCTGGTCATGGTCAAGGGCAAGCTGAGCTTCAAAGAGTATAACAAGGACGACGAGACTGGCGTAAAATGCAGATACCCCATCATGCGGCGGATTGTCGAGATGTATCAGTACTTCCCCGAAGGGGAGAAGGTGATGATGGGCTGGAAAGACCATCAGATAAAGGATTTCAAGGACACCAAGGGCAGGGAATGGAAAAATCCGGCATTCCCGAAGGAATGGAAATCGGAATATTTCTACCATGATTTCTTTCTGGGGGAGGGCAATCTGCCTATATCCTACGGATTTCTGAAGACGGAATTGGATAGGGAAAAGTACAAGGGGAGCTTTTACTATCTGAAAAATCTGCCCAAGGACGGCACACCTAAGGATTTTGAGTGGAAGGGTAACCACTATCTGAAGTCTGGGAAAAATAAGAATCATATCGGTGATGTGCGGATAAGCTACAAAGCTCTGAAATATGACGAGCTGCCGGAGCTGACAATCCTCGGTCAGCAGAAGAACGGAAAGGTTTCATACTCCAATGATGACTGCCGCTTCTACGACCGTGATGTGACAATGGACGAAATAGTAAAGACATATACGCAGGACGCGCCCCACGCAGCACTGGCGGCGGTTTTCTTCGGCACCTTCTTCATTGTACTTGGCGTATTCAAGGGTGAAAGGTAAGGAGGCACAGGGATGGGCGAGTTTAAGGAGACCTTTACAAATCCGTTTAACATTACCTGTGACGGCTGCGGTGCTCCGGCAGAATACGATATCATTCACCAGAACTATCACTGCCAGTACTGCGGAAGCGTAACGGAGCTGAAAGCACCGCAGCTGGCGGTGAAGCGATACCGCAAGCTACATGAGAAGGAGCTGAAGGCGAAGCACTCTCGGGATAAGTGCCGCAAGTACAACTGCCCAAACTGCGGCGCAATAGTGGTGCTGGATACCTCGGAGGCTACGGCTGACTGCGGCTTCTGCGGTACGAAGATGGTGAACAGCGATTTCGTGGACAGCGATGCTTTCCCGGAGCTGATTATTCCCTTTAAGCTGACTCTGGCGGAGGCAAAGGCAGAGCTGGAAAAGTGGCTGAAGAAGAATTCTTCCAAGGAAGAAGCAAAGCTTCTGCAGGGCAGGACAGGCGAGCTGCAGGGATACTATCTCCCTTATCAGATTGTTAAGGGGCCGGTACAGGGGACGGCTTTCCGTGCCCGCAGTACCCGCCGCTATACATACGGCGGCTTTGTCGACGAGGTGGCGGTCAATACCTCAAAGCAGCTGGACAACCTGCTTTTGGATGCAATGGAGCCCTTTGACTGGCGTGAAATCCAGCCATTTTCCTACGGATATATTGCCGGTATGCGGACGAAGCTGCAGGATGCAGATGAGAAAAATATCACAGCCAGAATACATAACGAAATAAAGGAAACCTACCTGCCCACAATCGAAAAGACGCTGCACAGTGCCGATCTGGACACCGGCCTGAATGTAGAAGGGGTAATGGAAATCCCGGCGCTGATGCCGGTATATGTCATCACCCGGGGACAGGTGCAGTGTGCTGTCAACGGACAGACCGGCAGGGTATCTGTCACCCCGCTGAAAAAGGAAACTGTCCAGCGGGCGTGGCTGGAGCCGCTGCTGATAGTGCTGTTCATCGCCGGGCTTTGCGAGGCGGTGCCGCTACTGCTGCACTTCCATCCAAGCTATGAGCTGACAATGGGCTTGAGTATGGTTGTTGGGCTTATTGTCTGGGCGGCCTATCAGGGGACAAGCACGATAAAGAAGGTCATATACCTGCAGAGTGCCAAGCAGCTGGCAGCCCGTGTCAATAATAAGCTGACCTTCACCGACGGCAGGGAGCTGGCAGACAGCGCGGCGAAGGTGCCGGTGTTCTTTGAAGAGCTGGATGGCAAACAGGAGCCGGTGGAGATTAGCTTCTATACCGCGGGACGCGCAGTGAAGGCCGGTATCTTTGCCCTCGTTTTGGCATTTCTGCCTAATATGGTTGCTATGGCAATCGTGGCCTTTGGAGTCTATGTGAACGGCGAACCGGCAGCGCGCTTCAACGAAATTCATCACTTCTATGCTGCGGCATGGTGGGCACTGATGATCCCGGTGCTGTTCATCCTCTGGATTGCTATCGTCCGCCGGGCTGTCTTCGACTGCCCGGTGCTGTATCGCATCCGGCCGGATGGCTCTACGGTGAAGGTAGAGGGGCAGGATGAGATAGAATTTGGCATAGCGAATGTCATCGGGATGTTTATCGTGCCGCCGTTTTGCTGGATTGCCTGGTTTACGCTGTTCCTGCTTTTGGGCTGCGTAGGCGCGATATTGGACTAAGCGCACATTAGCCTCTCCTTTAAGAAGCTGCCTAAGTGTAATTAATCTAACAGCCTCCCCTATAGGGGAGGTGGCGCCAATATGCAGGAGTGCCTTATTGCCGTCCGCTAATAGCCTCCCCTATAGGGGAGGTGGCTGAGCATAGCGAGGCCGGAGGGGTGTGTCCGAAAAGGTGCTCGCAGAAAAGAGTGTCCTCCCTGTCGTCTAGAGAAGATGCGGGTAGCTCCGCAGAAAAGAATGTCCTCCCTAGTGTCTATGGGGCAGATACGAAAATGCGTTTACAGGAAAGAATGTCCTCCCTGGCATCCAGGGAGGGGGACCATGCGTAGCATGGTGGAGGGTTCGCCAGCTCCAGATAGACGAGATTGTACTCCATAGATAGAAACGCCGCTACCGTGCATTGCACGATAGCGGCGTTTTTTAAGGCATATGGCTGTTAAACTAAGTTGCCGATTTAGCCAAACAGATGACTATGACTACCGGTTCTGGCTAAAGTGAGAACAAGTTGCTCATCCAGATAATAGTATATCAAGAGCCAGTCTGGACGTATGTGACACTCGCGGAATCCTATCCAATCACCTGTGAGTGCATGGTCTCGATAATTTTCTGGAAGTTTCTCGCCAGTTGCCAGCATCTGTATTACATTGTCCAATTCAGATATATTCATATGGCGTTTCATGGCTGACTTATAATCTTTTTTGAATTGGCTGGTCCATTGGATATGGTACTTCATTTTTTCAGTTCCAGCAAAGCCTCATTGACATCATCATATCTTTTGGCTTCAGGGTTATGGGCGAGCTTTCGGGCTTCCATCATTGCGGCTACAGTTGTGGCATTATAATTATTTAGTTTCACTGGGAAAGGAAGTCCCCCTTCCAGCAGAGATTTACGCAAGAAAATATTTATAGCAGTTGTCAGATTTAGACCAAGTGAACGGTATAAAGTTTCACATTGCTGTTTTAGGTCTGTTTCCATACGGACATTAAAATTACAAGTAGCCGAATTGGACATAATATCAACACCTTTCATGGGCAGAATGTGCATAATAAACGAGAATTTAATACATTTCTCATTATTATATAGTACGTCTTGGTACTTGTCTATACAGAGAAAAATAAAAAGAGCATTAAACCTATCTGATATGCTACCCCCAAACTAGACCATGGAAATATCCAAATCTACTTTGGGGGTATTTTTGTGCGAAAATCAAAGTTCTCAGCAGAAGAAAAACTAAAATGGGT
>JAZLHS010000150.1:0-1589 GCA_045616885.1 Selenomonadaceae bacterium | reverse complement strand
TTATGGTTGCAGAACGGACATGTTTTCTTAGCTCAAATCATCTTCGTCTAATTCTCCGAGGTTCAACACCTCATCAAAATGTTTCCCCGTTTTCAAACACTCTTTTAACGTTTCGACAATCTCCGCTTCGGTAAGTATTACCGACGCTAAGTCAAGGTCGTCACCGATTTCGTCATCGTAACGCCGTATGAGCTTTACCGATTCGCTTTCTTCCTTATTCACTCTGTTTTTCAAAAAATCTGGTATCATCTTAATGGTTTCGGCTATTTCGCTGCTTTTTACGCTCCCACCCGTCGCAATCTGCATTATCTTCTTTTCCGGTACAGGCTTCATACTTTACGCAATTAATTCATTCTTTTTTTCATTGTAGTTTATTTCAATGTCGTTCATATACTAACCTCCTTAAAACACATCTGCAATCGGCTGCCAATGTTCGTCTGCCATGTCAATCGCAAATTCTGTATTATTGATATAGAGCTGATTGTCTTTATCCCGGACAAATCCCCAATGCAGTCCCTTGTAGGCAGCGTATGCCTTGAACGCATTGAATTTGTTTTGAATCTGACGGTCAATGTTTTTATCCTTGCCCTTGACCTCGCCGCCCTTGGTTTCGATAACCCATACCGTGCCATCCTTCTTCATCACGATGTAGTCTGCGTAAAACAGCCACTGATGCTGAATCGCATCCACATAGACGATGGAGAAATACTGCTGTCCGGTATCGCCGTTTTTATACACCCACTCAATATCGGAGCGGCCTTCGCAGTACTGCTCAAACAGCATTTCGGAGGTGCTGCGCACGAGACTAGTGGCAAAGCCGGAGGTGTACTCCATATAGGCATTGTTCAGGTATTCAACCTCGTTTTTTACACCGGGGTCATACTTAAAGAAGTCCTGCTCCGGGATATGGAATGTGGATTTCTTCGGGTGGAGTAGCAGGCTCATCTGTTCTGCCATATCGGATGTGACATCACGGAATTCCTGTTTCAGCCGATGCTCATTGTTGATGACAAAGGCATAGAATTCTGCTGTTTCCAGCGAGAGCAGCTTTTTGTAGGCACTGTTGCCCTTACGGAACAGACGCTCCAGAATGGTTTTGACCTTGCCTGTCGGCATACCGATAGCGGTCTTGATGGAGTCTACACTATGGAGCAGCTGAATACCGTGTTTATGGGTATCTACACGCTTGTGGGTGGTGTAGTAGCTGGTGCTTTCGGCAACAGCAGCGGTGCGGACGAACTGGCCGTGCAGGGCCTGACCAAAGATTTGGTCACCGAATACATATCCGGCATCTGCCATCAGCATCTGATTCTGCTTCTTATCGCCGCCCAGCTTGTATTTCTTGACCAGTGCGGCATACACTTTATTCAGCACCTCTCGCTCACCGAGGCCGTCAAAATCGAGGTCACGGATTTGCTTTTCCAGCGTGAATGTCTTGCACACAGGTTTCAGGAACAGGCGGCGGGTTTCATACGCCTTATCCATATTGGCCAACAGGCCAGCTTTATATTTTTCATCGAAGGTGTACACATAGCAGAAGTCCAGAAGGTCATCCTCGTAGTGAGCGGCCTCCGGCATTCTGCGGATAC
>JAZLHS010000149.1:0-7555 GCA_045616885.1 Selenomonadaceae bacterium | reverse complement strand
GGAATGAAAGCGCCGGGACCGATGGACAGCGGATAGTCCTTGCCCTCGCCGCCTTCGAAAGCTTCGCCGTCTACAAAGCCCTTGAAATCAAGAGTAATCATATCGCCATTGGCAACTACAGCATCAGCCGGAGCATCTACCAGCTTAGCCTTGCGCTCGCGCATCTTGTCGATGTGCTTAGCGATTTCTTCATCGCTTACTTCTACAGCCTTCTTCTCGACCTTTACGCCCTTGTACTCGCCGAGGGTAACAGCCGGCTTCGGAACGATAACAGCCTTGAATACCAGCGGCTGACCGGCAACAGCGGTAACGCGCTCGAACTTGGGATATGCACCCAGCTCGATGTTCTCATCGCGGAGAACCTTGTCGAAAGCATCCGGAGCGCAGATCTCGTATGCCTCATCGAGGACAGCGTCCATGCCGACGGTGCGCTCAATGATGCTGCGGGGAGCCTTGCCCTTGCGGAAGCCCGGAATATTTATGCTATGAGCAATGCGGTTGATTGCCTGCTTAATTGCCTTTTCCCACTCTTCAACCGGTACTTCGACCGTGAGAGCCATTTCCATGTTTTCAAGATTTTCCTTAGTGACGTTCATTTAATAACTTCCTCCCGATTTGCGTTATTTCTTATTTCAATTAAAGAGCTTCGGAATCATTTCCGGCATCTGGGCAAGACGCGCCAAAAACTGCCCGCCGCCAAACGCCGCCGGCTCTCCGATACGCTATCCGTGTAATGATAGCACAAAAAATAACGGATTACAAGCGTAAACAGCTAAATTTTAGTCACTTCCTAATCTATGGGCGACTGCAGTTGCCCCCTACAAGGCTTCTTTTCTCATCAAAAAAGAGACGGTTTTACAACCGTCTCTTTTTGATGTAACTTCGTAGCGGAAAAAGCCACAGTCTTAAATCGCGAAGGGATTTTTTCGCAGGTCAAGGCGCAGCGATGAAGTCCGCAGTGCCGTGTACTAAAGGTACACAAGCAAGGGCTTCGAGTTGCAACGCAGACATGCGGAAAAAGACCGAGCGAGAATTAGCAGGTATGGCACTTCTCGTACAGTCCTGCTTCTTTGAGAACCTTAACAGCCAGCTCGCCCATATCGGCAACGGTATCAGCGACCTGAATACCGGCAGCATTCATTGCCTTAATCTTGTCCGCTGCAGTGCCCTTGCCGCCGGCGATGATAGCACCGGCATGACCCATGCGCTTGCCCGGAGGCGCCTGACGACCGGCAATGAAGCCAACGACCGGCTTCTTCATGTTTGCCTGAATCCACTTAGCCGCATCTTCCTCGGCAGTACCGCCGATTTCACCGATCATGAGGACAGCTTCGGTCTCGGGATCCTTGTTGAAGTTGTCGAGGACTTCGATGAAGTCGAGACCCTTGACCGGGTCACCGCCGATACCGATGGCGGTGGTCTGACCGATACCGGCCAGAGTCAGCTGATAGGCAACCTCATAGGTGAGGGTACCGGAGCGGCTGATAACACCGACATGACCCTTCTTGAAGATATGGGTCGGGAGAAGACCGAGACGGCACTCATCAACAGTGATGATACCCGGACAGTTAGGTCCGAGGAGCTTCGTCTTCTTGCCTTCCATGTAGCGGCGAACTTTTATCATATCCTGTACGGGAATATGCTCAGTGATGCAGCAGATGAAATCAAGACCGGCATCTACGCCTTCCATGATAGCATCGGCAGCAAAGCGAGCCGGTACATAGAGCATACCGACATTGGCGCCGGTCTCTTTTACCGCATCGCTTACGCAGTCAAATACCGGAACGCCGAGAACCTTCTCGCCGGAACGACCTGCCTTGACACCGGCTACTACATTAGTGCCGTAGTCCATAGAAATCTTAGTGTGGAATGCAGCCTGCTTGCCGGTGATGCCCTGAATGAGGACCCGGCTGTCTTTATTTACAAAAATACCCATGTCCGTTCCCTCCTCAAGCCTGTGCCTGCTTTGCCAGCTCTACTACCTTCTGAGCGCCCTCGCTCATGGTCTTGGCAACATAGACCATGGGCAGCTTTGCCTCTTCGAGAATGGCACGGCCTGCTTCAACATTGGTACCATCGAGACGGACAACTACCGGCAGCTTCAGGCCGATAGTACGGGCAGCCTCTACTACACCGCCGGCGATGACATCACACTTGTTGATGCCGCCGAAGATATTTACGAATACGCTCTTTACCTTGCCATCTGACTGCATGATGCGGAATGCTTCAGCAATCTTCTCTACGGTGCTGTCGCCGCCGACATCAAGGAAGTTGGCCGGCTCGCCGCCGTAATGTTTGATGATATCGACGGTGGCCATAGCCAGACCTGCACCGTTTACCATGCAGGCAACGTCGCCGTCGAGGGTAACATAGGAGAGACCAATCTTACCGGCAGCCAGTTCCTTCGGGTCTTCCTCGGTGTTGTCGCGAAGGGCCTCGATTTCCGGATGACGGAAGAGTGCGCTGTCGTCGAAGTTCAGCTTGGCATCGAGAGCGATTACATCGTCCTCTTTGGTGACGACCAGCGGATTGATTTCAGCCAGAGAGCAGTCCTTGGCAGTGAACGCCTTATAAAGATTCATCATCAGGGTAGTAACCTTGCTGATGACCTCCGGCTTGAAGTTCATCTTGTAAGCCATGCGGGTTGCCTGGAAAGGCATGAGTCCGACGGCCGGGTCAATGGATTCCTTCAGAATCTTCTCCGGACGGGTAGCGGCAACTTCTTCAATATCCATGCCGCCTTCTTCAGAGCCCATCATTACAACGCGGGCGGTAGCACGGTCAACGACGAAGCTGAGATAATATTCCTTCTCGATGTTGGAGCCTTCCTCGATGAGGAGACGGCCAACTTCCTTGCCGGCCGGACCGGTCTGATGAGTGACCAGCACCTTGCCCAGCAGCTCAACTGCATATTTCTTTACTTCTTCGACGCTCTGAGCCAGCTTTACACCGCCGGCCTTGCCGCGGCCGCCGGCATGAATCTGTGCCTTGACAACCTTGATACGGGTGGTCAGATCCTTAGCGACACGACCTGCTTCCTCAGGAGAGAAGGCGGGAGCGCCGTTAGGCACCTTTACGCCAAATTCTCTGAGGATCGCTTTACTTTGGTACTCATGGATATTCATACCTTTTCCTCCTTGATACTTTGGTAGTATACTACGAAAAATTAACAAAAAGTTAGTGGTTTTCTTTCTGTTTTGTAATATTTGTTAAGTTTACAATAAAAAACACGGGTCGTCAAGGCGATAACCCGTGTTTTGACCGCAATATTCAAGTATACATTATAAAGGCACCCATCAACGGAAGGCTATCTACAGAACAGCACTCCAAAGTCCACTATTTGGGGGGACTGTCAGCAAATGCCTCCTCCAAAGGCCCCCATTTAGGGAAACTGTCAGCAACTGCCTCCTCCAAAGGCCCCCATTTAGGGGAACTGTCAGCAAATGCCTCCTCCAAAGGCCCCCATTTAGGGAAACTGTCAGCAAATGCCTCCTCCAAAGGCCCCCATTTAGGGGAACTGTCAGCAAATGCCTCCCCCAAAGGCCCCCATTTAGGGGAACTGTCAGCAACTGCCTCCTCCAAAGGCCCCCATTTAGGGGGGCTGTCAGCGCAGCTGACTGGGGGGTGAAGTTCAAATCATCGTTACTCCTTATCCCACGGATTTCTATTTATCCTTTTTGCAACCTCTATATCTATCATTTCACAGACACTACGAAATTTATCTCTGATATCAAGATTTGAAAAGCGGATAACTCTCAGTCCATACCCGCTTAACGATTCTGTCCTTTTCACATCATAAATCTGTCCATCTTTTGTAAAATGCTGTGACCCGTCAATTTCAATCACTAACTTTGCCTTGCCGCAGTAAAAATCCGCAATATAATTATCAATTGCTCTCTGACGATAAAATTTTACGGGGTACGAGCGAAGATAGTCATACCAAAGATGCTTCTCCTCTGAAGTCATATTTTTCCGAAGGGCACGAGCATTGCCGCAAAGTTTGTTGTTGTATCCATCATGATATTCATGTGGCATAGTATCACCCCTCCGGCACTTCGTGCCACCTCCCCTAGAGGGGAGGCTTTATATGTGAGCAACTACAGGCTTTTCAATGACGATTTCGCCAAAGTTCTCCGTCTGCCGAGCCGTCACAGTCCCCAGTTTTATAAGCTCAAGCAGCGCCAAAAATGTCGTAATGCAGGCTTCCCGGTCATATGCCCGGAACAATTCGGTGAATTTCATTGAACCCTCAGCCTCTATCCGCTGAGCGATATACCCCATCCGATCTTCTACGGTATATCTTTCCCGAGGAACAACTACCGCCGGTATTTCCTTCTCCTGCTCCGCTTCCAGCACGATGCGGAAAGCCGCGATAAGGTCGGCGATATTCAAACCGGTTGGTGCTACGCGACGCCGGGGAATTTCCTCCGCCGGACGACCGACGAACAGTCCTGCGGACTCCGCAAACGACTGCAATTCGCCGGAGACCTCCTTGTAGCGTCGGTACTCCAGTATCCGCTCCACCAATTCTTTGCGCGGGTCAGCTTCCTCGGCGACCTCAGTTTCCTCTACCGGCTTCGGCTCTTTGGGGAGCATCATCCGGGACTTGATAAGGAGAAGCGTTGCCGCCATCACGAGGAATTCACTGGCCGGCTCGATAGCAAATTCCTTCATCTGCGCAAGATAGTCAAGATATTCCTTGGTGATGACCGCCATCGGAATGTCGTATATGTCTATCTTATGCTTCTCGATAAGAGACAGCAGCAGATCCATAGGGCCGGCAAAGACCGGCAGATTTACTTTGTATTGTTCGTTCATTATCCGCCTATTATCGTGAATACGGTCTGCTGAAAACACGCTCTCGCTCGGTTATCTACGCAACGGTACTAAGTTCCTGCTTCGTATGCTTGCTCGCAGGTCACTAAGTTCCGGCGTAGATAAACGGTTTTCTTGCAGACCGTATTCACTTGCAGTTTACATTAAGGTAGAGACGGTTTCACCGTCTCTTTTTGTCATGACCCCGGCGGCACAACTGCCTGTAAAGAAACCGTTATGAACGCCGGTGCTTAGCGATTGCCGATTGAAATGAAGGCAGAGCTTAGCACCGCTGCGTGAATAAATAAGCGAAAGCGGGTTTCTGTCAGGCAGTTATGCCAAAGATTTTTGATTCATAAGCAACAGGGCTGTGAAAAATGATTTCTCATTTTTTCACAGCCCTTCTTAATTAAATCAGATTGATAGCTTCCTTGACTTCGGCCATCGTCTGCTCGGCAATGGCTCTTGCCTTCACGGCACCGTTTTCAAGTATCTCATCCATCAGGTCATAGCGGCCTTCATACTTCTGACGGAGACCATGCATCTTGCCCATGGTGTCGACCAGCTTCTCAGCCAGACACTTCTTGCAAGCAACGCAGCCAATCTCACCGGCGCGACACTTCATCTCGATATCGGGAACCTCAGCCTCATTGAAGAGCTTGTGGAACTTGAAGGCAACACAGACATCCGGATTTCCCTTATCGGTCTTCTTTATGCGCTGAGGATCGGTAACTATCATGCGAACCCGCTCGCGAATCTCATCAGGAGATGCAGCAAAGGGAATAGTATTGCCGTAGGACTTGGACATCTTGCGTCCATCAATGCCCGGCAGTACCTTAGCCCGGCTCATGAGACCCTGAGCCTCGACGAATATTTCCTTATTGTAGAGCATATTGAACCGGCGGACTATCTCACGAGCCAGCTCCAGATGCGGATTCTGATCCTCGCCTACCGGTACGAAGTTCGCCTTGTAGAGAATAATGTCAGCCGTCATCAGCTCCGGATATCCCAAGAAGCCGTAGGTATTGATATCCTTGCCCTGGTCGCCGAGATTTTGCAGCTTGTCCTTATATGTCGGCACACGCTCCAGCCAGGACAGCGGCGTCATCATGGAGAGGATAAGATGAAGCTCTGCGTGCTCCTTTACATGAGACTGAGCGAAGATAATATTCTTCTCCGGGTCGAGACCGGCAGACAGCCAGTCGAGCAAAAGATTATAGCTGTTCTCCTTCAGCCGAGACGGATCAGCATAGGAGCTAGTGAGAGCGTGCAAGTCGGCAATAGCAAAAATGCAATCGTAATCGTTCTGCAGCTTTACCCAGTTCTCCAAAGCTCCGAGATAATTGCCCAGATGGAATTTGCCGGACGGCTGCATAGCGCTGAATATACGACCTTTACTCATTTATAAAATACCTCCAAGAAGCAGGGATATAATAATCGAAAACAGTTTCAGAGTCAGACGAGCCAGCGGCACAAGAATACTGCCCAAAATCGGCGTCATCATCATCGCGATAAGAATGAGGAAGCTGTAACGCTCCAGCTGCATATAACGCCATCGATGCTCATAAGGGATGATATGATACAGCACCTTCGAGCCGTCGAGGGGCGGCAGCGGTATCAGATTGAAGATACCGAAGTTGATGTTGTAGATAACTATCATCCAGAATACAGTATAGACACCGCCGGTAACGAAACCGGGAGCAAATCTCCGCAGCAGCACAAGTACCAGCAGCGCACAGAAGGCAATAACAAAATTTGCTGCCGGGCCGGCCAGTGCCGTGAGTATCTCGCCCTTTGTCCGCTCCCGGAAATTCATGGGATTGTATTCGACCGGCTTCGCCCAGCCGAAGCGGGCAACCAGCAGCATGACCAGACCGATAGGGTCAATGTGGGCGCGTGGGTCAAGGGTCAGCCTGCCCATGAGGCGCGGAGTGAAGTCACCCATAGCCACCGCCATGCGAGCATGAGCGTACTCATGAAAGACGAGGGCAATAAGAAGACCGGGCAGTCCGGCAATCATGCCCATTAAATCAAAATCAAACAAAATATTCCTCCGATATCACAAACGGCTCGCCATTAAAATCGCGATGCAGGATTTTGCATCGGCGATTTCTCCCGTCATAACCAATTCCACAGCATCGGCCAGCGGCATCTTCACCACATTGATGAACTCGTCGTCATCCAGCTGCTGCTGACCAACGGCAAGCCCTCTGGCCAAATAAATGTATATTCGCTCGTTGGTAAAGCCAACGGTGGTGTCAATCGCGGTGAGATATTTCATCTCCCTAGCGGAGCAGCCGGTCTCCTCTGCCAGCTCGCGGCAGGCACAGGCTAAAGGCTCCTCGCCAATCACATCCAGCTTTCCTGCCGGAACCTCCAGAGTGACGCGACCCACCGGATAGCGATACTGACGGACAAGAATGACTTCCCCTTCATCGGTAATCGGAATCACCGCCGAAGCACCGGGATGCTTTATCCATTCACGCTCTGCGGTGCGTCCGTCCGGCAATTTTACTTCATCCCGAAAGACATGAAGCAGGCGTCCATTATATATTTCCTTGGAATTTATTCGTGTTTCAAAAAGATTTGCATCGCCGTGTTCGACGCTGTTCATAGAAGTCACCTCCCGCATTTTAACCTGCAATATTATAATACATATTCAAAGAAATCTCAACGAATAATTTCTCTACAGCTTGTCAGTCCAGTCATCTTCTTTTACTCCTCAGTCGCCTTCGGCGCC
>JAZLHS010000148.1:0-6196 GCA_045616885.1 Selenomonadaceae bacterium | reverse complement strand
GGCTCGTGCACTTGTTCAAGCTTTCGGCGCAAAGCCCATCATCGTCTGCCCGGAGGAAAGTGCCCGGGCTGTTGAGCAGTGTGCCGGTGTCGTCGGCCTCCATTGCTACCGGGATATCAAGACCGTTATGGAGCTTCCGCTCAGCATGGGCGTAGTTGCCTTCACCAAGACCAAGAATCAGGCTCGTCAGCAGGCTGAGCAGATTTTGGCTCAGGTTAGTCCGGCTGCCGCTATCTCCGTTGAATGCTCCGGCTCCAACGCTGACGGCGTGTACCACACCGCTCTCGGCTACGATGTTACCGATTTGGAAGCAAAGAGCGATATGTTCTGGGAAGTTCTCCGCGAGAAGGGCGTTCCCACCGTCGCAATCGGCGACCTCGGCAACGAGAACGGCATGGCTGTAATCGCCGACCACATCAAGAAGTATGTTCCCTATACCGATAAAGACCAGTGTCAGGACGGCTGCAAGGGCGGTATCCTTGCTCATACCGGTGCAGACAATATCATCACCGCTACCTGCTCCGACTGGGGCTGCTATGCACTGATGGCTGCTATCTCCTACTTGAAGCGTGACAAGAAGGTCATGCCGCCTGAGGAGATGCCGGCTGAGGTAATGCGCGTCCTCTGCCGTCACAACATCGTTGATATGACCGGCTCTCTGTTGCCGGGTGTCGATGGCTTTGACATCCGCCTGAATGTACTTATCATGGATCTCATGCGTCAGGTCACTCGCTACGCTATCCGCTATGAGGATCCCAATGACAACTGGTTCGGCCCGGTTCTGAAGAAGGGCTTCTTCGAAAATCACAAGTAATTCTGAATAGAAACCAAAGGGCTGTGAAATCGTTTTTCACAGCCCTGCCTTAATTTGAGAGTTAGTGTATAATATTGTGAAACCCTTTACTTAAATTGTAATGTGTGAAAGGCTCCCATTTAGGGGAGCTGTCAGCGAAGCTGACTGAGGGGTGAATGGATTCTTATGCAGCTTGTCACCCCTCCGCCCTTCGGGCACCTCCCCTAAAGGGGAGGCTTTAGCGTTTGGCTTGTGCAATGGCCTTTTGTTGTTAAGAAAACACATGTTTTCGAGGTGAGTACCACGAATTTGAACGAGATTACGATAAAGCCGGCGGGAGATACTGCTGTGCAGGTCTTCTGCGGCAAGGAGATATCCGAGACAGTAGGCGATAAGGTATCTGCGCTGACTGCGGCACTGCGGGATTTCTTCGCGGCGGAAAAAATCGTCGGGGTAGGCGAGGTGGTTCCTGCCTTCTCCTCACTACTGGTTCGCTATGACCCGCTGATGACAGACTATGATGAAGTAGCCTTCAAGGTTGGACAGGTGGCGGCGGGTATCGAGCTGTCGGCCGAAGGCAGCAGCAAGGGGAATATCGTAGAGATTCCAGTCTGCTATGGCGGAGAATTTGGTGAAGACCTGGCGGATGTTGCTGCTCACAACAATATCACAGAGCAGGAAGTCATAGATATTCACAGCGGCGGCCTCTATCGGCTCTACATGATTGGCTTCCTGCCGGGCTTTCCGTATCTGGGAGGCCTAGACAAGCGAATCTGCTGCCCCCGACTGAAGTCGCCCCGGACGAAGATACCTACCGGAGCTGTCGGCATCGGCGGCGAGCAGACCGGTATATATCCGATGGAATCGCCGGGAGGCTGGCGCCTCATCGGCCGGACTCCGATAACGCTCTTTGATCCCGAAGGGATATTGCCGCTTCCCTATAAGGCAGGCGATATGATAAAATTCGTGGCGATAGACAAAAACGAATACGATAAAATCTCAGCAGCGGAGATAGAGCGAAAGGAAAAGCTCCGCCGGGAAAAGGGGGCAGGGGTATGATAAGGATTATTTCCCCGGGGCCTCTTACCTCGGTGCAGGACGGCGGCCGTCAGGGCTGTCAGTCACAGGGATACCGGGAGTGCGGTGCCTCTGATATGTATTCGCTGGCTGCGGCAAATATTATGGTCGGCAACGACGACCTTCACGCGGCGGTACTGGAGCTTACTCTGGCCGGCGGCGTGATGGAATTTACCGAGGCGGCAATTTTTGCCGTTACCGGCGGTGACTTCCAGCTGACGCTGGACGGCGTTAAGGTACCGGCTCACGCTCCGATGTATGCAAAGGCAGGAAGTCGGCTGACTGTCGGTATGGCTACCAAGGGACTCCGGGGCTGTCTGGCGGTCTACGGCGGCATTGATGTGCCGGAATTCTTAGGCAGCCGCTCCACCGATATGACCTGCAAGCTGGGCGGCTTCAAAGGATGGGCTCTCCAGAAAGACGATGAAGTCCCTGTCGGCACCTATGCTGTCAGCGGTGAGTACGACGTGGAGAAACGTCGGGCGGTACTGGCAGAAAAAAATCTGCTGAATGAAATGGTCGACAAGACTAAGCTGATAAATCCCGGACTCGGAAGATTCTTCCAAGGGAAGCGGATAACGGTACTGCGGACAGTAATGGGCCCGCAGGAGGAATATTTTACCGAGGCGGCGCACCGGACACTTGAACGGTCTGTATATACCATAACGCCGCAGTCGGACAGAATGGGCTGCCGCCTGTCTGGCCCGGTGCTGGAGACGGTGAACGGCTCCGACATTATTTCTGACGGAATCGTCGGCGGCTCGGTGCAGATATCATCTGACGGGCAGCCGATAATAATGCAGGCTGACCATCAGACTACCGGCGGCTATGCAAAGATTGCTACGGTTATTTCGGCGGACCTTCCGGCGTTGGCGCAGCTTCGCCCCGGCGATGAAGTAGGCTTCCGCTTCGTGACTCCGAAAGAAGCTGCTGCAGCAGCAAGAAAAATTCGAGAAAAGCTTTTGATATTGAAGGAGTGCTATCGATGAGCAAGGAAATGGATTACGCAAAAATGTCCCCGGCGGAGGTTCGTGCCCTCATTCGCAAGCAGGAGATAACCAGCCCAACAACCGGTATGTGTGACGGCTATGCACAAGGAAATCTCGTTATTCTTCCGAAGGCATTGGCTTGGGATTTCCTCCTGTACTGTCAGCGCAATCCGCGCCCCTGTCCGCTGCTGGAGGTAATTGATGCCGGCGGTCGTGAGTTTGCAGAGTTCGCTCCCGGTAGCGATGTAGCTACCGATTTGCCTCGTTATCGCGTCTACGAGCATGGTGAGCTCACCGGTGAATATACCGATGTATCCAAGTTCTTCGAGCAGCGCGATGATCTGGTCAGCTTCCTCATCGGCTGCAGCTTCTCCTTCGAGAGCGCACTGCTGGAAGCAGACGTGCCTGTCCGTCAGATTGAAGAGGGCGTCAATGTTCCCATGTACGACACCAATGTTCCATGCCGCTCTGCCGGTGTGTTCCACGGAAATATGGTCGTGAGCATGCGCCCGATTCCCTATCGTCAGGTAAGTACGGCGGTGGCAATCACCGCTGCGATGCCGAGAGTTCATGGCGCTCCGTTGCAGATTGGCTTCCCGGAGGCTATCGGCATAAAGGATATCGCTCACCCGGATTACGGTGATCCGGTCACCATCAAGGAGGGCGAGGTACCGGTGTTCTGGCCCTGCGGCGTTACCCCGCAGAACGCAGTAATGCGCTCCAAGCCGGACTTCTGCATCACTCATGCACCGGGTCATATGTTCATCAGCGATATAAAGAATGTTTCGCTGAAATACTGAGTTATAAAGGCTCCCCTTTAGGGGAGCTGTCAGCTGCTAAGCTGACTGAGGGGTGAACCTTCTCCTAACTTACCTCATCCACCGCCTTCGGCGGTCCCCCTTCCCCAGAGGGGAAGGTATCTGTTGGTAAATGAAATTATAAGAGGAAACAATAATGGCAACTGTAGATTTGAACTGCGATTTGGGCGAGAGCTTCGGCGCCTATACAATCGGTATGGATGCCTCTCTCATGCCCTATATTACTTCTGCCAACGTAGCCTGCGGCTACCATGCCGGTGACGCCATCGTCATGGAGAAGACTGCAAAGCTCTGTAAAGACAATAATGTAGCTATCGGCGCTCATCCCGGATTCCCTGATCTGCAGGGCTTCGGCCGCCGTAATCTGGCGGTTACTCCCGCCGAGGCAAAGGCTTATGTCCAGTATCAGGTGGGCGCACTGCTGGCCTTCTGCCGTGAGCAGGGACTGACTCTCCACCATGTAAAGCCTCACGGTGCTCTCTACAACATGGCCGCCAAGGACTACGCTCTAGCTGAGGGTATCTGTCTCGGTATCAAGGCAGCAGCTCCTGACACCGTGATGCTCGGCCTCTCCGGCAGCGAAATGATAAAGGCGGCTGAAGCTGTGGGTCTGAAGGCTGCAAACGAGGTTTTTGCAGACAGAGCCTATCAGCCGGACGGCACCCTCGTGCCGCGCAAGCAGCCGGGCGCCATGATAGAGGATGAGGACGAGGCAATCGCCCGGGTCATCCGCATGGTCACCGAGGGTAAAGTAAAGGCGAATGATGGAACCGATATCTCTATCAAGGCTGATTCCATCTGTGTCCACGGCGACAATCCAAAGGCGCTGGACTTCACTAGCCGCATCCGCAAGGCGTTGGAAGCAGCCGGTGTAGAAGTGAAAGCTTTCTGATTGAAATGCAAATTGCACATCAATCATCTGTTGTGATGCAGGCGTTATAAATCCCTGTAGGGGGTGACCGCAGTCGCCAAGGTTTCCAGCAGGGGAACACTGCGAAGCGGTAAAGGGCTTATAAAGTAAGGTACTGTGAAAAAATGAGAGCTCATTTTTTCACAGTACCTTTTTGTTTGGCCTTATTTACCTTTTATTCAAGCGTTACCATGCCGACCTTTTCCTGCAGGAAAGAAAGTATCTTCAGTTGATATTGTATCTGTTGGGTCATGTCCGACGTTGTTTCTACAGCGGTTCGTTCTCTTTCACTGCTTCCACTGTCATAGCTGCCGATTTGGTTGAAGAGAGCCTTTGTGGTACCCGACCTGATGAGCTCTATAATCTCATGCAGAGTACTGATGGCATCCCGTAGCTGGCTATCCTGCTCGGTGACGATGATTTTTTTGCCCCATTCAATATAGTAAGTGGCAATACCACGCAGCAGAGAGAAGGATGATTTCAGAGAAGCGGTGCGATGACCGGCGATTATCTTTACATCAGGGGAGAGGAAAGAACGATATCTATCAGATAGCAAAACCTTTTCGCCGACAAAGCAGTCTACACCAACTATGTAGTGTGCTTCGCGGAGGCGTTGACAGACAATATCATTGTTCATTTCCTCATAGGCGACCGGAAGGAAATTCAGACGGTTGGGACTTATTTGGTCGAATTCGGAGGTCAGCACATTTATGTAGGGAAGAAGGTTGTTGAAGACACAGACAGTTTCCCCTGCCGGTATACCGGCGATGTCAACGAAGAAAGCAGTAGTAGGCTTTAGCTCCAGGTCAAAAAGCCTTTCTTTCGGAATGTAATTTGCCAATAGCGGAGCCTGCGTATTGGCACATACATAGAATTCGTTGCTTTCATAGCTGGTGACATTGGTTGAAGCTTCGCAGCTTACCTCTATTTCATCACCAAGAAGTGAACGACAGATTCCTTTGATTTCTTCAGCTATAAACATGCTGCTTCCTACAGCTTTAATTCTAAGTTTTTGCATACTCATTTTACATTCCTTTCGACCTGCTCTAAAAATGCCTCGGCTGCGTGTGACATCTGTCTGTTCATCTTGTAGGCAATCTGTGGTGTCACTGAAAGGTTTCCGGTAATTGCTATGTTAACCAGATTGTCATTATAATCCAGCAGACTTTCTGGCAGGATGCTGATGCCGCTATCTGCTGCTACCAGACTTTTTATGGTCTGTACATGATTGCTTTCCATGGTGATGCAGGGCTGTATTCCATCGGCGGCAAAGGCTTGCTCCAGTATTTGACGATAATGATGGGAAGCCTCAAATAATATGAAGCGTTCTCCTGCTATGTCCTTGAGGGAAACAGCATTGTGACGCCGGAGCCGGTGCCGTCTGGAGCAGCAGACGAACAGTTCCTGCTTTGGCAGGGGAATAGCTTCTATTATTCCCGGCAGCTTGTTATTGGCTTCGAGAATAAAAGCCATATCCAGCTCTTCAGCTACCAGCGATTGGATAAGTAATTGTGTGTTTGACTCGGTAAGGAGGAGCTGGATGTTTGGATAGCTCTCCTTGAAACTGCTGAGTAGCTGGGTTACCGGTTGCATTCCTCCCAGCGGGGTG
>JAZLHS010000147.1:0-2905 GCA_045616885.1 Selenomonadaceae bacterium | reverse complement strand
CGTAAGGAGCAATCCACATGTCATCATCAACCGGTCACGAGCGTACCGGCTGGCAGCGGGAACTGAAGCTGCTCCTCCGAGAGCCGCCTCTCCTCTGCAGCATCGTTACCGTATTCCTGCTTTTCGGTGTCTTTATCCTCTATCCTTTTGCCAAGATTCTCATGGTACCTACCGCAGATGACTGGCAGCGGGCCGTCACCGGCGCAGAGTTCCTCTCCGCCTTCGGCCATACCATGTATTCGTCCCTTATCGCTACCGCCACCGCTATCGTGTTTGGCTTCATCTATGCCTACGCCATCAACTACACGGATATGCCGGGCAAGCGCTTCTTCCAGATTGTCGCTCTGCTGCCCACTATGGCTCCGTCGGTGGTCTCCGGTCTTGCCTTTATCATGCTGTTCGGACGCCGCGGCTTCGTCACCTGGAACCTGCTGGGCCTGAAGACAGACCTCTATGGCGCATTCGGTCTCTGGGTCGTCCAGACCATCGCCTTCTTCCCTCTCGCCTATATCACCATTTCCGGTGTTTTGAAATCTATAAGCCCCAATCTGGAGCTGGCTGCTCAGAACCTCGGCGCCAGAGGCTGGTATCTCTTCCGCACCGTCACGCTGAAGCTGGCTACTCCGGGTATCGCCAGTGCTTTCCTGCTGGTAGCCATCAACAGTCTGGCTGACTTCGGCAATCCGATGCTGGTCGGCGGCAACTATCACGTACTGGCTACCGAAGCCTACGCTCAGGTCGTTGGCCTTTGGGATTTGCCAATGGGTGCTACCCTGTCGGTATTCCTCGTCATTCCGACTATTCTCGTCTTTTTTGTCCAGCGCTATTATCTGGAGAAGCATTCCTACGTCACCGTTACCGGCAAGCCGGTAGCCGGTCTCATCCGAGTCACGGTCGGTCCCTTCGCCAAGTGGTGCTTCTTCGGCTTCTGCAGTCTGCTGGCTACTGCCATCCTCCTCATCATTGCCGTTATCTGCCTCTTCGCTTTCACTGAGGCCTTCGGCTATGACTACAGCTTCACTATGGAGCATTTCATCGAGGGTGTAATGCGACAGTCCGTTATGACCAACAGCTGGATAGCCGCCCTCTCCACCGCCGCCATCACTACGATATTCGGCATACTGCTGGCATTCCTCACTATCCGCAAGCAGTTCCCGGGTCGGGTACTGATGGACTTCATGGCTATGCTGCCGGTTTCCCTGCCGGGTACCTTCATCGGTCTTGCCCTCATCATGGCATTCAACGACGGGCCGCTGACCCTCACGGGTACCCTCTGGATAGTCATCCTCGGTATGACCCTCCGTCAGCTGCCGGTCGGCTATCGTCAAGCAGTAGCCGGTCTCTCTCAGATAGATAAGTCTTTGGAGCAGGCCTCCACCAATCTGGGTGCAAACAGCTTCAAGACATTTACCGGAGTCATTCTCCCCATGCTGAAGAACTCTCTGTCCGTCAGCTTTGTCTACTCCTTCATGAAGTCGATGAACACTCTGTCCACGGTCATCTTCCTGGTGTCCCCGGAGTGGAATCTGGCTTCGGTCAATATCATGGCTCTCTCGGATCACGGCTTCCTGGCCACCGCCAGTGCTACCGCGGTGGGCATGATGATGACCATCTTCATTACCTTCGGTGTAGTGAAGCTCATCCTCAAGGATCAGATAAACATTTTCAATCTGTAAAAGGAGTTTTTAGCTATGGCAGAATCAGTTTTGAAGCTGACCGGTATCAATAAATATTTCGGCAGCAATCATGTCATCCACAATGTAGAACTGGATATAAAGAAAGGTGACTTCGTCACATTCCTCGGCCCCTCCGGCTGCGGCAAGACCACCCTGCTCCGCATGGTGGCAGGCTTCTATGAGCCGGATGAAGGTCAGATACTTCTCAACGGCCGCAACATCGAGAAGGTACCGCCCTACGATAGAAACACCGCTATGGTATTTCAGGAGTACGCCCTGTTCCCAACCATGACCGTCTTTGAAAACGTCTCCTACGGACTCCGGGTCAAAAAAGCCCCCGATGCCGAGGTACAGCAGCGGGTACAGCAGGCATTGGAGCTGATGCAGCTCGTCGGCATGGAGAGTCGCTATCCCAATCAGCTCTCCGGCGGTCAGCAGCAGCGCGTAGCTGTCGCCCGTGCCCTCGTCATGCAGCCGGATGTGCTGCTTCTGGACGAGCCCCTTTCCAACCTTGACGCCAAGCTCCGTGAGACCGTCCGCGTAGAGCTGCGCGAGATACAGCAGAAAATGCAGCTCACCGCCATCTATGTCACCCATGACCAGTCCGAGGCTCTCTCCATGTCCGATATGATTGTAGTCATGCGGGGCGGCTTCATTCATCAGGTGGGCAATCCGCAGGAAATATATTTCCAGCCGAAGACTGCCTTCGTCGCCGACTTCATCGGTACCACCAATCTGCTGGAGGTCACCCTCGAGGGCAACGCTGTCCGCTACATGAATACGGTAATTCCTCTGCCGTCTGATGTAGCAGTCGACGGAGCCGCCGGCCGCTATCGCCTGTCCATCCGTCCGGAGAGCCTGCGTCTGAGCAAAGGCACCGCTCAGCCCGGCGAAGTATCCATCCCCGCCACTATAAAAGGCAAAATGTTCCTCGGCGAAAAGGTACGCTACTTCCTGACTGACGGCTCCGATAAAGAGTGGATAGTCGACGCCTTCGACCCGGGTCGCAATCTGCTGGACGGTCAGGTCAATATTACTTTCCTGCCGGATAAGGCATGGCTCATTCAGGGCAATGACCCGGATGAGGTGTAATCTGTAATAAAACCTCACACTTAGTCAAAAGTTTTAATGGATAATAACCTCATCTGTCTCGCTTCGCGACCCACCTTCCCCAAAGGGGAAAGCTACCCCTCTCCCTTGGAGAGGGGGGACCGGCGAAGCCGGTGGGT
>JAZLHS010000146.1:0-2208 GCA_045616885.1 Selenomonadaceae bacterium | reverse complement strand
GAGAGCACGCACCTAAAATGTCCTCCCTGCTTGCAGGGAGGGGGACCATGCGAAGCATGGTGGAGGGTACGAGAAAAAGAAATAACTTATGAACCCACCACCGCCTAACGGCGGTCCCCCGCCCTTAAAAAGGGCGGACTTTATATCATAAGACTTCGTTACCCCAAGATGTCTCCCTTAGAGGGGAGGCTTTATAACTTTTAAGTGAAGTGATAATATGTCAGATAACTATCGTGCCGACTTTCCTCTGCTGGCAGAGAAAATGAACGGCCTGCCCATTGCCTATCTGGACAATGGTGCTACCACCCAAAAGCCGGAGAGCGTTATCGGTGCCATAACCGAATACTATCGCCGTCAGAACGCCAATCCCCATCGCGGCGCCTACGCCCTCTCCGTCACCGCTACCGATGTTTACGAAAACTGCCGTGAGCGGGTGGCAAAGTTCATCAATGCCAAGCGGGCAAGGGAAATAATTTTCACCAAAAACGCCACCGAATCTCTCAATCTGGTGGCCTACAGCTATGGCCTGTCTGTCCTGAAGCCCGGAGACGAGATACTCATCTCTGTAGCCGAGCACCATTCCAATCTGGTGCCATGGCAGATGGTGGCTGCCCATACCGGTGCAAAGCTCAACTATATCTACCTTGAAGATGACGGCAACCTGAAGGAGGCCGATATTCAGGCGAAGATTACCGACAGGACGAAGATTGTCGCCGTCACTCAGGTCTCCAATGTCCTCGGCCTCATCAACGATGTAAAAGCCATCGGGGAGAAGGCTCACGCTGTCGGAGCTGTTATCCTTGTAGACGGATCTCAGAGCGTCCCTCACATCGCTGTAGACGTGCAGGCCCTTGACTGTGATTTCCTCGCTTTCTCCGGCCACAAGCTCCTGTCGCCTATGGGCATCGGCGTCCTATACGGCAGGGAAAAGCTCCTGAATGAAATGCCTCCCTTTCTTATGGGCGGCGATATGATAGAGTATGTCACCGAGCAGCACACCGACTATGCGGAGCTGCCGGCGAAATTCGAAGCCGGCACGCAGAATGTGGGCGGTGCCGCCGGACTCACCGCCGCCATCGACTATCTGGAGAAGGTAGGCTTTGACTATGTTACGGCGAAGGAGAAGGAGCTGCTTGACTACGCTCTGCCGCAGCTGAAGGAGCTTGACTTCGTTGAGCTTTATGGCTGTGACTCCCGCCGGGACAACAAGACCGGACTCATCACCTTCAATGTGAAGGATGTTCACCCCCACGACGTATCGACAATCCTTGACGCTGAGGGCGTGGCTATCCGAGCCGGTCACCACTGCGCTCAGCCCCTGATGATATATCTGGGACAGAATGCTACCTGCCGGGCCAGCTTCTACTTCTACAACACGAAGGAAGATGTAGCCCGACTGGTCGCCGGACTGAAAAAGGTAAGGGAGGTAATGCACCTTGGGTCTTGAGGATATCTACACAGAGCTCATAGCTGAGGAAAGTCGCAACAGCGAGCACAAGCATCATCTTGCCGCTCCGACGGCGACTCTCAAGGGACGCAATCCCTCCTGCGGCGACGAGATAACAATCGAACTGGAAATAGCTGACGGCATCGTGAAAGATGCCTCATTCGCCGGCGTAGGCTGTGCCATCTCTCAGGCATCGGCCTCATTGATGATTGGCCTTATCAAGGGTCAGACCGTGGAGGAAGCAAAGCGCCTTTCCGGACTCTTCCTTGGTATGATAAAGGGTGACATCACCGATGAAGCACAGCTGGAGGAGCTGGGAGACGCCGCTGCACTGGAAAGCGTGTCTCATCTGCCGGCCAGAGTAAAGTGTGCCGTCCTCGGCTGGCATACGCTAGATGAAGCATTGGAAGAAAAATGAGCTGCTTACGCAGCTCTTTTTTTACCTCATCCGTCTCGCGTGTCATCCCTGCGTGTAGGTAAGGGATAGCCGGTGCCCAATGTCCTCCCTGCGTGCAGGTAGGGGATCGCCGGTGTCCAATGTCCCCCCTGCGTGCAGGGAGGGGGACCATGCGAAGCATGGTGGAGGGTTCGAGAAAAAGGCGTGATTTAATTAACCCACCACCGCCTGACGGCGGTCCCCCGCCCTTGAAAAGGGCGGACTTTACCTCATCCGTCTCGCATGTCCTCCCTGCGTGCAGGTAAGGGATAGCCGGTGTCCAGTGTCCTCCCTGCGTGCAGGTAAGAGATAGCCGGTGTCCAAT
>JAZLHS010000145.1:0-31153 GCA_045616885.1 Selenomonadaceae bacterium | reverse complement strand
CGCCGTAATCAAAGGAATAATACCAGCGGTCAAAGCCCGAGCGTTCTTCTTTGCTGCCGTATTTTATCCGGCTGTCGTTGCCGGGGACGGCAAAGTTGGCCAGGTAAGCGCGTGGATGACGAACCTTCCAGTTGATGTCGTACATCTCATGGTTGCCCATGACCGGAGCGAATGTCTTGCTGTCGATGATTCCGTTGAGGGATGCGAACCAGGCCTTCCAGTGGGAGCACTGCTCGCCGTTGTCTACCAAATCGCCCATGTTTACGAAAAGCTCGGTTTCCGGATGGCGAGCGGCGGCAGAATGAGCCAGTTTTTCCCAGTCAGAGTAGTCGCTGGACTGAGAGTCCGGAAAGATGAGGCACTCAAAGCTGCCGCCGTTGTCGGTCGTCAATGGGCGCAGGCGGCTGCTTTCCTTGTCGTGAATGATGGCGTATTCGTATTTTTTGCCCGGCTTAAGTCCGGAGAGGACGGATGTATATATATCGTGAGTCTCTCCGTCGTCGATGAAGGTTTCAAAGTGAGCCGGGAAGGTAATTTCTTCGTGAGACACGGTATCCCGGAGGCGGACAGAGACTTCTTTGGTGAAGGCACCGGGCATCGTCTGCCACATAATCGTCCGTCCGGTGCTGTTGTCGGCGGCGACTATCTGCCGGGGGTATTCGATGGCGCTGTCGAGAGTGCCGAGAGCTGACAGCTTATCGGCAGCGGTTTTTATCGCGGTGGTTCCGCAGCCGGAAAAGGCCAGGCTGCCGGCTGTTAGGGCGAGACTCTTTATAAATTCGCGGCGAGTGATATTCATGATGCTTTCCTGCCTGCATTACTATTTCTGTACTGCACCGGAAAAAGGACGAGGCGTTTTCTGCGGTGCACTCTACTATACCCGAATATTAGCTAAAGCCCATGAAAATAGGCTGTAGCCGAGTGATGAACAGGGGCAGGGATTTGTATACTTGGTCATTACAGTCTGTTTTCATTGACAGTTTAGTGGAATAAAGGTATGATATGCGAGGGAAGAAATGTCTCTACCCGCGATTTTTGCGTGCCTGTTGCAATTATAATGATGATAATACGCCGGGCACTATATAATATTAGGAGGGCAACTAAATGATTCAGCGGTATACTAATCCGGAAATGGGCAATATCTGGACATTGCAGCATGAGTTTGAGGAAATTCTCGAGGTTGAGCTTTGTGCCTGTGAGGCCATGGCGGAGCTTGGTGAGATTCCTGTCGAAGCTGCAAAAAATATCCGTGCAAAGGCAAATTTCGATTTGGCACGGGTTCATGAAATCGAGAAGGTAACCAATCACGATATTATCGCATTCCTCACCAATGTGGCAGAGTATGTAGGCGACGATTCCAAATATGTTCATAAGGGACTTACCTCCAGTGATGTAAAGGATACTGCACTGGGCGTAATGATGAAAAAGTCCGCTGATATCATTCTGGAAGATCTCCGCAAGTTCAACGAGGTTCTCCGTCGCCGGGCAGCTGAGTTCAAGCATACTCCCTGCATCGGTCGTACCCATGGTATTCACGCTGAGCCGATGACCTTTGGCTTGAAGCTGGCTCTCTGGAGTGCTGAAGTAGAGCGCAATATCGAGCGCGTCGAGCATGCCCGCAAGATTGTTGCCGTCGGCAAGCTGTCCGGTGCAGTCGGTACCTATTCCAACATTGACCCGAGAATTGAGCAGATTGTCTGCAAGAAGCTTGGTCTTACCCCGGTTCGCCTGGCTACGCAGGTAATCCAGCGCGACCGCCATGCCGAGTACATGACTACTTTGGCTATCGTGGCCAGCTCCCTTGAGAAGTTTGCTACCGAGGTTCGCAATCTCCAGCGTACCGATATCCGCGAGGCTGAGGAGTACTTCAGCCCCGGTCAGAAGGGTTCTTCCGCGATGCCGCATAAGCGCAATCCTATTACCTGTGAGCGCGTAGCCGGTATGGCTCGTCTCGTCCGCGGCAATGCAATTGCGGCCATGGAGGATATCACTCTCTGGCATGAGCGTGATATTTCCCACAGCTCCGTAGAGCGTGTAATCCTGCCGGATTCTACCATTAATGTAGATTACTGCCTGCGGAAGTTCACCAACATTATCGACAAGCTGCTGGTCTATCCGGATGCCATGATGGCAAACCTCAATAAGACCGGCGGTCTCATCTACAGTCAGCGCCTCATGCTGGCCATCGTTTCCAAGGGTGTACTCCGCGAGGATGCCTATGTATGGGTACAGCGCAACGCCATGAAGCGCTGGCTGGAAAGCGAAGACTTCCATACCAATGTTAAGAAGGATCCGGATATCAGCCGTGTTCTTACCGAAGCAGAGATTGACGAAGTATTTGATGTTCAGTGGTTCCTCCGGAATGTGGACATGATTTTCGCCCGCTTTGGAATCTGATTGAACTGCCGAACCTTAATGAATAAATTGGAGTGGTAAATATGTCAGTAGTAGCAGTATTAGGCACCCAGTGGGGCGACGAAGGCAAGGGTAAAATCGTAGATTACCTGGCACAGCAGGCAGAAGCCGTTGTCCGTTACGGCGGTGGCAGCAATGCAGGTCATACTGTTGCCGTTAATAATCAGGAATATAAGCTGCGCCTTATGCCGTCCGGTATTCTGTTCAAGGGTACCCTGTGCGTTGTCGGAAACGGCGTAGCCTTTAATCCGAAGGATATGCTGGCCGAAATGGATGCCATGATTGAGAAGGGCGTTGATGTTAGCGGCGTGCGCATTTCAAACCGCGCCCATGTAGTTCTGCCGTATCATAACCTTCTCGACGGACTGATGGAAGAAGCAAAGGGCGATGCCAAGGTCGGTACCACCAAGAATGGTATCGGTCCCTGCTATGAAGACCGTGACAGCCGTATCGGTATCCGTGTCTGCGACTTCATCGACGAGGAAGAATTTGCCAAGCGCCTGAAGGAAAATCTCGAGCTCAAGAACAAGGTGCTGGTGAAGCTGTACGGCGCAGAGCCTCTTGATTACGATGCTCTGCTGAAGGAATATCAGGGCTATGCCCGCCGCCTCAAGCCCTATGTCTGTGATACTATCGCCCTGATTCAGGATGAGATAAAGGCCGGTCATAAGATTCTTTGCGAGGGTGCTCAGGCAACCATGCTGGATATCGACTATGGTACATATCCGTACTGCACCGCTTCTCACCCGGTTTCCGGCGGCATCACTGTCGGCGCTGGTATTGCCCCTCGCCAGATTGACAAGGTGTTTGGCGTAGTTAAGGCCTATTGCTCCCGCGTAGGCGAGGGTCCGTTCCCCACCGAGCAGCTCAATGAAATTGGTGACAAGCTCCGTGAGGCCGGCCATGAATACGGTACCGTTACCGGTCGTCCCCGCCGCATCGGCTGGCTTGATGCCTTCGTTGTCCGCTATGCAGGACTTATTTCCGGTATTGACTACATGGCCATCACCCGTCTTGATATTCTGGATGGACTGGAAGAAATCAAGATGTGCGTAGGCTACAAGTATAAAGATGAAGTAATCAATGAGATTCCGGCCAGCCTGAAAGTGCTGGCTGAGGTTGAGCCGATTTATGAGACATTCAAAGGCTGGATGACTCCTATTTCCGGCATCCGCAAGTATGAGGATCTGCCGGCAGAGGCACGTACTTATCTGGAGCGTTTGGCTGAGGTTACCGGTATTCCTCTCGGTATCGTTTCCGTTGGTCCGAATCGTGACCAGACCATCGTTGTCGTTGACGCTGCATTCTGATACCGATGACAATTCGTCATATAACAAAGGACTGCTTTCGAGCAGTCCTTTTCTTTTGATTTGTATTGGTGTATAATCAAAGGTCAGAGAATGATTATGGGAGGCTTCAAAATGGTAAAAAAAGGTATAATTCTTGCCGGCGGTTCCGGTACCCGGCTGTATCCCCTTACCAGAGTTGTAAGTAAGCAACTGATGCCGGTCTACGACAAGCCTATGATATATTATCCGCTGTCTACTCTGATGCTGGCCGGAATACGTGACATCCTGGTGATATCCACTCCGCGGGATACGGAGAACTTCCGTGAGTTGCTGGGAGACGGCAGCCAGTGGGGACTGAACATCGAATACACGGTGCAGCCAAGTCCGGACGGATTGGCTCAGGCCTTTATTCTCGGTGAAAACTTCATTGATGGTGATGGCTGCGCCATGATTCTCGGCGACAATATTTTCTACGGAGCCGATATGGCGAAGAATATGCAGAGAGCAGCTGCGGCCGAAGATGGTGCAACGGTATTTGCTTATTACGTTCGTGACCCTCAGCGGTACGGTGTCGTTGACTTTGATGAGGAAGGCAATGCTCTCAGTCTGGAGGAAAAGCCGGCTGAGCCAAAGTCGAATTATGCAGTCACCGGACTTTATTTTTATGATAACCGCATTGTAGACATTGCGAAGTCTATCAAGCCTTCGGCTCGCGGCGAACTGGAAATAACCGATGTCAACAAGATTTATCTTGAGCAGGGAAAGCTCCGTGTGGAGACACTTGGGCAGGGATACGCCTGGCTTGATACCGGTACTCATGAGTCTCTGCTGCACGCTGCTTCCTTTGTAGAGACTATTCAGGAACGACAGGGTTTGAAGATAGCCTGTGTTGAAGAAATTGCTTATCGGATGGGTTATATTGATGCGGCGAAGGTTGAAGAGCTGGCAGCACCACTGAAGAAAAATGAATACGGTGAGTATCTCATGCGTATATTGGGAGAAAAAAGATGAAGGTAACAGAGACAAGTTTGCCGGGAGTATTCGTTATCGAGCCGGATGTATTCGGGGATTCCCGCGGCTGGTTCATGGAGAGCTGGTCAGCGAAGAAGCTGGCGGCATTTGGCATTACCAATGACTGGGTGCAGGATAATCATTCCTTTTCCGCTGAGAAAGGAATATTGCGTGGCTTACATTATCAGCTAAATCCCTGCTGTCAGGCAAAGATTGTCAGAGCGACCCGGGGTGCTATTTTCGATGTGGCTGTAGATATTCGCAAGGGTTCGCCAAATTTTGGGAAGTGGACCGGTGTCGAATTGTCGGCTGAGAACTACAAACAGCTGTACATACCCCGAGGCTTTGCTCACGGGTTTATGACATTGACCTCTGATGTAGAAGTACAGTATAAAGCGGACAACTATTACGCCCCGGAATGTGACGGCAATATCCGCTGGGATGATCCGGACATTGGCGTCCTGTGGCCGATGCAGCCGACGATACTGTCCGATAAGGATGCTAAGGCACCAAGCCTGAAAGAACGTCTGGACAGCCTGAATTTTGTTTATGAGGAATAAGAAATGAATATAATAGTAACCGGCGGTGCCGGATTTATCGGTAGCAATTTTGTCTACTATATGCTGAAGAAGCGTCCGGAGGACAAAATTATCTGCTACGATGCGCTGACTTATGCGGGAAACTTTGAGACGATTGTGCCGGCGCTTGATAATCCTAATTTTCGATTCGTTAAGGGCGATATAACCGATCGTGAGCAGGTAGCAAATCTGTTCCGCACTGAAAAGCCGGATGTCGTTGTGAACTTTGCCGCAGAGAGCCATGTAGACCGCTCCATTGTCAATCCGGATGTCTTTCTGAAGACGAATATAATCGGTACGTCGGTGTTGATGGATGCCTGCCGCGAATTCGGCATAAGCCGTTATCATCAGGTATCTACTGATGAAGTCTATGGAGATTTGCCGCTGGACAGACCGGAGCTGTTCTTCACCGAGACCACGCCGATTCATACATCAAGTCCCTATTCGGCGTCCAAGGCATCGGCCGATTTACTGGTGCTGGCCTATCATCGTACCTACGGTCTGCCGGTGACTATATCCCGCTGCTCCAATAATTACGGCCCGTATCATTTCCCAGAAAAGCTTATTCCCCTGATGATAGTCAAGGCGTTGGCCGGTGAAAAGCTGCCGGTCTACGGCGATGGAAAAAATGTTCGTGACTGGCTTTATGTAGAGGATCACTGTGCTGCGATAAATCTGATTTTGGAAAACGGTAGAGTGGGAGAGGTCTATAACATCGGTGGACACAATGAGCGTGCCAACATCGATGTAGTGAAGACTATTCTGCGGACACTGGGAAAAGGCGATGAGCTGATTGATTTTGTCCCTGACCGCCTTGGTCATGACCGTCGCTATGCCATCGATCCGACGAAGATATCCCGGGAACTGGGATGGCTGCCGGAAACGAAATTCGATGACGGCATAGCTAGGACGATTCAGTGGTATCTGGATAATCGCAGCTGGTGGGAGAATATCATCAGCGGTGAGTATAAGGATGCCTATGAGAGAGCAGCCGGAAAATCCAAGCTGGCTTATTCTACACTATAAGAAAACAGAAAACAGGTGGTCAATGATACACAGTAATTTGTATCTTAGGCCGCCTGTTTTTGAATGGTGACAGTATGACATTGATGAATATGCTGCTGGTAGCAGCCGGTGGAGCTGTTGGTGCTGCTATGCGCTACGGGCTCACATTTCTGCCCTTTAAGGGCGTCTTTCCCTGTAATACTTTTCTAGCAAATATTCTCGGCGCTTTGCTCATTGGAGCTGTTATCGGCTTTATCAGCGATGGTCGACTGAGCCAAGGCGGAGGTTTGTTCTTTAAGACCGGAGTCTGTGGCGGGCTTACTACCTTTTCCACCTTCTCGGCGGAGACGCTTGGACTGATAGAGGGCGGTGAGTATGTGACGGCGGCCGCTTACGCAGTGGGAAGCGTTATTGGCTGCGTGGCCGGTGTGGCATTGGGGAGAATGGCAGTGAAATAAAAAAGACGGTAAATATGCCTTTCTTAGTGTGATAAAAACTTAATGCCGCACATTTTACATTAAGGAAGAGTCGGCTGCGCCGTCTTATTTTTTCTTCTTCTCTCCGGCTGCCTGAGCAGGTGCCTTGTGGGCGGCATTCAGACGGTCAGCCAGCACAGATGCGCTCTCGTCCATATCGGAAGCAGTGAAGATGAGAGTATCGCCGATATATACCTCATCGCCATAGGCCTTGGCAGTGAGGGCGGACGGCTTTGCATTGTGGTAGACGCGGGCAAGGCTGCCGGCGATGAAATAGCTGCGCTCGGCGCCGGACATGTCGCCGGCAGCAGTGGGAGTGAATACCTGCTGACCGTTGACGGATACTGTGCCGTCAGCTACGGTGACAACATTGTTGCTGTACTCATTGAGAGTCTTTGCATAGGTGTCGCGGCGCTCTACATGACCGGGATGGTCACTGGGGGAGAAGACGGCACCGAGGAAGTCGGACTTGGACTTGCCGGAGCGGTCGATTACTCGCTGCCATACGGCAGCCGTAGCACCGAGATTGTAGGGCGTATTTACGAGATATTCAAAGGACAGCTTGTCAGCCTCGCGCTCCTGCGGCTTCGTGATGTTGTTGGCCTGCACCTGATTGGCAATGATGGATGTGCCGATGGCAACACCGATGGAGGAGCCTCCGCTGATACCGGCAGCGATTACAGAAAGGGTAGTGCTTTTCTTGAAGCCGGACTTTACGTGATTTTTTTGACCATGCCCCATCTCATGGCCGATTACGACAGCGACCTCGTCCATGTTGTTTATCATATCAAAGAGGCCGGTGTTTATGCTGATGTTATGACCGAGAGAGCAAAACGCGTTGAAGCTGGGGTCGTTGTTTATGAAATAATTGTAGGGCTTGTCATAAATTGAGGGATCCACAGCCCCGACACCATCGGTGAGATTTGCCATCAGTTCATCTACCTGAGCGTTCAGCTCGGGGTCTTCGTTTACACCGTAGGATTCCTGCATTTGGGCGAAGAATTCATCACGACCCTTGTCGTCGAAGTAATCAATCTGAGCGCTGACCTGCTTGGCCTGAACGCCGGCTGCAATCATACCTCCGATTGCGCCGCCGATACTAAATGCTTCGGCTTTGGCGGGAATCAGCAAAGCCGAAGGAAAAACAGCCGCCGCCATTGTGAGGGCGGTAATTTTTTTTGCCAGTGATTTTGATACGAGTTTCATAAGTCTGCTCCTTTAGGGGGGGAGTTATAGTGCCGGGTCAGCGGATAATACTGTCCGGTTGATTACATGGTAGGTAAGACTCTTGTGCTTGGTGGTGTTTTCATTGAGCGTCAGGCGAACCTTGTTGCTGAAGGCTGCTACCTTTGTCTGCCAGTTGTAGGAAGCACTTTCTGAGGATATGACAGTCTCACCCTGCTTGAAAAGTGCGTGGCCGGCAACCGCAGCAGTTTTTTCCCGACCGGTCACCGAGACGCTGTCTCCGCTGAAGGTGATGTCATCCTCGGTGCTGACAAGTTTGATGTTGCCTTCGCCAAATACTTCCATGGTCAGGAGATTGACTGTTGCCTTGTCGGCGGTAATAACTCTTTCGCCTATTTCCACTCGTACATTGCCGGTGAGAACATAGCAGCCGGTGGAGATATCCAGATATTTGCTGTCAGCACTTACCGAGGGGCGGGCGGCCGAGGCCTTCTCCATCGGCAGAAGGAAGGAACAAAGCAGCGGCAGGGTCATCAGCAGGGCGATGAAAAGTTTCTTTCGTATGTTCACAAAATCAGTCCTTAAAAAGTAATGTGTCTACATATTGTAGGCTTAATTTATGAAAATTATAGCACAGAAATGCTTTATTGGCGTTGGATTTTTCTTCGTTTTTTCGCAAAAAAAGGATATTAGAATTTGACATTGAATATATATGTGTAAGAAAAATTACACCGCTGTCCCGACAAAAAGCAGGAAAATTGTCACAGACGGCGAATTTTTCTTCAATATAAAGCAGAAAGTCCCGATTTGATTGTGATGGTGTTGGATTGATTACCCCTTCCGTTACCGCTTTGTGCCGGGACCTTGCCGGCAGAGACGGGAGGAGGAGAGACGATGCGAAGCGCGGCTATGACAGACTTTATCAATCGGGTCAGAGAGGCATCCGATATCGTCAGCGTCGTTTCTGCCTACGTTCCGTTGAAGCGGAAGGGCGGAAAGTTCTGGGGCTGTTGTCCGTTTCATCAGGAAAAAACACCGTCCTTCTCTGTAAGCGCTGACAAGGGGCTTTTTTACTGCTTTGGCTGTCATGCCGGAGGAAATGTTTTTAAGTTCATTTCCCTCATCGAGAATGTGTCGTTCTTTGAAGCTTTGAAGCTTCAGGCGGACCGGCTGGGTATGCCTCTGCCTGAAGAAGAGAAATCGCCCGAGGAGCGGCAGCGTGACGAGCATTATAATCAGCTTCGTCAGGTGCTGCAGCTTGCCCGCGACTACTTCCACAACTGTCTGACCAAGACGGAAATGGGCGCGGTGGGGAGAAGCTATTGGGCTTCCCGCGGCATCAGTCAGGAAATTATTTCGGAATTCTCCCTGGGGTATTCCCCGGATTCTTTTGATAAATTCAACCGGGCCTTTCAGCGCCGCGGTATCAGTGAAGAGCTCCTTCTGGAGACCGGATTGGTGAAAAGCGGCGAGCGCGGCGGTGTATATGACCGCTTTCGCAATCGGGTGATGATACCGATTGCCGATGAGAGAGGCCGAATCGTTGCCTTCGGCGGCCGCGTGATGGACAGCGGTGAGCCGAAATATCTGAATTCTCCCGAGACTGCTTTGTTTAATAAGCGTCGAATGCTGTTCGGTCTTGACCGGGCGGCGAAGGCTATCCGTGCAGCGGAAAAAGTGGTGGTCGTGGAAGGATATATGGATGCCATCTCCTTGGCTGCCGCCGGGATAAGAAATGTCGTGGCATCCCTTGGAACTGCTTTCACCAGAGAGCAGGGGCGTCTGCTGATGCGCTATGCACCGGAGATATATTTCTGTTACGACAGTGACGCAGCCGGCCAAAAGGCTACCATGCGGGCACTGGGCATTCTGCGGGAGATAGGCGCGAAAGCAAAGGTGCTTATAGTTCCGGAAGGAAAAGACCCGGATGAGTTTGTTCGCCGACAGGGCAGTGAGGCGTTTTCCCGCCTTATTGAGGAGGCGCAGCCGGTAATCGACTATCAGCTGAGTTACCTGTTTGGGCAGGCTCAGCTCGGCAGTGAGTCCGGTCGTCACGATGCTCTGCAAAGTGTCCTGCCGGTGCTCTATTCCGTCAAGGATGATGTAGTAAACTTTAACCTGTACCTTCGTCAGGTGGCCGGAAGACTGTCTATTGACGAAGGACTGATAGCTCAGAGCGTTTCACGCTATCGTCCGCAGCCGGAATATATCGGTGGGAATACCACCGTTCGCGGCGGTACGGCGATGACGGCGAACAGGTCAGGTCAGGGAGTACCCGCAGCCGGACAAGGGACGCAGACCGCAGCGGGAAATCCGGCCGCTAAGGTGCGGGTGGAACAATCGGTACGCAGTGCCGGACGGGTCATTCTCCGTCAGCTGTGGCAGGATGCCGGGGCGCTGCCATATCTGCTTGCTGAGATTCCTTTGGATGAATATCCGGATCCCCTTATCGGCGGGATAATCGCTTCCTTTGTAAAGGATGCGGCAGCCGGTAGAGAGCTGTCGGAAAGCAGTCTTGACGAAGCGTCGGCAGCGGAGCTGTCCCGGGCGGTCATGAGTGCAGTTCCCGGAGAGGATCTGATGGGACTGTTCGAGGAATGTATTCTGGTTGTCAGACGGGCAATATTACAAAACAAATATGAAGAGCAGCGGCTTTTGGCAGATGCTCTTGACCATAAAGGTAATACAGAGGGAGCTATCACCGCACTGCGGGAGGCATCCCGGCTAAAAAAAGAAATGGATGGGCTGGACAGTGGCAAGAAATTCTCAGGCAACTGAAATTAAGAAAACGGAAGGAGGGACAGAGATGGCAACGAAGAAGAAAGCAACGAAGACGGAGGCTAAGGCAGAGGCAAAAGTCGAGAAAAAGACTCCCGCCAAAGCAGCAGCTCGGGCAGTAAAGGAAGAGCCGAAGGCAGCGGAAAAGAAAGCTGCCGATAAGCCGGCAAAGAAAGCAGCTGCAAAAAAGGAAGCAGCCAAGAAGGAGGCTCCTAAGACGGAGACTGCTAAGACGGATACTGCAAAGAAGACCGCTGCCAAGCAGGAGAAGGTCGCCGAAGTGCCGGAGGAGAAACCGGTAAAGAAAGCGGCTAAGAAAACCACTAAAGCGGAAAAGGCAGAGACCTCAGCTGAGGCAAAGCCGGCAGAGCCGGTGAAGAAAAAGGCTGCTGCCAAGAAGGCAACTGCCGAAAATGCAGCTGAGGAAAAGCCGGCAGAGGAAGCGCCGGCCGCAGAAAAGAAAGCTCCGGCAAAGAAGAAAGCATCGAAGAAGGCTGTCCCTGCTCCTCAGAGTGAATCTGAACCGGCTGAAACCACTGTCGAGTCGAAGAAAAAAGCGGAAGCCGAGACAATCTCGGCAGCCGAACTGGACAAGCTGGCTGTAGCTATCAAGGGAACAGCTCAGGATGATATGCCTGAGCCCACCGAAGGAGAGCTGGCAGAGGTGGCAGCCGAGAGCGCACCCAAGCAGAAGCGGGCGAAGAAGGCAAAGGAGTCCGGCAAGAAAGCGGCAAAGCAGGAAGAAAAGCCGACCGTGGCTGAGGACGGCTTCGACGGTCAGGATGAGGCTACGGCAGATGATGAGTCCATATCGCCGGAAGAACTGGATAAAATCTGTGAACTCCTTATTCAGAAAGGAAAACACAGTCATAACCGCCTGACAAATCACGATGTCGATGCTGCTATAGGCAATCGCTTTGTCGAGCCGGACATGGTTGATGAAATTTATGCTCGCCTGTTCAAGCACGGCATCGAAATCGATTACAAGATGGATGATGACCAGGATGAAGCGATATCATCCGATTTGGACGGGGATCTTGACACCGGTCTCGAAGTAGAAGTTGACCGGGACGAAGACATGACTCTCGATGGGGATCCCGATGACGAGGAAGGAAAGGACGAAGAAGGTCCGGAGCTTGACCTCTCTGTTCCCGAGGGTATTGCTATCGATGACCCTGTCCGCATGTACCTGAAGGAGATAGGTCGAGTCGCACTTCTCACCGCCGACGAAGAAATAGAGCTGGCAAAGCGTATGGAGAACGGCGACATCGAGGCGCAGAAGCGTCTGGCCGAAGCTAATCTCCGTCTCGTCGTATCCATTGCCAAGCGTTATGTCGGCCGCGGTATGCTCTTCCTTGACCTCATTCAGGAAGGAAACCTTGGCCTTATAAAAGCCGTAGAGAAGTTTGACTACAACAAGGGCTACAAGTTCAGTACCTACGCTACCTGGTGGATCCGTCAGGCTATCACCAGAGCTATTGCCGATCAGGCGCGTACTATTCGTATCCCTGTACATATGGTCGAGACTATCAACAAACTCATTCGCGTATCCCGCCAGCTGCTTCAGGAGCTGGGGCGTGACCCCTCGCTGGAGGAGATAGGCGAGAAGATGGATCTCAATGTGGAGCGCGTCCGCGAGATACTGAAGATTGCTCAGGAGCCGGTCTCTTTGGAGACGCCAATCGGTGAAGAGGAAGATTCGCATCTTGGCGACTTCATCGAGGATCACGATGCACCGGCTCCGGCTGATGCCGCTTCCTTCACTCTGCTTAAAGAGCAGCTGGAGGAAGTGCTGGATACCCTCACTCCGAGAGAGAAGAAGGTTCTTCGCCTCCGTTTCGGTCTCGATGACGGACGAGCCAGAACCCTTGAAGAGGTCGGTCAGAGCTTCGGCGTAACCCGTGAGCGAATTCGCCAGATAGAGGCGAAAGCTCTTCGTAAGCTGCGTCATCCAAGCCGCAGCCGCAAGCTGAGAGATTTTCTGGATTAAAAAAGACGCCAACGGAGCAGCTCAGCTCTGTTGGCGTTTCAAGTTTTCTCGATGTTGTAAACGGATGAGTCAATGAGGGATACAGTATGAATTTAGGTCCTCGTCTGGAGGCGGTTGCTGCATTGGCAGCAGTCGGAAAATATAAAGTCGGTGCCGATATAGGAACCGACCATGCAAAGCTGGCAATGGAGCTGGCTCGGCGAAATATCTGCGGTCGTGTAATTGCTGCCGACAAGAATACCGGCCCCTGTGATGCGGCTCGCAGTGCAATCAGCGGAGAGAAGCTGTCGGAAGTCGTCGAGGTTCGTCAGGGTGATGGATTGGCTGTTTTGGCGGTTGGTGAAGCTGACCTTATAACCATTGCCGGAATGGGCGGCGAGCTGATGCTGAGCATTTTGGCCGCAGGGAAAGCTGTCCTGACCAACAGACCTCGTATTGTCCTGCAGCCTCAGACAGATTTGCCTGCTGTGCGAAGCCGCATATATGAAAGCGGCTGGCAAATTGTCGATGAGGCTATGGCTGAAGAAAACGGACACATATATGTGATACTGGCGGTTGAAACAACAGCCGATAAGGCCGAGAGCAAACCATCAGAAGAGCAGCTGGTGACTGGTCTGTTCATCCGGGAGAAGTACCCCGAATTGTGGGAGAAATACGCCAGAGAAAACATCGCCAAGCTTCGCCGGGCAGTAGCCGGAATGGAGCGGGGAAAAAATGCCGTCAAATCTGCGGAATATGCCAGACAGAAGCAGGAACTGGCTGTGTGGGAGAATGCAATATGAAAAAAGAATGCTCCGTGGCAGAAATAATGCGGATAATGGAAGGCTGGGCTCCGAAGCGGCTGGCGGAATCTTGGGACAATCCCGGCCTGCTGGTAGGCAGCCCGGCTCGTCGTGTCAGGAAGGTAATGACCTGCCTTGATGTGTTGGAGTCAGTGGTGGATGAGGCTGTTGAGCAGGGTTGCGGGCTGATTATCGCTCATCACCCGGTCATCTTCCGGGGTCAGAAGCACCTCCGTACCGATTTGCCTCTGGGGCGTCTGCTTCAGAAGCTGCTGGCTAATGATATCGCCGTTATCGCTGCCCATACAAATTTGGACATTGCGCAGGGCGGGGTAAATGATGTATTGGCCGAGACGATTGGCCTCACTGATTTGAAGCCTTTTGTCATTACCGATACAGGTGACAGCCTCGGTCGGGTTGGAACTGTAGAAGTGCCGCTCACACTGCGAGAGTTTGCTGAGGAAGTGAAGGAGCGGCTGGGAGCAGCGCATGTCCGTCTCATTCGTCCCTTTGAAGAAAAGGAAAAGCCTATAAAGAAGGTGGCACTTTGCTCAGGCTCCGGCGCAGAGTTTATTGATAAAGCAGTATTTGCCGGAGCAAATGTCTATGTGACCGGCGATGTGAAGTACCATGATGCCCGTCATGCTCAGGAACTGGGGCTGCCGGTGATAGATGCCGGTCATTTCCCCACCGAGCAGCTTATCGCGGCGGTTATCGCCGACCGAGTAAGAAATGAGCTGGCCGAGTGCGGCTATGATATAGAAGTGATGGCAGACAATACATCGACCGACCCCTTTGAGGTGCTGTAAATGAATGATAAAATATTAGGCCGTAAGGCTGCAATGGAGTGCTTTAATAATAGTCCTATATACGTTATTACCGATGAGGGTCAGTCAGCAGGACGCGATGATGTTTCTGTCGTCCGCTGTGCGCTCGAGGCTGGGGCTCGCTTTATCCAATACCGGGAGAAGAAGAAGGCACTTCGGGCAATGTACGAGGAAGGACTGCTCCTGCGGAGGCTCACTGCGGAGTACGGCGCCGCTTTAATCGTGGATGATTATGTTGATTTGGCCATCAGTATCGGAGCCGACGGAGTCCATGTAGGGCAGGATGACCTGCCGGCGGCAGCTGTCCGTGAGCTGGTCGGTGATGATATGGTCATCGGTCTGTCCACGCACAACCCGGATGATTTGGCCGGAGCCGTTGAGCTCTACAAAAACGGCGTAATAGATTATATCGGTGCCGGCCCTGTATATCCCACGAAGACAAAGGAAAAGCCTGCCCCCGTTACCGGGCTTGATTACATCGAGCTGGCAGCAGATACCTATGCGGAGACAGGATTGCCGTTCGTCGCTATCGGGGGAATCAAGGAGCACAATATCGGGGCAGTGGCCGCCGTGGGGGCTGAGCACTGCGCGGTAGTTTCCGATATCACTATGGCAGAAAATATCGGCGAAAAAATTGCGGCGCTTACAGCGGCCATGAAAAAATTCGCCCTTGTCTAGCGTTTTGAAACAATTTGTGTTAAAATGTAAAATTGTAAACCTAGTCACTTTGCGGTCGGTGGTTTCACCGACCGCTAATTTTATATCGAAATGAGGGATTTGATTTGTTGATGAATGGTGCAGAGGCGATCATCACCAGCCTCAGAAAAGAGGGAGTCGAAGTCGTATTCGGCTATCCGGGCGGTGCCGTCCTCACTCTGTATGATGCAGTCTATCAGATGGAGTTTCCCCATATTCTGACCCGCCATGAGCAGGGCGCAGTTCACGCAGCCGACGGCTATGCCCGGTCTACCGGACGAGTAGGCGTAGTATTTGCCACCTCCGGCCCCGGTGCTACGAATCTCGTTACCGGTATTGCTACCGCATATATTGATTCTATTCCGATGGTCTGCATTACCGGACAGGTAGGCAATCCCTATATCGGCAAAGACTCCTTCCAGGAGGCTGACATTGTTGGTATCACTACTCCGATTACAAAGCACAATTACCTTGTACGACGGGTCGAGGACCTGCCTCGTGTCCTAAAAGAAGCCTTCTATATTGCCAGAACCGGCCGTCCCGGCCCGGTGGTAATTGATATTGCCAAGGACGTATTTGCGGCTAAAATAGATTACGCTTATCCTGAGACTGTAAACCTCAAAGGCTATCGCGGTGAGAATCCCGGCAGGGAATCCGAGATAGAGCAGGTCATCACTGCCCTTGAGCAGGCGAAAAAGCCGCTGCTCTTCGTGGGCGGCGGTGTCACCCTCTCCGGCATGGCTGAGGCTGTTCGCCGAATAGTTGCCCGTACCGATGTTCCTGTGGTCAGCTCACTGATGGGTCTGGGCTGCGTACCGGGCGATGACAGTCACTTCCTCGGCATGGTAGGTATGCACGGCTCCTATGCGGCCAATATCGCCATGACGGAAGCTGACCTCGTTATCGGCATCGGTGTTCGTTTTGATGATCGCGTCACCGGCAAGCTGGATGCCTTTGCCCCGAATGCTAAAATTGCTCATTTTGAAGTAGACCCGGCTGAGATAGGCAAGAATGTACCGGTTGATTATCAGGTGAAAGGTGACCTTACCTGGACGCTGCCCCACTTTGCAGACAGTCTGGAAGCGGAGGAGTTCGGCTTCGGCCAGCAGTACAGCGAATGGCTGTCTCATGTAAGAGCCCTCAATGTAGAGAAGCCATTCTCTTATGTGAAGCGTGATAATATCATAGCCGGTCCTCAGGTTGTGGAGACGGTCAGCAATATGCTGGGCAAGGATGATATCGTTGCTACCGATGTCGGTCAGCATCAGATGTGGGCGGCTCAGTTCTACAACGCCAGAGAGCCGAGAAAATTCATCACTTCCGGCGGACAGGGAACGATGGGCTACGGCTTGCCGGCCGCCATCGGCTCTAAGCTGGCCAATCCGGACAAGCAGGTCGTCCTCTTTACCGGTGACGGCAGCATAATGATGAACTGTCAGGAATTTGCCACTGCTGCTGACAATGATATTCGCGTCAAAGTTGTAGTGCTCCACAATCACGTGCTGGGCATGGTTACTCAGTGGCAGCGTGCCTTCTACGGTGAACGCTATTCCAATACAATTTTGAAGGGCAAGACAGACCTCGTGAAGCTGGCCGAAGCAATGGGCGTCAAAGGCTATCGGGTCAGCGAACCGGAGAAGCTGCAGGCTGTACTGCAGGAAGCCTTCGACTATGAAGGCCCCGCTCTTGTTGATGTAATGATTCCCGAGGATGATGATGTTCTGCCGATGGTCGCCCCCGGCGAACCTTTGGATAACATGATGCTGGGAGGTAATGACAAGTGAAAAAATATCTTCTCGCTGTCCTTGTAGACAACAAGCCGGGCGTACTTACTCATGTCTCCGGCCTCATCAGCCGCCGTGCCTTCAACATTGAAAGCATCTCTGCCGGCTATACCGAAGAAGCAGATGTTACCAGAATAAATATCGTCGTTTCCGTAGACAGTGACCACGAGCTTAATCAGGTCATGACTCAGCTTGGCAAGCTCATTGATGTAATAAAAATTGTCAACCTCAGCGAGGTTGACTCCATCGGCCGCGAGCTGGTACTCATAAAGGTTCACGCTACGAAGGACAACCGCGCCGATATCATCAATGTGGTCAATATCTTCAGGGCGAAGATAGTCGATGTAAGTCCGGAAAATGTAGTCATCGAGCTGACCGGTGAGGAAAGCAAGATAGACGCGCTCTGTGAAGTCCTCTCCGAGTATGAAATAATTGAAATTGCCCGTACCGGTGCTATTGCCCTTTCCCGCGGCCCGGTGCCGGTGAAGCATATGTAACAACTAACTGAATAGAGATAAAAAACAAGCTGTGAAAAATGATTGCGCATTTTTCACAGCTTGTTTTTTATCTATACTTTTTATAAATGGTCGTTACTGTATTTTTGACTTCTTCCCGTAAATCCTGTGGAGCTAGTACCTCCACAATGCTGCCGTATTGCAGAGCCCAATACAGCATGGCTTTTTTGTTGCACTTTACTTTGACGATATAGTAGTCTGGATTATCATCAGGGACAATAGAAAAGTCTTTGCCGAACCAGTCGGCGACGGCATCAATAGCGCTGGGTGGGGAAACCTTCAGCTTTATATCTTCGGATGCACCGGAAAACATATAGATATGCTCTGCAGCGTGCTTGGAAAGATTGGTACGGTCATCAAGGTCATCGCCCTTCAGTTCCCGCAATAATCGAGTTCTTTTTGTCTTGCACAGCTTTACATTTCTCATTTTATCAATGCGGAGATAGACTTGGTCAGTGTAGGCGGGGTAATTGCACAGCAGATAGTAGCGACCGTTATTGGCAAGAATATGGTACGGATTGACAATTTTTGACTTATCAATAGAGCCTTTGATTTGAAGATTTTTGTCTTTGTTGTATGAGCCGTAGGAAAAGCTGATTTGTTTTCTCTGACGGATAGCTTGACTGATGATACCTATATTCTTTTTAAGTTCGTCCTGATTTATGCAGCTTGATTCGGGCATACTGGAAATATTTTTGTACTCAGGATTGAAGTCCGGCCCACCGAACAGTAATCCGAGTTTTTCAATGAGCTTTCCGGACAGGCGCTTAGAAATCTCCTTAGAAAATATGATGCTGGTGGATACCATCTGCAACTCATCCATGGTGAAAGGCCGTTCCTTAACATATACGCCCCGCCGGTCGATGGACAGCTTGTAGCCGGTAACATCGCTTAGTGCATCCAAGGTCTTTAGGTTTCTGTTCAGCGTCTTCACGTCGTAGGTGACATTGTAGTGCTTGTCAAGCAGGTCATTTAGTTGCTCTCTGTTGAGTATATTTTGTGGGCTGCTGAACCTTATCATTATATCGAGAATCAGCAAAAGGCTTTCTTTAGTATGAGGCTTTATTTCATTTTCAGAATGACTTCCAATGTGCGGGACTTCTCTTGACACGGTATCATCTCCCAATATGATAAATTATCCTCAATAGGGCAAAAATGCCCGATTGGCTAATCTCTTATATACTATAATAAGACCTGTGATGAGGCAAGAGTCAATAAGAGAAAGAAGGATAAAAATGGAAAAGAATAATGCTGAAAATGTAATGATGAAAAAATATACTTCCTCTGAAGCGGCCAAGCTGCTCAGAAAACTAAGTGAAGAACATGAAGCTCTGAAACGATTGGAAAATCAATGTGGTACCTTCACCGTATCTCTTGATGAGAAGATTGAGGATGTTCGCCCTGAATATGATTTTGCCGAAGTACAGGAACGGCTTGAGACCCTTGAAAACCGTGTTCGTCGAGTAAAACACGGTATCAATATCTTTAATACAGTTACGATTGTTCCCGGCTTTGATATGACCATTGACCAAATGCTGGTGTATATTCCTCAGCTGAGTGAAAAGAAACGCCGGCTGACAACACTGGCTGAACAGCTTCCAAAGGAAAGAATTGCTGCCTCAAGCTATGTGGGACGAGCCATCATAGAATATCGTTATGCCAACTATGATGTTGCTATGGCCAAAGCTCAGCTGGCTGCTGTATCGGACGAGCTGTCAAAGGCTCAGACCGCCCTTGATCTGGTCAATAATACTGTCGAGATGGAGCTGCCGGAATGGTGAGTCAACTGTTCACTGACTAATAAACGCTATCCATGACCATTTGTTTTTCATTTTTGCAGGGATGCGGGTGCTAAGTTCAAGAAAAATAGTAAAAGTTTGTCGTTATTCTTCTTGGCGAGGTAAATGTCTAATGTTAATGTCCTGCCTTTGCATAATATGCTTTTTTACGATCGCTTCAGCGATACTTTTCAAATGGTCAGAAAACCTTTGTCACTATAGACATGGACGGTTGAGGTTTGGTTTTACGCCGTCATTTATTTGATATTTTATAGTTTTCATAGATTGGAGAATACTGATATGAAACTTTATCCTTTTCCCAATGTTGATAAAAAGCCTATCCTCGAATGGGATGATGTTTTTGATGACGAAGATGAGCCGCTGAGCCTTGACTGTGAAGAATTTGCTTATCCGTTCCCGGTTTGTAATTATACGGAAGGAATAGATGGAGCTAATATTGGCTATACACAAGGATATATTTGTGGTAACATTCCTTTTGAGGCGGAGCTGTTTACCAATGACCTGAACGAGGTTGTGCTGAGTGTGGTTCTTCCCTGGATTGAGGAGCTTCACCCACAGCCGGAGACGATTGTCAGGAATGGTGATAAGTCCATCGGTTGTAAGAAAGGCTCAGTAATCGGAATGATTACAGAAAAGGAATCCTACGATAATTCTGTGCTGACCATCGGAATGGTCGATTACGGACAGTGTGAAAATGTCGATGTAATAATAGCCTACAACAATTTGCTGGAAGAGACAGCCATTATTACCTTCAAAGGTCAGCTGCGAAACGGAACGCTGTTTTATCGTACTGACTGTAGAGGAAATGATTTCGTCCAAATACTGATAACACTTAAAGAGGCTGACAGATTGCTGGCGACTACGCCGCTTGATTTTAAGTCGTTTTGCCTATAAGTTGAAGGAGAATGTGATGAAACTAATAGAGGATTTGAAAACCTTATTGAAGGACGAATTGGCTCAGGCTGGTGAAGAGAACGGCTTGGTCGATGAGGTAGATTACCCTAAAAGCTGGACAGCTGCCATGCGGCTCAAATTCAAATGGGCGGTGAAGTTTGCTCGGGAAGCCCACCGCGGAGTTGTCCGAAAAGGTACGAATATCCCGTATGTGCTGCACCCGGTGGAGGCAGCACTTATTGTGCTGAATATCACAGATGACATAGACGCGGTGGTAGCAGCGGTTCTTCATGACATTGTAGAAGACACCGAGTTTTCCGAGAATGATGTTGAGGTGCTTTTTGGTAAGAATGTAGCTGCACTGGTAGCGGCTGAAAGTGAAGATAAACGGGAGGATTTGCCCGCTGCTGATACATGGATGATAAGAAAAGAAGAAGCCTTGGCACATTTGGCCAAGGCTTCCAAGAATGCCAAGACGATATGTCTGGGCGATAAACTTTCCAACATGAGATTGTCTGTCAAAACCTATAAAGCGAAAGGGGACAAGATGTGGGACAGCTTTAATCAGAAGGACAAAAATAAACAACAGTGGTACTACGAGGCTTTGGGAGAGACATTGAAGGTGTTTAAGAATACCAAGGAATGGCAGGAGTATATGAACTGCTGTGATATTGTTTTCAGGTAGAGTTATGAAAAAGGGAAGAGCAGTTGCTTTGATTAAGCAAGGAGATCGAAGGAAAGGATAAGGTGATTCTTGTGGCAAAGGTATATAGAATGAAATTCTCTCCAGATGTATCAGTTAAGGGCTTTGATAATAAACACTCTAAAGCCTATGATGATTGCAGGGCGGAAATATTTTCTAAGTTTATCCATTATGGGATTATTGGCACAGGCTGGGCAAGCGTGCCGTTGAAGGCGGGAATGGATGAACATGAGATTAAAGCTCTTCCTGAGTATTATAGTGGTACAAATCAAACCTTTAATAACCTTTGCAGCATTTGCCAGGGGGATTATATTTGGGTCGTTTTTAGTCGGAAGTATTATATTTTTAGAGTTTCTATGAACAGTGTAGGGGCTGAATGGGAAGATGATGATTTAGCGAAAGAGAAGGACTGGTTTATAGAACGAGATATAGGTCATTATCTGTACGGTGAATGGAGGGAGGTTGGCGTTGGAAGAGATATACCTGTTTCAATTAAGAACTGTATGAATGTAGGTCAGACCTTGGCGGTTATAACGGACGGTATAAAAGTTACAGAAGAATTTTGGAATAATCGAAACGACTGTAAAAATGGCGAAAAAAGTCGCCGCTATTTAGAGCTAATTGAAGATGCTAAACGAGATTATGCAGAACATCCGGAAAAACACGGGAATACAAGGTTTCAATTAGTATGGCGAGATGATTGTAAAGAGATAAATCTTTACACATATTGGCAGGGGTTGAACTACGCTGCTAAAACACCTGATATAAAGGTGCTGTTATTTGCTCAGGATTGGGGAGGAGAATTTTGTGAATGTCATGCGAAAGAAATAAATACACAATTGGAGAATGGAGAGGAACCGAGACAGTACCTTGATGGTACAGATATTTCTGGAAAAGGTTTTGAAACAGATGCTTCTTTGGTTGAGCTGTTTGCTAGTGTGGGATATCCTAATATTGACAAGACGAGATATGAAGAATTGTTTTTTACAAATTTTGCCTTGGGGTACAGACAGGGAACGAAAAAAATTTCTGGTGGGATGACTGAAGCTGTAATGGATGCGGATGCAGATTTTGCGAAGAGGTTAATTGACATTTTAGAGCCAGAAATTATTATATGTCTTGGCAGGCATACTTATGAAGCAGCCGTTAAGGCGTATGGACTTAAGAGGCCTTCAGGCAGCTTTAATAAAATCATAGAAGAAGCGGCTAAGAATCCAATTATGGTAACAGCTTCTTCGGGAAAAATATCTAAGCTGCATCCAGTAGCACATTGCGGAGCAATGGGAACATTAAATCGTAATAAAGGACAGGTTGTGGAAGATGGAAGAAGTTTGGCACTTCAACTAAAGGATTGGAAAGCTGTTTTCCAAGGAAAATAGTTTTTTATGCTGAAGATGTAACAGTTGCCAGCTTTTTGGTAGATTGTATAATGAAATCGAACAGGTAAAGGACTCATGGTTGAGAATTAGTGCGTGTTATTATTCTTATTGTTATAGTCTTTGGCTCTCTGCTTGGTCTCCTTCGCCCTGTCCAGTTCCGTCTGGCTTGGAATGTAGAAGCAGGAAAAATCTCTGCTCATAAGGGATTTCAGCGTAGATGACCAGTTTCTGTTCCATTGGCACCATCTGTAGACTGCATTATGGTCTGAAAGGGTTCGGATAAAAAGATAGGGTATAAGGAGAGCGGCTTTCACAATGGCGAAGACGATGCCCATAAGTAAAAATATAAATGGCATCAGCAGCATGGCACAGGAATAGCCGTACCAGTCCCGTTCGGCGGCCGGCTCCTCCATCACCACGTAGGCACCTACCGCGGCAATCATGAGCCATGCAAGAAGAAAGGTCATTTTATCTCTCGGCATAATCAGGTCTCCTTTTTATAAAACTTCAATTTACTTTCGTGTTTACTTCAAATGTTCTTGGCCAAGGGAAGTACTGTTGTATTTTCAGTGGCTGAGGATAGAGACTTTTACCATTAATTGAATAAGGCTTTCTCCAGGCCGCTGTCTCCATGAGACGGCGGCTTCTGCTTTTAAGGGCATAATCGTTTAGGATAGTGAGCCAGCGATAGTCCCGGTCGAGGTCAAGGTCGCCGGTATTGAAGAAACCGCGGCGGTAGAATTCGCCGTTTATCCGGTCAATAGAATCCTTCAGATAGATGCTGTCTTCGGCGAAGTGGGCGTTGAGTATCTCTTTGGACAAGGCGATAGTCTGCTCTTTTTGAGCGGCACCGTTTATTCGACTGCCAATGTGAGTGAGTACCGCTTCGCAGAGGGCGGTGCCGATGGAGTTTGAGGCGGTATTCCAGCCACTGTAAGAAGTGAGACGGTGGAGAGGGAAGCCGCAGCGAGTCAGCAGGGGAAGCAAAGTTTCTTCCGTAGTGAAGTGACGACTCAAGTCTACCAGTGCGACTTCGCTGCTGCCATCGGAGATTCTTTCATTCAGCATTTTGATTGCATTGTGCCGGGCTGTCATGGCGGGGAGAGTGTTGTCTCCACCATGAATGAACAGAGTAACGGAAGCCTGTCTATGTTCGTCGCGTAGCTCGCTGTCGACGGTCTTGAGGCCGAGAAGGGATATTTCCTCGGCGGCGGTATCAGCGAGAGAGGCTGCCATGTAGGGGAAGAAGTCTTCGCCGGTGCTGCTGCCGGAATAGGCAATATTAACAGCGGGGCGGATTCCTGATGTTTCCACAGCCAGACGAGTGATGATAGACAGCGCCAGCTCATCGGCGCCTCGCACAAGATGAAGCACCGGTGAACTGCCGAAGTACTCTTTCAGATGACGGCGCTCGCGATTGCCGGGGCCGTACTTCTCGCCGTCATCCTGCCCGATGAAAAGTTCGGTGATGATGCCTTCTCCGGTCAGGTCGGCCAATGCCTTTGCTGTCTTTTCATGAGTTGGATGGATTGCCTGATAGCGTTTGAGATTGTCGGGCTTTATGTAGTTGTTGGGATCGCTGAAGTCAAGGAGTCCTTTTAGCTCTGTCAGTTCTTCCGAGGTCGCTTCGCCAAGCTCGGCTTTTTCTTCCAGTCGGGCATATTTGGTTATGGCCAGCCGTTCCTCATAGAGTGTTATCTCCGGTGGGGGCAGCAGGCGGGGAAGAATACTAAAAACATAAATCGGGGTGTCGGGGTTATTTTTATGGAGCAGCCGTAGGAATTCGATGGTTTCCTGTCTTTCCGCTGCGGTTATCAGCTTGTCCCGGGAGGTCAGCAGTCCGCCGGCCATGAGCTGATCAGCAGAAATGATGATGGCATCGGGCTTTTTCTCCGAGGCGAGGGACAGCAGGGCCTTTCGCATTTCCTTGTAATGACCGGGCTGTGTGTAGTAATCCATCAGCTCCTTGGTGGGCAAGATGACTTCTATATCGGCAAGTCTGGCGTCTCGTACTACATAGTCGGAGCAGGGCGGTCGGCTGTCAAGGGGAAGCAGAAGGACACGGAAGAGGTTGCTGGTGGGCTCGACTGCGGCGGCAGAAGCCGGTGCCTGCGGGAAGGGAGAGCGCTGAGTGACGATGGGGTAGAGGAGAGCGGATAGAATGACAAACAAAAAGATGATGATACGACCGGCATGATTGCTCTTTGTCATATCATCATCTCCTATGTGTAGGAAATTCTTACGGCATAATGGTCTGACAGAAACTCGCTTTCGCTCAGTTATGAACATAACGGTACATAGGCTCATGCTTCATATGCTTATTCGCATGTCGCCAAGTACCGGTGTTCATAAATGGTTTCTTTACAGACCAGTATGCCCTATGTTTTATATTAAGGATGCCTTCCCCTTTGGGGAAGGGGGACCGCCAAAGGCGGTGGATGAGGTTCTGTTATGCCAGCTTCGCGTTGCCTGCATTGAGGCGGGCGATTGACTCATCCTTGCCCAACAGGTAAAGCAGCTCGGTTACGCCGCCGGGGGTGACGCGGCAGCCGGAGAGGGCGATTCGCAGCGGCCACATGATGGTGCCCATTTTCTTGCCGGATGCTTCGATGTAGGTATGGAGAGCATCGTTGATGGCATCAGGATTCCAGCTCGCTGCATCGATAGCAGACAGAGCGTCGATGGCGGCAGGAATGATTTCGGCGGCCAGCTCCAGAGTGACCTTGTTCTTCTTGTTGAGGAAGTCTTCGGAGGTGTACTCATGGGGAGCCGGGAGGAAGTCGATTTTCTCGGGGACTTCACCGAGGCGAGCCACGCGGGTCTTCAGGAGAGCGGCGAGGTATATCCACTTGTCTCCGAGGCTGTCAGCAATATCCTGTGCATAGGGGCGGGCAAGGGCAGCGAAATCTTCGTCGCTCATGGCCTTCAGGTACTCACCGTTGAACCAGTCCAGCTTGGCATAGTCAAAGACAGCCGGGGACTTGGAGAGACCTTCCAGTGTGAAAGCAGCCTGCATCTCCTCCATGGAGAAAACTTCCTGCGTAGACTTGGGGCTCCAGCCAAGGAGGGCTACATAGTTGGTGATAGCTTCCGGCAGATATCCCAGCTCGACAAGCTCGGAGAAGCCGGTAGAACCATGACGCTTGGAGAGCTTGGAGACGGAGCCGTCTTCATTCTTGCCCATTACCGGCGGGAGATGAATGAAGGCCGGGGGAGTCCAGCCAAGGAACTGATAGAGGAGGACATGCTTCGGGGTGGAAGTGATGAACTCGACGCCGCGAATAATGTGACTTATCTCCATGAGATGGTCGTCGATTACATTTGCAAAGTTGTAGGTGGGGAGACCGTCGCGCTTGATGAGCACCTGATCCTCCAGCTCACTGGCATCGATGGAAATGTTGCCGTGGACGATATCATAGAAGGTCACCGGACCGGAGGGAGGCATCTTCTGACGGATGACGAAGGGGATACCCTCGGCAACCTTTGCTGAAGACTCCTCTGCGGTGAGGGCCCGGCATATCTCGCAGTGACCGGGTTTCTTCTTGTACTTATCAGCCTCATCGGTCGGCTCCGGCTCGGTCTCGGCGGCAGCGGAGCTGTCGCAGAAGCAACGATAGGCGTGGCCGCTGGCAATGAGCTCGTCAGCGTACTTCTGGTAGATTTCCTTTCGCTCGCTCTGGACATAGGGGCCGAATTCACCGCCGATATCCGGGCCTTCATCGGCTACGATATGAGCGGCGGCAAGAGTGCGCTTGATAAAATCTACGGCATCGGCAACGAAACGCTTCTGGTCGGTGTCTTCAATGCGGAGAAGGAAGTCGCCCTGCTCTTTCTTGGCATAGAGATATGCGTAGAGGGCAGTGCGCAGGTTGCCAATGTGCATGTAGCCGGTAGGGCTGGGGGCGAAACGGGTACGAACCCGTTGATTGAGATTGTCGGACATGTTGTTCCTCTTTCTTGTGTTTAGGAATACTTTGGAAAGCCTCCCCTTCAGGGGAGACTTTTATTACAGTTTGAGATTCTTGAAACGCTCAACGGCACGGAGAGTATTCTCACGGTCGCCGAAGGCGGTCAGGCGGAAGTAGCCCTCACCGCAGGAGCCGAAGCCGGCACCCGGAGTACCAACGATGTTGGCCTCAGAGAGAAGCTTGTTGAAGAAATACCAGCTGGGCATATTGTCGGGAGTTTGGAGCCAGATGTACGGAGCGTTGACACCACCGAAGCAGGTGAGACCGGCAGCGGTGAGACCATCGCGGATAATGCGGGCGTTCTCCATGTAGTAGCCGACCAGCTCTTTTATCTGAGCCTGACCTTCCGGTGTATAGATGGCAGCTGCACCGCGCTGGATGATGTACGGTGTGCCGTTGAATTTGGTGGTGTGGCGGCGGTTCCAGAGGGAACGAAGGTCGCGAGCCTCGCCGTTCTTAGTGTAAGCCATCAGCTCCTTGGGGACTACGGTGTAGCCGCAGCGGGTTCCGGTAAAGCCGGCAGTCTTGCTGAAGGAGCGGAATTCGATAGCTACCTCGCGGGCACCTTCAATTTCGTAGATGGAGTGGGGGACATTCTCCTCAGTGATGTAGGCAGCGTAGGCGCTGTCGTAGAGAATGACAGCCTTTTCTTTACGGGCGTATGCAACCCAAGCTTCCAGCTGCTCCTTGGAGAGAGTGGTGCCGGTAGGATTGTTGGGGGAGCAGAGATAAATCATGTCTACGTGACCCTCTGGCATGGAGGGAGCGAAGCCGCTCTCGGCGGTGCAGGGGAGATAGGTGACGCCGTCGAAATGACCATTGGCGCCAAGCTCACCGGTGCGGCCGGCCATTACATTGGTGTCGAGGTATACCGGGTAAACCGGGTCGGGTATAGCGACAACATTGTCGAGACCGAAGATTTCCTGAATGTTTGCACAGTCGCTCTTGGAGCCGTCGCTGACGAAAATTTCGTCGCTGTCTACCTTGAGACCATGGCGAGTGTAGTTCGCTTCACGGATGGCTTCGATGAGGAAGTCATAGCCCTGCTCTGGACCGTAGCCGCGGAAGGTTTCCTTTACGGCCATTTCATCGACAGCCTTGTGCATTGCCTCGATGGATACCTGCGGCAGGGGCAGGGTGACATCGCCGATGCCGAGACGGATAATATCGGCAGAGGGATTAGCTTCCTTGAATGCGTTGACGCGGCGGGCGATTTCGGCGAAGAGATAGCTGCCGGGAAGCTTCAGATAGTTTTCGTTGATAAGTGCCATTTTGTATTACTCCTTTATATTTCATTCCTTATTATCTAAAAAGGGACACTAAAAAATAATATCACAAATATCGTCCCTGCCGCAATACTTATGGGCAAAGATTTGGGACGGCAAATGCTGGATAAAGGATTTTGTTTCATATTTAACAACTTTACATCTTTATTCTTGCATAATGGCAAAGACTATAGTACAATAACAATACATAATAACAGTGGATGGACTTTGGGCAAATTGTTCAAAATCCAGCAATCATTTTTCTTTATTTCAGAAGGAGGAAAAATCGTGTCTCTATTATTCGGTTTTTTGGTCCTGCTGACATGCTTGGTAATCGGTGTCCGTTACGGCGGTATCGGTCTGGCTGTCATCAGTTCCATCGGTCTCGTCATCTATGTATTCGGCTTCCATTATAAGCCGGGTTCTCCCCCGGTAGGCGTTATGCTCACCATTCTCGCCGTTATCACCTGCGGTGGTTTCCTGCAGGCCGGCGGCGGTCTCACCGTAATGCTTAAGTATGCAGAAAAATTCCTGCGTGCTAATCCGCGTTACATCACTATCCTTGCTCCTGTAACTACCTGGTTCCTCACCGTTCTCTGCGGTACCGGCCATGTAGTTTACACCATGTTCCCCATTATCTATGATATCGCTATCAAGCAGAATATCCGTCCTGAGCGTCCGATGGCTGCTGCCTCCGTTTCTTCTCAGATGGGTATCGTTGCTTCCCCGGCATCTGTTGCCGTTGTATCTCTGGTTGGCTTCCTTGCTGCCGGCGGTGCTGAAGTTTCCGTTGCCAAGGTTCTCACCATCTCTATCGTAGCTACCCTCTCCGGCGTTCTGGCTGCCGGTATTGTCAGCCTCAACCGCGGCAAGGACCTCGACAAGGATCCTGAGTTCCAGGCTCTGATTGCTGACCCTGAGCAGAAGGCTTATGTATACGGTGACAGTGAGAGTCTCCAGGATAAAGTCCTGCCGGGCTCCTACTATCGTTGCATGTACATCTTCTTCGTAGCCATCGCTTTCATCGCTGTATTCGGCTCTTTCCCTGAGCTCCTTCCGCATTTCAAGAATGCTAAGGGTGCTATGAAGCCAATCTCCATGACCAACGTTATCCAGATGGTAATGATGGTTGCTTCCGCTGTTATGCTCTTCCTCTGCAACATCAAGGCTAAGGAAGTTGGCAAGACTCAGGTATTCTCCTCCGGTGTTGTCGCTCTCGTATCCGTATACGGCGTTGCCTGGATGGCTGATACCTTCTTCGGTGCTCACATGGGCATGCTGAAGTCCTTCCTCGGCACCACTGTTAAAGCTTACCCCTGGGCTTATGCTCTGATTGCATTCTTCACCTCTAAGCTGGTTAACTCTCAGGGTGCTGCAATTGCTATCGTTGTACCGCTTGCTCTCACCGTTGGCGTTGAGCCGGTCATCGTCCTGTCCTTCATCTCCGCTGCTTACGGTTACTTCTTCCTGCCGACCTATCCTTCCGATCTGGCCTGCATTGGTTTCGACCGCAGCGGTACCACCCGCATTGGTAAGTTCCTGCTCAACCACAGCTTCATGCTCCCGGGTGCTGTTGGCGTTATCACCGGCTGCTGCGTTGGTTATGTAATGGCTCACGCTGTTCTGTAATCACAGGAATATTACTGAAAGACTTTACAAAAGAGCCTCGGCTTGCCGGGGCTCTTTTTATGCAGAAAATTTCTTGACCGACTTTTCTTTTAACTATATAATAATGGGGTTAGAGTGTCAGCAAATATCCGGCACTCGGCATACCTTTGCCGGTACCGGCGTTATATTTTTTGTTGGGGGTAGATTTTTTTGAAGAACTTATCAGGTAATGAGCTTCGCGAAGCTTATTTGAAATTTTTCGCTGAGAAGAAAGGTCATCTGCGTCTGGACAGCGCTTCGCTGATTCCGGAGAATGACCCGACCCTTTTGATGATTGGTGCCGGCATGGCTCCCTTCAAGCCGTTCTTTACCGGCAAGATGAAGCCGCCCCGTACTCGTATCACCACCAGCCAGCGCTGCGTTCGTACCGGCGATATCGAGAATGTAGGTCGTACTGCCCGCCATCAGACTTTCTTCGAAATGCTGGGCAACTTCTCCTTCGGTGATTACTTCAAGGCAGAGGCCATTCCTTGGGCTTGGGAGTTCCTTACCGAAGTACTGGAAATGCCGAAGGACAAGCTCTATGCTACCGTTTATCCGAAGGATGACGAAGCTGTAGAGATTTGGAAGCAGCAGCCCGGCTTCTTCCAGGATCATATTGTAAAGCTGGAAGACAATTTTTGGGAAATCGGCCCCGGCCCCTGCGGCCCGGACTCCGAAATCTACATCGACCTCGGTGAGGATCGCGGTTGCGGACAGCCCACCTGCGGTGTAGGCTGCGACTGCGATCGATATCTTGAAATTTGGAATCTGGTATTTACCCAGTTTGACCGTACCGAGGACGGCGAGTATCTGCCGCTGGCCAAGAAGAACATCGACACCGGTGCCGGCCTTGAGCGTCTTGCTTCCGTACTGCAGGGCAAGCGTTCCAACTTCGAGACCGACCTTCTTTTCCCCATCATTGAATACACCGTAAAGACCTGCGGCAAGGAATACGGCGCAAATCCTCAGGATGACATCTCCATGAAGGTTATTGCCGACCATGCCCGCAGCATGAGCGTTATGATTATGGATGGCATCCTCCCCTCCAATGAGGGTCGTGGCTATGTCCTCCGCCGCATTCTCCGCCGTGCAGTCCGTCATGGCCGTATGCTGGGTATTACCGGCAGCTTCCTTGCCGGTGCGGTTGAGGCTGTCATCAAGATTTATGACGGTGCAGCCGGCTTTGAGGCACTCACCGCCCGTCAGGATTACATCAAGAAGGTTATCAGCCTTGAGGAAGAGCGTTTCCATGAGACTCTCAATCAGGGCATCGAAATTCTCGATGGCTATATCGCTGAAATGAAGGCTGCCGGTAAGCAGGCTCTTGACGGCGAGCTGGGCTTCAAGCTCTATGATACCTTTGGCTTCCCCTGGGAGCTGACAGCCGAGATTCTTGAGGACAATGGCCTCACTCTCGACAAGGACGGCTTTGATGCCGCCATGAACGCACAGCGTACCCGTGCCCGTGAGGCTCGTCAGGAGAACCAGCGCGTAGCGGTTCCCGACCTCACCGGTATAGATATTTCTGCTCTTCGTCGTGACGAAAAGGCTACTGAAGCAAAGGTCGTTGCTATTTGGAAGGAAGGCGTCCTTGTAGACGAGCTTACCGATGGCGAAGAGGCTGGCGTTATCCTCGACGTTACTCCCTTCTATGCTGAGGGCGGCGGACAGGTCGGCGATGTCGGTCTCCTGAAGAGCGAGCTTGGCCGACTGGAAGTCGCCAATGCCAAGAAGCTCCCGGATGGTACCGTATACCATATCGCCTATGTTGCCGAAGGCCAGATTAAGGTCGGCGACAAGGTAGAAATCGAAATCGACAAAAAACTGAAACTGGCTTCTGCCCGTAACCATACCGCAACCCATCTCCTGCAGGCTGCTCTGAAGAAGGTAGTCGGCAGTCAGGTCAATCAGGCCGGCTCTCTGGTAACTCCGGAGCGCCTGCGCTTTGACTTCTCCAACTTCGAGCCGGTCACCGAGCAGCAGCTGGCTGATGTCGAGGAACTGGTCAACGAAGAAATTCTCAAGGGAATCGATGTAGAGATTGAAGAGATGGCACAGGCTGCCGCTCGCGAGAAGGGTGCAATGGCTCTCTTCGGCGAGAAGTACGGCGATATTGTCCGCGTAGTAACCGTTCCCGGCTTCTCTATGGAGCTTTGCGGCGGTT
>JAZLHS010000144.1:0-5074 GCA_045616885.1 Selenomonadaceae bacterium | reverse complement strand
AACTGGGGAGTGGTGTTGCACTTAAACCCGGTCAGAAGATGGCTTTTGAGTGCGAAAGGGCAAATAAGATTTATGCCCGAATAATTACCATACAGCACAGTGATAAAAACCCTGCTGTGCTTGTTGTCGGAAACCCTAATGTCGGGCAGGACTTCGATTGCAGCAACAACTATGAAGAATATGCTGATATTATCTTCACTTACGAAGATGGAAGCGATATTAAGTTTAATTCCTGCAATGGTGCTGACTCTAGCGGAATAACTGAGTGGATGCCTTTTACTAAATATCAGGCGGGTACGCTGGTAATTTACCACAATGAATTACTTAGAACGGTGGAGGAACATGAGTCGTCTGATATTTTTGACCCTGACTTGTGGGAAGTAATCGGTGGCAGTTCCGTGACAGGGGATGAAGCCGCGCCTAATATTGCGACAATCTTGCAAGTTGAGCGAGAAGTCAAACAGGCACAAGCCGAGGTTGGAGTTATGTCGGCAGAAGTCAGTCGTATGCTTGCCACTGTTCCCGGCGAGAAAGCGGAGATAGAGGCGATAAAGAATGAGGCAGTTGGTAGTGCTGCTGCGGCTTCTGAGCTGATTGATTCAGCAAACGAAACACTAGCAAATGCTAAAGTAGAACTGACAAAAATCTCTGCAAAAGTTGAGTCTACAAAGACAGAGTTTGGTAACAAAATATCTCAGGCGAATGAAAAGTTAGAAGCGGCAGAAAATGTGTTGGGCGAGATAACTGAAATTCGTGACAATATTGTAACCACAGTTGAGGGAATTGTTGAAGAGGAAGTCAGCAGTGCAGTCAGTGTTGCAACTTCTCAAATAAACGCTGCTGTATTAAGAAGCGAAACAGCTAGTCAAGAAGCTAAAGAAGCTGCCGAAACAGCAACGACAGCTGAAAGAAACATTTCCGATACCATCGAGGCAAAAGCGGTTGAAATAGCAGAAGCAGTTGCCGAAACAGCGGCCAGAAACGCTTCTGAAAAGGTAATTACCGCTTTGGATGAAATTGCTTCCAATGTCCACTACGACTATACGGAAACAAGACGGTATATGGAAACTGCGGAAGCCGCAAAAACAAGTGCGGAAGCTGCTGCCGCTGATATTAATTCCAACATTGATAAGGCTGTTACATCTGCTGAAAGTGCAGCGGCATCCGCTCTTGAAGCAAAAGCAAGCGAAGAAGCTGCTATCGCAGCTAGAGACTCAATAACGGAGAGCGCAGCAACCGCTACAGAAAAGGCGGCACAGGCAACGGAAAGTCAGTTGCAAGCAGCAGCAGCTACAGGCCGTGCTAATGCGGCTGCAATTAGGGCGGAGGATGCCGCTGACAGAGCCGAAGCAGCCGCACAGACCGCAGCTGATGAGGCGGCACAAAACATAATTGCTACCGGTGCCAGCGTTGCGGCGGAGGCAGCTCTTGAAACAGTTCGCACAGAGTTTGCCGGATATGTTTCCGATGCTCAGACTGGCAAAGCAGGGGCAGAAGCGGCAGCTGTTGAAGCGGCCAATTCAGCAGCACAGGCACAAGGGATTATAGACAATGCCGTTGATGTGGCTATTGATGCGGCGGCAGAGTCATTTTCTACCAAGTTTGCCGGATATGTTTCCGATGCTCAGACTGCTAAAAGCTCAGCAGAAACAGCAGCGGCAAGTGCTGAAACTTATTCGGCGGCGGCAAGTGACAGTGCAGATGAATCAAAGTCCTATGCGGAACAGGCAAGAATTGATGCTGAAACTGTAAAGGCGGCAACAAATGTCTATACGGGCAGTGTTGAGCCAACGGATGTAGCAGAGGGTGTTATATGGTTTTCCATAGGAGGGAATAATATTGGAGATTAAGAAAACCACAATGAAAGTTAAGGGCAAGGATGGTTGGGAAATCATTCACCCTGAAACCGAAGTTGAACAAGTTGTTGGTCTTTATGAGACTATCACTTCGGCAACCAGCTCTGTTGCCGAAGATGTTGAATCATTGGCGGGGGAAACGGATGCGAAATTTCAGAGCATCACAAGGAAGCCTATTTCCGATTGGGCTGCCGGTAAGGAGTACGGACTGAAAGACATTTGTATCTGTGACGGGAAAATCTATCAATGCATAGAAGCTAACGCCGATGCTGAATTTGACAAAACAAAATGGCAAGCCATAGGTGGTGGTGACGGTCTTGGTCTGTGGGAAATAGTAGACGGAAACGCTATCATCCCCAAAGACCTCAGTGCCTTGAAGCCCGAAGACTTGGATACAGACGAGTCTACAATCCGCTCTATAGTAACCAATGTGCTTTCTGAGTGGGCTGACACGATGCCTGTAGGCATTGAAGCAACATGGCCTAGTAACTCTCCTGTTCCTGAAGGATGGCTTGAGGAAAACGGAGCAAGTCTGAGCCGTGCTATGTATCCTGATTTATTCAGCGTAATCGGCACTACCCACGGAGCAGTAGACGATGAACACTTTAACTTGCCTGATAAGCGAGGAAGATTTGCTGAAGGTGCTGCTGTAGCTGGTGAGTACAAGGAAGCAGGATTGCCGAATATTACAGGTAATTTACCGTTGCTTTATAGCACTTCTGCGTATAATAACGGAGCATTTTCAGCAACTGGAGTTGATTTCCGTTTAAGCGGTTCCTCGGGGGTTGACGGAGTTACTAGTGGGTCTTTCGACGCCTCTCGGTCTAGCTCCATCTACGGTCGTTCCACCACTGTTCAGCCTTCTTCTGTCACAGTCCGTTATATCATCAAGGCTTTCCACACAGTAAGTAATCCTGCTCTCATGGAAGCTACAGCAGTTGGGCAGGAGATAGCTAATAAGGCTAACCGAGCTTTGACCAATGTAGAGTCAAATGTGGATTTTGTGGTAGAGTCATACCACGATGCTGAAGGAAATTGGTATCGGAAGTACAAGTCAGGGTGGGTTGAGCAGGGAGGACAGCCAAGAGCGGTAAATATTAGCGGAACATATAATTTTAATTTGCCGTTCAAGCCCGGTACAAATCCGACAATAGTTGTTACAAGCGGTAATGATAGTGACCGCCTTATGCTAACAGGCACAACAGAAACAGGCTTTAGCTTTGCTGGAGTACCGTCTTTGTGGTCTTGGTACGCTTGTGGACAGGGGGCGAATGTATGAACATCGGAGACATTGTAAACTCTAAAATCTATGTAAAAGCGGCTATATGGTGCAACAAGAACAACGCACATATTGAGCAGCAAAAAGACGGACAATATATCATCGTAGAGAACGAGCCTGTAGAGCCTGTAGAAATTACTCCGCAGCTCACTCTCGATGAAATGAATGAAGTCCTTTTGGCAATCATAGACAGAATAGACGGAGGTGACATTTGATGGATATAACTGTTGGCTCGCCTGAGAATAAAGTAAAAGCTATCTACGCAGAAAAAGTCGTAGCAGACCAAATCACTTCTCACGCACTTGGTGATATAGTATGGACTTCTAATCCAACGCCTGTGGTCGGCAGACTCATTGCAAATGGTGCGGAAGTCAGCCGTGCGATGTACCCTGACTACAACGAACAGCAAGCTAAATTAGGCTATCCTTGGGGAGCTGGCAACGGCTCTACCACATTTAATCTACCTAACCTCATCGGCCGTTTCCCCGAAGGTGCTACAAGTGCGGGAGGGTATCATGGAGCTGGGCTGCCGAATATTGAGGGTGGATTAAACGATGACTTAATTATTTTGTCACTTCATACGGACGGTAAAGACCATAAAGATGGTGCGTTGACTTTAAGTTATTATGCAAATAACTTGTCAGCTCCAACGGGTAACAGCCTAGCCAGAAAATTAAAGCTAAATGCTTCGGATAGCAACCCCATCTACGGTCGTTCCAACACAGTCCAGCCTGCATCCGCTCTGCTCATCCCCTATGTTGTGGTATTTACAGAAGCTACCCCTGACTCTGCCTTAGTAGACATGACACAGGTAGCTAATGACTTAGCAGGGAAAGCTAATCGGTCTTTGAGTAATCTGACACAGGAAACTAATGACAAGCTGAAAGCAATGGCTTTTCCGTCTGCGACAAGAGTCAATTTATCATCTATAATTGGCGGATTAAATAAAACATATACTTTTCCTGCCAATGGGTATTTGTACTATAACATACGATTGTCTGATACTAATGGCGGTGCAGTTGATTTTAGAGTAAACAATGGACTTTCCCAAAATGCAGCAGGAACAATCACAACTGTTAAAATCTTACCTGTTCGTAAAGGGGATAGCGTTAAAACCACTAGATACGATGCCGTATCAATTTTTGAAACATACTTTATTTACGCAGAAGGTGAGGTGTAATCATGGTCTACGGCTACAAAATTATAGACGGACTTATTCAGCCCGTCGGTGCGAGTGATACACAGGAAAGACTCCTAAAGGCTCTTGCTATGGCTAATATCAGCACAGAGGGAATTGTGTTTACCGATACTGAGCCTCTACAAGCTAATGGTAAATATTTCCTGTCTGAAGCTGACGAAGAATATCAGGCATTGAAAGCTGAAGAAGAAGCTGAAGCTGAACGAATAGCACAACTTCCTACTGATACTGAACGCATTGAAGCACTTGAAGCCGAGAACTCAGCCATGAACGACATGATGCTCAGTCTCGTAGAAGTAATTGACTCACTGTAAGAAAGGATGAATAAAATGACTAACTTTATCTGCGGGTTTTGCCATGGATAAGACATACACGATATACGAAGTCCTTCAAGATGGGGTTCCATGTTATGTAGGATTAACAATCAGGCGGTTAAAAGACAGACTACTTGGACATTGCGGTTGCAAGACCAGCTCCTTGTTTGAGCCTATTGAAAGGCTTGGCAGGGAGCATTTTACTATAAAGCCAGTATTTAAGACTCATAGCAAAAAGGATGGCTTTGCCTTGGAAGCAAAGTGGACTGAGCACAGAATGTCCGAAGGTTATACAATGTACAACAAAACTGTTGGTAGTGGTGCTGGCAAGTATAACAATTTCTACGGCGTTCACAACAAGGGTGAGGCTTCGCCTAGATTTGGAGTTCACCTTTCGAATGAAACTAAAGAAAAAATCAGTAAATCT
>JAZLHS010000143.1:0-6433 GCA_045616885.1 Selenomonadaceae bacterium | reverse complement strand
CTATCTCGTGATGACCTTTGTTCTGACCTGGGTGTTCAACAAGCTGGAGGCGCATTATGGCAAATACATCAACTGATAAGACCGATATCATGGTGCAGATAACCGGCCTGCGGAAGAAATTCGGCGATTTGCTGGTGCTGGATGATATTGATGTTACCATCTGCCGGGGCGAGGTCGTGGCTATTTTGGGACCCTCGGGCTCAGGCAAGTCCACTCTGCTGCGGTGCATGAACCGGCTGGAGGAGATTGATGCCGGCTCTATCGTTGTCGGCGGCGAGACTCTGGTAAAGAACAATGAAAAGGGCGAAGCACAGTATGTAGACCCGGAGCAGGCAAGGAAGATTCTGGGGCGCATGGGCATGGTCTTCCAGCAGTTCAATCTGTTCCCGCATATGACCGTCATCGAAAATCTGATGGCGGCGCCGAAGATAGTAAAGGGAATGAGCGACGAGGATATCCGACCGGCGGCGGAGGAGCTGCTGAGGAAGGTAGGCCTCTACGACAAGCGGGATGTGTACCCGGGACGGCTGTCCGGCGGACAGCAGCAGCGTGTGGCTATTGCAAGAGCGCTGGCCATGCGTCCGGATATCCTTCTCTTCGACGAGCCGACCAGTGCGCTGGATCCGGAGCTGACAGTAGAGGTACTGAAGACTATCCGCCAGCTGGCTGAGGAAAAGATGACGATGGCTGTCGTCACCCATGAGATGTCCTTTGCCCGCGATGTGGCCAGCCGGGTAATCTTCATGGCGGATACTCATATCGTAGAAGAAAATACATCACGGGAGTTCTTCCTCAATCCTCGCGAAGAGCGGACGAAGAGCTTCCTGAAAAATATGCTTGATTAAAATATAGGGGATTGCCCCAATATAAACCCATAATCGGAGGAATCGAAAATGATAGTAGTAATGAAGCCCTCGGCTACCGAGGAAAATATCGTCAGCGTACAAAAGCACATAGAGTCTCTGGGTCTGTCCACGCACCTTTCCAAGGGCTCCGATGTGACCATCATCGGCGTCATCGGTGACAAGCACAAGATCGCTGTTCTGCAGATGAATTCCTATGAAGGTGTAGAGAAGACGGTCCGCATTACCGAGAAGTTCAAGCTGGTAAGCCGTGAGTTCCAAGATGAGCGCACCGTAATAGATGTCCGTGGGGCAAAGATTGGCGGCAAGGAACTGGCTATCATGGCTGGACCCTGCTCGGTAGAGAATGAGGAGCAGCTCATGACCGCTGCCAAGGCAGTAAAGGAAGCCGGCGCAAAGTTCCTGCGCGGCGGTGCCTTCAAGCCCCGTACCAGCCCATATGATTTCCAGGGCTTGGGCGAAGAGGGTCTGAAGCTTCTGGCGCAGGCGGCGAAAGAGTACGATATGCGCGTCGTCACCGAAATCGTTGATATTGCCGATTTGGATGTCATATGCAAGTATGCCGATGTACTTCAGATTGGCGCCCGCAATATGCAGAACTTCCGCCTGCTTCAGGCAGTAGGCCGCACCGATAAGCCGGTCATGCTGAAGCGCGGTCTGGCGGCTACCATTACCGAGTGGCTCAACGCGGCTGAGTATATCATCAGCTCCGGCAATGATGATGTCATCCTCTGCGAGCGCGGTATCCGTACCTACGAGACCTTTACCCGCAATACTCTCGACCTGTCCGCGGTTGTGGCTGTGCAGGAGATGACCCATCTGCCGATTATCGTTGACCCCAGCCACGGTACCGGCCGCCGCTCCATGATTGCTCCTATGTCCCGGGCGGCTATTGCTGCCGGTGCAGACGGCCTTATCATCGAGGTTCACCCGCATCCGGAAGTCGCTCTCTCCGATGGCGACCAGTCCCTCCGTCCGGAGCAGTTCGCCGCTCTCATGGAGGAAGCCCGCCGCATTGCTGAGGTAATGGGTCGCACGATTTAATGGATTTTACACAGAGGAAGCCATTATGATGAATGAAACTCCGGGTTTGCTCCGGTTTACCTCCCATAGTGATGAGGTGCTGAAGGCGATAAAGCACAATGCTCAGTTCAGTCTGGCTATTATCGGCGTCGGTCTTATCGGAGGCTCCCTTGGTCTGGCTCTGAAGGACAGACTGGGAGAAAAGGTATATATCACAGCCAATGCCCGTACGGCAGCAACGATGGAACTGGCAGCGAAGCGCAAGGCCTGTGACCTGGCGACGAATGATTTGGCCGAAGCGGTGGGGGATGCGGATATCGTATTCCTCAGTACGCCGGTACTGCAGATGGTGCCGATGGTAGAGAAGCTAATTCCCTATCTGAAGCAGGGCGCTATCGTGACCGACGGCGGCAGCACCAAGGCATATATCGCCGATGAACTGCGCCGTATCCTGCCCCCCGGGGTCGTCTATGTAGCCGGACATCCCATGACCGGCAAGGAGAAGAGCGGCGTAGAGGCAGCAGACAAGGATCTCTTTGTTCATCATTGCTATGTGGTAGTGAAGGACACCGGCGCTCCGGAAGAAGCCGTAAACAAGATAATTGATATGGCAAAGATCATAGGGTCTTCTGTCACGACGATAGACCTCAGAAAGCATGACCGCTGTGCTTCCCTCATCAGCCACATTCCTCATGTGGCGGCATCTGCACTGGTCACTCTCCTCGACAGGAGCGGTGACGATTTGGGCGATGCTATGAAATTGGCGGCGGGCGGCTTTAAGGATACGACCCGTATCGCCAGCTCAAATGCTGATATGTGGTCGGATATCCTGATGACAAACCGCGAGGCGGTTACCGGTCATCTGGAAAGTCTGAAGGGCATTCTGGATGAAGTGATAACGGCCATTAACGAGGGCGACCGGGACGCACTTCACGAGTTCTTTGCTGCGGCCAAGCGCCGCAGAGATGTGGTAATAGCGGAGACCGAGAAGAAGTTCGACCTGTAAACAGCGGAGGGTAACTACTAATCCGTTTCGTAGCCTCCCATTGAGGGGAGGTGGCACGAAGTGCCGGAGGGGTGACTGCTAATCCGTCTCGTAGCCTCCCATCGAGGGGAGGTGGCACGAAGTGCCGGAGGGGTAACAGCTAACCCGTCTCATAGCCTCCCATCGAGGGGAGGTGGCACGAAGTGCCGGAGGGGTGTCCACGGTGCGTGTGGTAGAAAAAATGTTTTTTTGTTAGACAATGCCCCCACTTTGTGGTATAATACCCTTCGTTGTCAATAATATACGCGCTCGTAGTCCAGTGGATAGGACGGTGGCCTCCGAAGCCGCAAGCGTGGGTTCGACTCCCGCCGAGCGCACCAGAGATCATCCTGCCTCTATATGGGGCAGGTTTTTTTTATGCATTTAATATGCTATAATATCCTTGGATTTGTGTCTTTACATAACTCTACATTTTGGAAGGAAATTGACTTTGAACAAAAAGAAACTATACCTGGGAGTCTACGGCTGTCAGATGAATATTGCCGACGGCGAGCGCATGGCCGGCGAGCTGGCCGCCATCGGCTATGAGCGCCTGCCGGAAGCAGCTGCACCCGAAGACGCCGATATGATACTGCTGGTCACCTGCTGTGTCCGGGAGACCGCCGAGGATAAGATATACGGTAAACTGGGTGAGTACAAGCACCTGAAGGAGAAAAATCCCCGCCTGATCTTGGGCATCACCGGCTGCATGGCTCAGAAGGAGGGCGATGCCCTCATGCAGCGGGCACCGCACCTTGACTTTGTTCTGGGCACGAATAAGATTGCCGAGCTGGTGCCGCTGGTAGAGAAGCTGGAGCCGGCGAGAGCCGTTCTTGATGAAGTGAATGTGGCGGATAATGAAGCTATGTCCGAGGCTAGAAAATCTATCCGCAAGCAGCGGGTAGTAGATGTAGCCGAGAAGAATGATATAGCAGAAGGACTCTCTATCGCCCGGGAGGGAAGCCTGTCGGCGTGGGTGCCCATCATGTACGGCTGCAACAATTTCTGCACCTACTGCATCGTCCCCTATGTTCGCGGCCGGGAGCGTAGCCGCCGGGTGGGGGATATCCTCACCGAGGTGCGGGAGGCAGTAGATAACGGTTACAAGGAAATAACCCTGCTGGGGCAGAATGTCAACAGCTTTGGCAAGGATTTGCAGGGAGAGGAAAAGGCGACCTTTGCCCAGCTCCTGACAGAGGCAGATAAAGTGCCCGGGCTGCTGCGTCTGCGCTATATGACCAGTCATCCCAAGGATATGTCCGATGAAGTGATAAAAGCAGTGGCGGAAGGGACTCACATCTGTGAGCACTTCCATCTGCCGGTGCAGTACGGCTCGGACAAGATTCTCAAGGCTATGAACCGGGTCTACACTACGGAGAAATATCGAGACCTCATCCGTCGGGTGCGGGAGGCAGTGCCGGACAGCAGCCTCACCACCGACCTTATCGTCGGCTTTCCCGGAGAGACGGAAGAGGATTTCCGTCAGCTGCTGGATTTCATTAAGGAAATCCGCTATGACCAGGCGTACACCTTCATTTACTCCAAGCGCTCCGGGACACCGGCGGCGGAGATGGACAATCAAGTGCCGGACGAGATAAAGCACGCCCGTCTGAATGAGTTGATGGAAATTCAGAACAAAATAAGTCTGGAGATAAATGAAAAGCTGGTAGGCTCCCGGCAGGAAGTACTGGTAGAAGGCCCCAGCAGCAAGAATCCATCAGTGTGGACAGGCCGCACCCGGACGAATAAGATATGCCTCTGGACTCACGGCACAGAGCTGCCGGGTCAGCTCATCAATGTAAAGGTAACCCAGGCTCAGACCTGGCTGCTGCGCGGAGAAATAGCATAATGCCTGATAATATTGATACTACGGAACTCACCCCCATGATGATTCAGTATCTGGAGACGAAAAAAGAACATCCCGAGGAAATCCTATTCTTTCGACTGGGAGATTTCTACGAGATGTTCTTTGATGATGCCAAGCTGGTCTCACGGGAACTGAGTCTGACCCTCACCAGCCGCAGCGGCGACAAGGAAAAGAATCCCATGTGCGGGATTCCCTACCATGCGGCTGAGGGCTATATAACAAAGCTGATAAATCTGGGCTACAAGGTAGCCATTGCCGAGCAGATAGGCGATCCCAAGGCAAAGGGACTCACGAAGCGCGAAGTAATCAAGGTCATCACCCCCGGTACGGTGCTGAATGAATCGGCACTGGGGGCGGCGGTGGGTACTCAGAACAACTATATCGCACTGGTTTATGAGGCCGGGCAGGCAGAGGACAAGGCAGTTGTCCTCGTAGCGGCCGATGCCAGTACCGGCGAGTGTGCCTACGGATTTTTCGCGTCCGATGAAAAGGGCGACGGACGGGAGGCACTCTATGACGAGCTGTACCGTCTGGCCATGCCGGAGCTGATGCTCTGCGGCGAGGTGTCCTTTGAGGATGAGCTGGCCGCTTTCCTGAATCAGCGTCTGCCGAGGACGATTTTTACCCGGCGTCAGCCCCTTGATTTTACCGAGGCGGAAAATCGGGTGGTGGAGCATTTTTCGGTGGAGTATCGTCCGACGGACAGCCGGGCGACGGTAGCCGTGGCCGTACTCCTTGACTACCTCCATGAGACCATAAAGACCGACTTGTCACATATCAACCGCCTGACCCGCATGGACAGTGCCGGCAAGCTGGTGGTAGATACCTACACTCTCCGCAATCTGGAGGTCACCCGCAATCTGCGGGACGGCGGCAAGCGGCACACCCTCTTTGATGTGCTGGATTTCACCGGCACGGCTATGGGTACCCGCCGCCTGAAGAAGTGGCTGGAGGAGCCGCTGCTGGAAAAGGCAGAAATAGAGGAGCGGCTGGATGCTGTCGCCGCGCTGTATGATGACTTCCCTCGGCGGGAAGCAGTCAGAGAAAAGCTGAAGGGCATATATGACTTCGAGCGATTGCTGACTCGTATCGAGGTAGCGACGGCAAACGCCCGCGATCTGGTGGCCATGAAGCTGTCGCTGCGGGCTCTGCCGGGGATAAAGAGCGACCTTGCCGCGCTGACCGGCACCCGACTGCTGGCAGCCGCCAACAGCGAGATAAACATATACGAAGACCTTGCCGACCTCATTGAGCGTGGTATCGTGGATGAGCCGGGGCTATCCGTCAGGGAGGGCGGGATAATAAAGCCCGGCTACAATGCGGAGCTGGATGAGTATCGCCGTCTCTCCCGGGACAGCAAATCCATGCTACAGGAGATAGAGGAACGGGAGCGGCAGGCGACCGGTATCCGGACGTTGAAAATCGGCTACAACAAGGTATTCGGCTATTATATCGAGATACGAAATACCAGTCGTGACCTTGTGCCGGCCAGCTATATCCGCAAGCAAACTCTTGTAAGTGCTGAACGATACATAACCGAAGAATTGAAGGACTTTGAGACGAGAATCCTCGGTGCGCAGGAAAAAATCGTCAACATAGAGTACAATCTCTTCACGGAAATTCGCGAGGCCGTGAAAGCACGACTGACGGATATTC
>JAZLHS010000142.1:0-22382 GCA_045616885.1 Selenomonadaceae bacterium | reverse complement strand
AAAACGGATCCAAGACTTCCAGCCGGGATGTCATCAGCTCCCAAAGCAACAGGAGTCCAAAGGAAATGGCCGTAACATCCCTGACCTGTACCAGATTTTTTGCCCCCCGCCAGCTGGCCAGCAGAGCATTAATTTCAATCAGGAACACAATGGCCGGCAGATACCAAAGCTCTGTCCCAGCGCCTGCTGCCGCCGCTGGAAGCACCAGCGACAGCAGCAGCAGAAACAGCGCATTGGACAGGTTTATCTGCTCTTTAATTATTCTTGGCAAAATCTGCTTCCAGCTTCTTGAACACCGCATCGTCAGGCTCAGCCTTCAGCAGCGTTGTCAAAGCATTCTTATAGATTGAAGTGTTGATGTGTTTCTGAACATCGAAGTCCTTATGAATATAGTTTACATCCTTCATATAGCCGTAAAATGCCGCGAAGGCCTTGCCGGTCGGGTCAGGATTGGACTCTACAAAGCCGCCGTAAGTTTCGTCATGGAGAGTCTGCTTATCAATCTTGACATATTTTGCCAAAATGTCGATTGTGCCCTTCTGGTCATTCTTGTAGAAGCGGTACGCCTTAATGAGGGCCCGCATGAAGGCCTCATACTTGGCAGGATTCTTCTCCAGCGCCTTAGTAGCGGCAATCTGACGGCAGCAGGGATGATTGACAAAGCCGTCGACCTCCGAAGAATACTTTACGACCTTCAGTCCCTGTGCCTCAGCCATCTTGCGGAAGGGGGTCCAGACAACGGCGGCATCGGCAGCACCGTTCTTTACGGCCTCCATAGCGGCAGAAGCCGATTCCATCTCGCGGAAGACAACATCAACACCGATTTTCAAGCCCTGCTGGATAGCTGCCTCACGAAAAACGATATCACCGGTAGCAAGGCGGACAGTGGCAATCGTCTTGCCCTTCAGATAATCCTTACTGCTGAAACCAGCGGCCTTGTCTGCCTTTGCCACCAGTGCGTGTCCCTGGGACATCTGACCGCCAAAGGCTGTGATATTGCTGCCTTTTGAAATGAATACCAGCGGAGCCGAGCTTCCGAAAGCGCCCGCATCCAATTTTCCGCTGGCAACAGCCGTAATACCCTCACCGGAATTGTTGAAAAGAACCAGCTCGGACTTCAGACCTTCTTCGGCAAAATAACCCTTCTCCTGAGCAATAAAGTAGAGAACATGGCCGGTTGAGGCCAGATAACCGATTTTGAAGGGTGTGAGTTCCTTGCCGGTACTCTTATCCTTCGGCGTCTGACCGCCCCCACCACCGCAGGCAGCAATCAGGACAGACAGACTCACTGCTATTAAAAATGCCAATATCTTTTTCATGGCTTTACCTCTATTTCTTATCCCTGAATTTCTTCCGCTGATTTGATTTTGAATGGATTGCCGATTCGGCGAACCGTATTGAGCATTTCATGGATGTTCTCAAACGGTGTTTCCGTCGGCAGGCTGCACCCACTGGCAACGATAAAGCCCTTTGGGCTGTCCCAGACCTTGCGGACTACTTCTACCGTCGCCTTTCGGACATCCTCTACCGTACCTTCCAGCATAGTTTCTGAAGGACGGACATTGCCCATCAGCATTACCTTGTCACCTACCAGCTTTTTAGCCAGAGCGATATCTGCATCGTTATCTATGCTCAGGCAGTCAGCTCCTGCCTTCACCATATCTTCCCAGATTCCGTCCGTTTTGCCACAGATGTGGAGAGTGACCTTCTTTCCCTTTGCATGAATATGGTCGATAAGCTGCTTCAGGTAAGGCAGGGAGAATTCCCGGAACAGCGCCGGACTGATAACGGTGCTGGAGGACATTGCATCTGTCAGGCTCGGAGTTACACCAGCCGCAATAACAGCATCGACATAGCGAAGATTGCTCTCCAGCGAAACCTTGCAAAGCTTATGAACTGCCTCTGGGTTCTTCAGCGTCAAGCGCACGAGATTCTCTGCGCCGACCAAAAAGGAGGAATTGGTAAAGGGGCCGGTGACAGCTCCGCCTACCGGAACTTCCTTGCCGACGGCATCAACTACGATTTTCATCGCCTCAAGATGCTCGGGAAGATTGCCATCCTTGTATGGGTCTGCCGGCTCCAGCCGGTCAATTTCCGCCAGATTGCTCAGTCTGCGATCCAGCTTGATGACCGGCTCCCCGAGATACGCTGTTTCGTCCTCCGGATAAACCACCTGCGAGCCCATAGCCTCTGCCTGAGTATATAAATCCGTAAATACTCGGATATTGTCATAATGAAACAGCTTGTACGCTTCGATATGCGCTTTGGCAATCAAAGCTCCGTTTCCTCGGAATTCCGAAACCTTGACCCCGATTACCCTGGCCGCCGTATTGCCCACGATCGGCACGCACGGCAAACGGTCGATATCCTTTCCTGCCGCATAGGCTGCCATTCGCTCTATAGCTGTCATCTGGTCTTTGAGCTGTTCTGCCATAATTATCTCATCAGCCTTTCTTTTTCAGTCCTGTTATTTCAAGTGAGGAAACTCCGCAGTGCTATGGGGAATGGAAATAGCTTCCATAAAGCGCTGCTGGAAATCCGGCTCAACCGCCGTCTCCACGAATTCAACCTGTCTCGCTACTCTGGCGGCCTCGCGCCGCTTCTCTACATTCAGCAGGGCTATGCGGGCACCGTCTCCGGCCGCATTTCCTACTGCATGGATGTTTTCCAACGGGCAGTCCGGGAACATCCCCATTGCCAGAGCGCTTTCCTTGTTTATATAGCTGCCGAAAGCTCCGGCCAGCACTACTTCGTCCAGCTGCTTCACCCCGTATCTGTTCATCAGGTACTCGGCTCCCACATAAATGGCCGCCTTGGCCAGCTGAATGGCTCGTACATCTGCCTGAGTGACCGTGATGTCACGATTGATACCGGTCTCCTCTGCCCAGGCCAGCACATATTCCAGCTTGCCGTTCTCATCCTTGCGGATACGGTTTGTTGAAAGCTTCCTATTTATGCGGCCGCTCTTTTCAACAATTCCCGCCTTGAACAAGGCTGCAAAAACATCGATTATTCCGCTTCCGCAGATACCGAGTGTTCCCGGCTTTGTATTCTCAGGATACCAGCTGTCGCTGCCGATTACCTTGTACCGCGGCTCCAGCGTCTCCTTATCAATGATGACCTTCTCTATCGCTCCCGGTGCCGCCCTCATTCCGAATTTTATCTGCGCGCCCTCCAGAGCCGGGCCCGTAGCACACGATGTGCAGAGAAGTCTGTCCTTGTTGCCTAAGTCGATTTCGCCGTTGGTGCCGATATCGATAATCAGCTTTACCTTGTCGCTGTTGTACGGCTCCTCGGCCAGCAGGACGGCTACATTATCTGCCCCGACAAAGCCAGCCTCGATAGGAAGCGAGTGCACCCAGCCGCCGCTGCTGATGCGGATGCCAATATCTCTCGCCTTCACATCCAGCGAGTCGGAAATAACGGGAGCAAACGGCGAACGACCGACATATCCGGGATTCAGGCCAAGGGCCAGGTGATGCATCGCGGTATTGTAAACGAGTACCAGCTCATCCACCTGAAAAGATGTATACCCGGCTTTCTCCGTCAGCTCCGCTACAAGCTCATTGACGTCCTTTACGATTACCGACTGCAGCTTCTGCAGACCGCCGGGCTCATTTGAAGCATATGATATTCGGGAAAGGACATCTTCTCCGTAGCCTATCTGGGAATTCATGCGGGATGCTTTCTGTAAAACTTCACCGGTCGTCAGCTCGCAAAGGTAGGCTGCCAGAGTCGTGGTTCCGATGTCTATAGCGACGCCAAGGCAAGTTTCGTTCTTCCCACCCTGCAGGCGAACTATTTCTTTCTTCTCATCCTTTACCGTAACGGTAATGCGCCATTCATTTTCCCGCAGTATCTGCGGCAGAGAGATAAGTGCCGTATAGTCAAAATTCAGACCCTTCAGGCTGTATTCCTTTTCAAGTGCATCCAGCACCCGCTGACTGTCGCTGCGGGGATCTTCCAGAGTTGCCGGCACCAGTTCAAGGTAATAATTTTTTACCGCCGGCTTTATTTCTATCCTGCGGCTGGTACCTTCTTCCAGCACTACCTGTTTGGCCTTGCGGCTTGCCTGCGGCACGGTGACTACTATATCTCCCTGTATCCGTGTACAACAGGCCAGACGGTATCCTTCCGCTATCTCCTCCGGGCGAAGTACCCGCTTTTCAACTTCACTAAGAGATGATATATTCTCCGTTTTGGAAACGAGGGAAAGTTTCTCAAAGGAGCCAAACTCCGGCACCACTTTGCACTTGCCGCAGACCATAGCGCCGCCGCAAGCCGCCTCGATACCGACGCCAAGCTCCTGTGCTGCCTGCAGCAACGATTTACCTTCTTCGATCAGTCCCCTTCTGCCAGAGGGCTGAAACACAACCTGATATGTACTCATTACTAGCTCACCCGTTTCTCATTCAGCTTTGACCGTGCCGGTAAATGCCTGAATATTTTTCAAAGGAGTTGATGTACTCAGCCCGCAGGCCGGTGCCATGATGTCAATTCCATCCCGCAGCAGCACCTCTGTGCCTCTCTGCACCTTGTCCGGCTCACTGAACTCCAGCATGAAGGTACTAAGATTGCCCATTGTTGTAATATGAGGGTATGCCTCCTTCAGCTTTCGGAGGCTCACCAGCGCATCCACGCTTATGGCATTGGCATGAAGATCAGCCACATCTGCCGTTACCGCTCTCAGCTGTCCGCAGATGTGAACGATGACCGGTATCCCCATCGCCTGTACCGCATCGGTCAGCTGGTTAAGGTAGGGCACCGCATAATTGCGGAAAAGCCGCGGCCCAAGGATTTCACCGGTAGCCGTAGGGTCGGCAATGGAGATTACCGATGCCCCGTTGTCTACCATGTAGCGGGCATAATCAATCAACTGCTTTGTCACATAATCCATAAAGCGATGGGAATCATCCTTACTCTTTACCAGTTCCCGCAAGAATTTCATCGGGTCGACTACGGAAGCTGCTGTGCTTACGGGCCCGGTGATACTTCCGATAACCGGAACCTCCGGATTTCTTTTGGACATCTGGCTGATGGCGTCAAAAACCACTCCCGCCCGCTTGCTGTTTACTACGGTCAGCGGCTGCTTATACTCAACCACGCTGACCGAAGGAAATACCTCCTTGGCAATTTTCGGCTCGCACTGAAGGGTTCCAAAATCTATTTCACTGCCCAGGGCCTCTGCCTCTACGGTCATGCAAAATGGCACGCCGAAATTCTCAAAGCCTGTGTCCTGCTGCACATCTTCTGCCAGTCTTGACATTATTGAGGCATCACTGTGTCCATCCGGGAGCACATGACCATGTGCTTCCATGACATCTACGATTGCGGAGTTCATCATGCCGCCTGGACATATTACCGGTCTTCTGTCCGTCTTTTCCTTGTTCAGTCTACGGATAAGCCGCTCCTTTGGCGATAAAACATCATTGCTCATACACTTACCTCCTCAGCCTGCAGCGGCAATAGATTCCCCGGCCAGCAGTCCCTCTGCCACTCTTACCGCCTCGGCCGCATTTCTTGCGTAGCCGTCAGCTCCTATCTTGCTGGCAAAGGCGGGAGAAATCGGTGCCCCTCCAACCAGAACTTTGTAGCGGTCTTTAATGCCCTCTGCCTTCAAAATATCCACGACCTGTTTCATGCCCGACATTGTGGTAGTCATCAGCGTACCGATACCAATGATATCTGCCTGCACGCCCTTCGCCTTGGCGACAAACTCCTCCGGCGCGATATCACGCCCCAGGTCGACTACTTCAAAGCCGCCGGTTTCCAGCATCAGCGCCACCAGATTCTTTCCTATGTCGTGGGTATCACCGGCTACTACACCGATGACTACCTTGCCCTTCTTGCGTCCCTCGTTTGCTTTCAGGTGCGGCTTGAGAATATCGATACCAAGATTCATTGCATCGGAGCACATCAGCAGCTCAGGTACGAAGTATTCTTCTTCTTCAAAAAGCTCACCGGCTCTTTCCATGCCCTTCGTGAGACCGTTGTCAATCGTCTCATAGGCATCAATATTTTCTTCCAGAGATTCCTGCGTCAGTTCCTCTACCGCATCCTCATCCATGTCTACTACTGCGTCAGCGATTGCCTGAAATAATTCTTCTTTTGCCTTTGCCATAATTCTCGTCTCCTTTGATACTCCAGTCTTGCAGAAAATAAAAGGCTGGGGGTATCCGTTTACAGAAAACCGTCTGTTTTCCCTAAACGGATACCCCCTGCCTTTGGTATTTCCAATCAGCTGGTAACATAATTGTTCAACTTTTCTTGTTTCCGGACTGCTTTTCTCAGCTCATCCTTTAGATTCCTTCGCCGTCCATACCGGTAAAGCGCCAGTTTTCGGTTCTTCCCAGCTGAACAGCGGTGTGGTTCTGAACCACTATCGTCAGCCTACCGAAAATAAGTCGGGAGAATTCCTGCTGAATATGCTCACTCAGCTTCTTCTCGTCCCAGTTCTTACGGGGGGCTGCCGAACCGTCCTGCCCGGTCATCCCTGCGGTACGAATCTTTTCACTCTTCTCTATTTGCACCAGCTTGCCATCCTGAGCAACCAGCACCAGCTGTCCGAAATTTATTTCCCGGATTTGCCGAAGAATGAATTTCATGTGTTCCGCGGGTATAACTCCCGATGCAGTTTTGCTTTCTCCCTGCATATCCTCCCTTACCCTTTAACCTACTACGTTAATATGTTTTTGGTTGGTTCCCTATTATAGCGAAACACATAATAAAACACAATAGTTTTTTCAAAAAATTTTTTCTCGCCAAATTCTGCCCCAACTATTTGCCTTAAACGTCATCAACTCTATTTCTACTAGCCTAAAGTATTGAACAAAATCTGATTACCTGCTAGACTGTAGCCGTTTCTCAAAGAAAGGAGGAAATGACATTGACAGAAATCAGAACCGCACAATTCTTCGAGTGCGGCGGTGAAGAAGAAACTCCCTTTTCCGAGGAAGACTGCCGGGCAATCGGTACCGATTTTACTGCGGCCTTCAATGAAGCCGCTTCCATGGCACGAATGAGCATCCGCCTATCTGCCGGAAACGGGGATATAATGCATAAGCTCCCCTTTGCTCTCACAGCAGAAGCGGAGGCCTTCGGGGCGTCCGTAGTCGTTAATCCACTTAATAGTGTGCCGGAAATTCCCGATTTCAAATACAGCTCACTCGATGAGCTCATAGAACTGCCGAAGATGAATACAGCTGACGGAATAATCCGACAAATCCTTCAGGCAACAGAGACGCTGTCCCGGAATGGTCATGCGGTGACTGTGAATATGGAAGGGCCCTTCACCATTCTCAGTCATTTTGTTCCGGTAAAAGAAATCTACAAAGGTCTCTACCGCAAAAGGCAGCGCCTCCTTGAGCTGACCGGACACATAATCAGTGAGTTGTCTGCCTATGCCAGGCTTATTGAGGATGCCGGGGCCGTCTTTATTTCCTATGCGGATCCGGCCGTGTCCTACTCTTTGATTTCGCCAAAGCTCTACCGCGATTTCTGTGGCCCTGTAACGATCAGTGCCGCTAAAGATATAATGGGTGCGACTGACAGAATCGGGCTGCATCTCTGCAGCGCATCTTCCCTCGGACTTGAAAAGGTCGGGCTCTGCCGGTACGAACGGGTACAGGTGCCCAAAGGTATCAGCTACGGAGAGGCCCTTATACAGACCTTAGCGACAGGTGAAGGACGCCTCTATGGTCACGGCTGTCTGCAGTGCAGTCATCTGATGCTTCCGGAGGACTGTGTGTACCGTCTGAATCTATCAGAGTAAACGACCGGCCGAGCTCCGGCTAACTATGGCAAAAAAAGACTGCTGCACAAATGTGCAGCAGCTCAATCTCGGCATTTTTAATTGATGGCTCAGCGGCGATGGTTGCTGAAGCAGTCACGGCAGTAAACCGGACGATCATCCTTCGGCTGGAAGGGGACCTGAGTCTCCTTGCCGCAGTCAGCGCAAACAACAGTGAAGAGCTCACGCTGCGGAGCGCCGCCATCACGCTGGCGACGACGCTTGTCGCGGCAGTCACGGCAGCGAACAGGCTCATTCTCGAAGCCCTTCTCCTGGTAGAATGCCTGCTCACCGGCGGAGAAAATGAAGTCGTTGCCACAATCTTTGCATTTTAAAGTTTTATCCTGGAATTCCATGTAACTAATCCCCTTACTTTTTTCTTGAACCATCTTTTTAAGGCTACCGCGGCTTCGAGAAAGTAAAACCTGACGAAATCCGAGGGAACGCTCCGTATTAGACGGCGATATCCACCTGCGTACCCAGATTCGGGTCAAGGCTGCCGGAAACCGTCGATAGAAGTGCATCCATACTCTCGCCGGCCGTGTCCATACTCATCTTTAACACAGAGATGCCGAGTTCCTGCTGTGTATTCATCATATTCAGACCAACGCTCATGGATGCGATGCTCATCGTCAAATCCATTCAACCTTCACCTCTCTCTTGCTGCGCATACAAATCGTAGTCATTATAATCTATTCACAAAGAAATAGCAACAAAAAACTATACTGTTATAAATTTTTCTTTGTATACTTTTCGGCAAAGAGCCTCCATCGCAGCCGCATATCTCGCCTCATTCATCAGCGGGGATTGCTCCATCTGACGGCGCAGATCTCGCCTGTAAGCATCAAGCCGCTGCCTGTCTTCAGCTAAGCGAATGGTTATCGCCATATACTCTTTTTCAGAAGAAGCAATGAGCTCCGGACAGCCTGCCCCATAAAGGATTGAAGCGCCAACTCTCGCTGCCGGGCTGTTTCCCGCCAGTGTCACCACCGGCACTCCCATGTAGAGAGCCTCACAGGTGGTAGCACCACCGGTGTATGGCTGGGTGTCAAGCGCAATATCTATATCGCCGTATGTCTTCAAATAGTCCGGCGCATAGGGACGACACTCTATGCGAGCTGTATCAAAGCCCAGAGCGCCAAACCGCCGGGTAATAAACTGCCGTCCGGCAAAGTCAGGCAGTGAGGCCAGCTTGTTCTGAAGTATCAACCGGGAGTCCGGCAGCTTCTCCATGATAGACCGCCACATGAGAAGCGTCCGGTCGGATATCTTGGCGTAGTTGTTCAGGCAGCCGAAGTTGAGATGCTTTCCCTTCCTTGCGGATGGCTCAGCCGGCTGAGGCATTTTCTCCTTCTCCACCGGTGAATAGCAAAATAGCGGGTAGAAATCATCCCCCCGCACTTCCGGCGAGAGCCCATCATCAACATACAGCAGCTTCTCGCTGAAAGCACTCTGCATTCGGCTGGTATCTGCCCTGCCGTCACCGGCCGCCGGAGACATTATCCGGTCGGTGAGATGATAGTCCACCGCTTCCAGCCCTGATGTATGAAGGAAGCCCAGTCCTGATATGATGACCGGTGCCGGTCGATAGGCTAGTATCGGCAGAGCGTTCTCCTGAGAATGGCCGGTGAGGTCGACAAGCACATCCAGCCGGTCGGCCGCTATCCGCTGCGCCGCCTTCTCCGGCGGCAGACCGGACACATCGGTAAAGGCCGCTCCGAGACGACGAAGCCGCCGGGTCACATCGTCGCCTTCTCCGGTCATGTAGGCAAAGACGATGGTATTCTTTCGGTCGAAATGACGAAGGAGGGGAGCCAGAAAATATCCCATAGCATGACGGCGAAAATCCCGGGAGATATAGCCGATTCGGATGGTCTTCATCTCTTCTGCCCGCTGCTTCTTCAGCCGCGCCGGGTCAGGCTCACAGACCGGACGACCGGCCAGAGAAATAGCCGGCGTATTCTCAAAGAATCCGTTAAAGCGTCGGCTGAGTGCCAGTTCCTCTGCCGATGACAGAGGATTATAGGCGGTAAGGAACAGCGCTTTGCTGTAGAGTTCGGCCTTTGTCTCCGGCTTGTCCGAAATCGCGGACGCATCAAAAAGGTTGTGGGCTGCTCCCGCTGCATCCCCCAGCAGATAGCAGGCATCGGCCAGATATTTATCCACCCTGATGCGAGTACATTTATCGTAGTCACTGCGCGGCTTCAAAATCGCGCCCTGCCGAAGGATGGCCTCCAGCCGCCGAACGGCCATCTTTATCTCAAAGGCAGACAGCTCTATAAGCGCCCGGACAAACTCTCCCCGGGGATGAGGCAATCCGCCGCCCGGCTTCACAGTGACCGCAGTCAGCTCCCGCAGGTATTCTTCGGCGCCCTTGACATCGCCGCTGTAAAGAGACAGCTCCGCCGCAAAGGCAAGCGTGTCCGGGTCGTGGGGAAACTGTACTGTGGAAAGTATCTCTCTAAGTGCGTTCTTCGCCCCGGTAATATTGCCCAGATTCAAAAAGTTTTCTGCCGTTGCCAGCCATTGGAGCTTCTCAGCGATTGTCATGAGGTCACCACCTTTCCTGCTTCATGCTGCGCCGTTTATCTATATACAGACACCGGCGGAATAAATATCTTGTTAAACAGCTCTACGGCATACCCGTCCGTCAGCCCCGCCACATAATCGGTGACTGCCTGCTGACGACCCCAGCGTTCTTCATACCGGCGGAATTCTTCCGGCAGCGATTCAAACTTCTCCAAGAAATGACTGTAGAGCTGTCTGAGGATAAATCCGGCCTGAGCACGCTCTCTGGCCAGATGCTCGGAGTGATAAATATGCTCGAACATAAAGCGCCGGAACTGATTCATAATATCCACATACCTGTCTGACAGCCTGATGTCATCCAAATCCGCCGAGGCGGTGATAACATCCGATACAAAGCCTGTTATCATATCCGAATGCCCGGAGCCAAGTCCGCTCCTGACTGCCTCCGGCAGGTCGCCGTGCTTCAGCAGTCCGGCTCTGATACTATCGTCATAGTCATGGCACAGGTACGCTATCCGGTCGGCAATGTGGACGATGCGTCCTTCGAGGGTAAACGGCCGGTTTGGCCCGGTATGATTGACGATGCCGTCCTCTACCGCCTCGGTCAGGTTCAGACCCCGGCCTTCGCGCTCCAGATAGCGGACGACTCGAAGACTTTGCTCGTTGTGAGCAAAATGCCCGGTCAGCTCTGCCATGACAGCTTCACCGGAATGACCGAAGGGAGTATGCCCCACATCATGACCGATGGCGATGGCCTCCGTCAAGTCCTCATTCAGTCTGAGACCGCGGGCAATGGTGCGGGCTATCTGTGCCACCTCAAGGCTGTGGGTCATTCGAGTCCGGTAGTGGTCGCCGGACATGATATATACCTGAGTCTTGTGCTTCAGCCGCCGAAAGCACTTGGCGTGAAGGATACGGTCTCTGTCCCGCTGATAATCGGTCCGGTACTGGCAGGGCACTATCGGCTCACGCCGCACTGCTTCTCTGGCCTTTGCGGCACCGGGAGCAAGTATCTTATATTCCAGCTCTTCGGTCTGTTCCCTGATAGTCATGCCGAAACCCTCCAAAATCACACACAGTTATACACAAAGGAGCCGAATACAAATTAACCTGTACTCAGCTCCTTTTCTCTATCTATTTATTGTCTGCCAGATATTTACGAGCCGCCGCCACAGTATCATCGTAGAGCTGCATCAGCATATCGCTGTTGTTGGCGATGAATGTCTCCGGTTCATCCGGCGGATTTTCTGCCGGCAGTCCCTGGACTTTGCGTCCGGCCATCTCCATAGCCTTGGCCAATCGTGACAGCTTCTCGCCGCCCACAAGCAGGGACGAGGACTTCAGCGCATGAACAGCCACCGTGAAGGGATCCCACTGCTGCTTCTCAGCCAGCTCCGCAATCTCGGCTTTGGTATTCGGTGCTTCGTCGCAGAAAACGGACAGTACGCGGTTGTACATATCCTTTTTATTGCCGCAGTTCTTGCAGCCGCTGGAGGCGTTAAAGAGGCTCATCGTCTCTTCACCGCTGTTCTCCTGCTCATCGTTGTTCTGTTTCTTCACGGCAGCAGAGGACGCCACCGCACTCCTGTGAAGATATGGGTTGAGACCAGCCGCCGGGAGCTTTCCTCCGGCAGCCAGTGCGGCCATACCGGAAGCAGCCGGGGCTTCGCCGGCACTTTCTTTCTGCGGCACACCGGCTCCGTCGCCATATCCGGCAATTCCGGCCTCAGCTGCGGCTTTTGCCAGTGCCGAATCCAAAGACATCGGCCTTAGAGCAGGCTGCACCTCGCTGACCTCCCTGACCTTATCAGGCGGCAAATATTTCTTCAGAGTATCCTCCAGCAGCACGCCGTCTACAGGCTTGGACAGGTAATCGACGAAGCCCTTGGAGAGATACATTTCCCTCATGCCTACGATAGCATTGGCGGTAAGAACGATGAAGGGCACATTGTCGTAGCCGGGGATAGCCTTCGCCTTTTCCATTGTCTCGATACCGCTCATTCCCGGCATCATGTGATCCATCAGGACTACATCGAAGCTTTCCTTCTTCATTATCTCCAGTGCCTTAGCACCGCTGTTTGCCGTGACCACGTGCACCTTCGTCTCCTTCAGCAGTCCGGAGACGACAAGAAGATTCAGCTCACGGTCATCGACGACGAGTACATTCGCCTCCGGCGCAATGAAGCTGACGCTGTATACCTCTCGGCGCTTCTGAGATTCCTTGTGGATGGTCTTGAAGTTTCCAATCTTCTCCATGCCGACTACCTTCTGCGGCAGGACAAAGGTAAAGGTGGAGCCGACGCCATATTCACTGGTAACTTCTACGTCACCGCCCATGGCCTGAGCCAGACGATAAGTAAGTGCCAGACCAAGGCCGGTACCTTCGACAGACCGGTTGAGATTCAGGTCGAGACGGACGAAGTTCTTGAACAGCTTGCCCATATCTTCCGGCTTGATACCGATACCGGTATCGGCAATGGCAAACCGGAACACCGTAGTATCACTATCCTCAGCCAGCTTCTCGCCGGTGATAGTCAGAGTAATACCGCCTTCGTTTGTGTACTTTACGGCATTGTTCAGCAGGTTGATGAGTACCTGTCTGATGCGGACGGCATCGCCCTCCAGCTGATCCGGCAGATCCTCGCTGACATTGATGATGAAGGTGAGCTGCTTTTCCTCTGCCTTCACATTAATCATGGTTGAGACTTCACTGAGGAGTCGGCCGAGACGATAGTTGCCCGGCACGATATCCATCTTGCCGGCCTCGACCTTGGAGAAGTCCAGAATATCATTTACGAGGGAAAGGAGCGCCCGGGAGGCCGACTCGATATTCTGAGCATATTCGCGGACGACCGGCTCCCTGCCCTCGCGGAGAATCATTTCGTTCATGCCCATGATTGCATTGATAGGGGTACGAATCTCATGGGACATATTCGCCAGGAAATCGCTCTTGGCACTATTGGCTCGGGCAGCGTCGGCAATCGCCTCGCGGAGCTCATCGCTCTGACGAGACCTCTCCTCATAGGTGTAGGCGTAAAACATACCGACCATAACGACGATGGCCAAAAAGGCAAAGGAAAGACCGACCAGCATGGAGGCATCACCGATGGACTCCATCATTACATCAAGGGGTATCAGACCAATCAGCTCTCCGTTAAGCGCCGGAACGTCCGCCTTTACCAGAAACAGGCCCTTATCTCCGTCAGATGCCCATGCGGCAGCCGCCGGCTGACGAAGCAGCTTTGCATCTACTTCTCTGAAAAGCTGCCGGGATCTTGCCAGCTGCAGGAGGCCTTCTCTCTCCTCATCCCAGTCCACCGGAGCAATGAGTATATTTTCCTTGTTGTCCACTACCCAGAAGCCGGAGCGACCCTCGTAGGCACTTACGCCAAAATCAGACGCTACCTTCTGGGGCGTAATCTGACGGTAAAGCACATAGCGAATGTTTCCATTCATCATTACCGGTACGGCCAGCACCCAGCCATCCTTATGATTGCCGCTGACTGCCGACTCACCGTGAAAGGCCTGACGAATGGAGGAAAACTTATCAGTATCGATACGGGCACCATAGAGGGCATTGCCGCTGTGGTCAATGAGACCATAGCGCCCCTTATTGGGGTCTGTATCAACAGAGCGGACAGCATCGATGCCGGAGGCAGAGGGCAGCTTCCACTGCTCGACCTGCTCAATAGCGCGGGCAACGCTGCGAAGGGAAGCAAGCTCACCATTGGCAATATGACCGTCAAGGTCTTTGGCGATTATCTGAACCTGACGGGTCACCTGCTGCTCCATGTAGCCGTACAGCAAATCATCTATTTTTCTGTGGAGTACATATCCGAGTCCGGCCAATACTGTAATAAGTGTCAGTATGGCCACCGCCGGCCGCAGCCAGCGTCTGTCGAAATTATTTTCCATAATCTCTGTTACTCCCCGAACCAATGTCTGCGGACCTTCATCCAATCAGATAAATCTTTACAGATTGGTGACTACACCACTGACAAACCAGTTCATATCTCCTCGAATGCTGTCGTCCGACAGGGATTCACCCTGCCGGCAGCGAACGCGTCCATCGGTATCGACCAATTCTCCGGCAAATACCTTGCGTCCCTGCAGCATCGCCATTCTTGCCTGACGGATACGCTCTGCCTCCAGACTGGAAACGCTCTTGGAAAAGCTCTCGCAGGCAACCGAGCCCTCACTGACACCGCGCCAGACATCGCGTTGCCGCGGCTTCTTGAAGGCTCTGCGCAGTACATCCTGATATATTTCGCCCCACTGTATTCTGATGTTCGCCAGAACCATCGGTGAGGAAAAGGGCGGAGTCTCGTGATAGGCAATGGAATAAACGCCAAGCTCACTGGCCAGCTCATTGACCGTGGAGCGATCCTGATGGAGGGTCAGCACATCGGCCCCACGTCCGACAAGCACCTGCACACCCCGGCGCTCCTCGTCGTCCTGTACCCAATCACCGGTCCAGTACACATCGACAAGCGCATCCTTTCTCACCGACTGTGCCCCCAGAGCAAAGGCATTGATTCCGCGGATAACTTCCCCCACCGGCATTGCTGCCACATAGCCCAGTCTGCCGGTACGAGATTTCATGGCTGCCAGCATACCGGCCAGATATCTGGCCTCATAGAATCTGCCGGAATAGAAGTACAGATTCGAATAGCTCAGCTTCGTCTGTGAACAGTAAAATGTGATATTCGGATTTTCCGCTATCAGCTTCCGGCCTAATGCCGCATGGGTACTGTTGGTCAGTATCACAACCTGACAGCCCGTTTCAATAAATTCCTGTATAGCCTCCTCGACCTTTTCCTTCTGGTCGGGAACATTCTCCTTTACCAGCAGTTCTACGCCCATCTGGTTTGCTGCCAGCTTCATGCCATTGTAATGAGTTGTAGACCAGTTGCTGGAATTTATAAGCGGATGCATGAGGAAACCGACCTTCGGCCGTTCCTTCACCGGAGCCTCAAATACCTTGACGAAGCCGATGATGACGGCGAGAAATCCAAATGCCGCCAGCACATACATCGTCAATGCTTTTTTCTTCTTGTCCATACTGCTTCCCTCTGAATAGTATTGAAAGCAATCACCACAAAAATGGTACACTCCCCCACTTTTATGCTACGATAAGTATAACACAAAAACTAAAAAAACCACAAAGAGATTTTCATCCGATTAACGATATATATATACAAAAAAAGCTCCCCTGTAAGGGGAGCCTTCCTCAATGTAAATCCACCGTAACACCGTCTGTAAGAAAACCGTTTATCCACGCCGGTACTTGACGATTGACGAGCAGGCCTGCGAAGTCAGAGTCTATGTACCGCTGCGTGGATAACCGAATGAAAATGGGTTTTCGTCAGATGGTGTTACAGGGGTCAATTTAATAAGTTGTTTTTTAATATGTTATTCTACGGGAACTCCGCCCAGTTCCTCTACCGGGTTTCTCAGCTCCTCCATGAGCTTGTCAAACCGGCTCATGATTTCATCGTAGGTCTTACCGGTTATCTCAGGCATATCATCCTCACCGGTAGCCTCTTTGAAGGTCACACCGGCAAGCTCAAAGCCCTTTTCTACGGCACTGCGCATCTGCTCCAGCTTGTCAGCGTCTCCGCCGGCCAGCTTCTCAGCCAGACCGAAGATTCTGTCAGCCACAGCATTTACCGAATAGTCCCCGCCCTCGGAGACAGCTGCCTTAGCAGCCTCCGGTGTAGTAGCTACCGGCGGCAGAGCGAACTCACTGGCATCCACCAGCAGTCCATTGAAGTTTAGCTGCGTTACTCCGGAAAGACGAGCCTGATTGTCGGCCAGTACTGAGGTCATCAGCTTCAGCATATTCTGCTGACTGGTCTCAATATCTGCCTTCAGTGCACTTACCTGATCTGCATTGAGACCCTTCTGACGAGCACCGCCGGCCTGAGCCTTTGTGTATCCGGCATTGGCCAGAGTCTTCTTCGAGCCAAGCTCTACCACGGAAGCCGCCGTACTCTTGTCGGCTTCCTTCTCAGCCGCCTGACGGCTGTCGGCCAGCTGAGCGCCTACATTGCGGCCGCCGGCACTTTGTCCTGCTCCGCCCACGGGAGCAGCCGTGCTAAGATTTGCGATGGTACCGATATCCATATCGATCACTCCTTTATCCATAAAAAACCATCACTGCTTAACAATGATATCGGAACTTTTATTCATTTCTTAAGCGGTACTGCTTAAATATTCCAAAGCAATCTGCAATCATTTTCAGCCAAGACCGATTTCTTCATTCATCGACTTCGCATTATCTCTGGCGGTCTTCTCACCGTCAAAGGCGGCGATAGCCTTCAGCTGCTCCTCGTCACTTCCGGCCAGAACTATCTCGGCCCTGCTGCCCAGCAGATATTTCACCTGACGCAGGATAAGGGTCAGACGGCTTGTGTAGCCCACGATGATATAGCTGGCTGCCAAGTCGCTGTGGCAGGCATCCACCAGCGTTCCTACCGAGATGCTTTCCCCCACTCCGGCCACTGCGATGATGTGCGCTCCGGCCTCCTGCAGCAGGTCTACCCGCTCTGCCTCCTCCGTCACCGCCAGCACCGCTACCGGCAGGAGAGATACCCTCGCCGGAGGAAGTGCATGAGGCTCGGCCATATTCGACAGCTTGATATTGTCTACCGGACCCCAGGCGGTACAGCGTTCTATGACCTTGCCGGGGCTGGCTGTATGGACATGGAGAGACACCCGCCGCCGACCGGACACTGCCTCCACTCGTCCGGCCAGTCCCGCGAGTGATTTTTCAATAAAGCTGCTGCTGGCTTTTGCATCGATAATGTCAAGGTTTAGGCAGAAGCTGTCGTGCTCGCTGTAATTTATTTCTTTCAGTCCGCCGTCCCGTTTCAATGAAACGCCGAACCGCCAGGCCAGACCGGCCGCCCGACTCAGCTCTCCTCGCCCGACACCGACAGCCAGCGTGGGAGAGACAAAGTTTCCATCAAGTCCATGCTGACATCCCTCGATGAAAACTCTCATTATGAGCTGTCCGAGATTTTCCCCTTCAGTCGGCTCCGCCGCCGCTTTTGCTGCGGCCAATATCTCCAGAATAGTCAGATTGGCTCTTACTGCGTCGTGAGCGCTCTTGGCCACCGCGCGAGCTGCCTGAACGATAGCCTCGTCCGGCTCTTCCTCTTCTACGACCAATGCACGCTGAGCGTAGAGAATTCCGTACTGAAATGCCCGGCCGACCTGTGAGTCTGTCGCTTCATAGCAGCCGCTGAGCCCCTTGGCCAGACCGCGCAGTATTGAAGCCAGCACTACACCGGCTGACCCTCTTGCCCCTAAAAAGGAAGCTGAGGCCGCCAGTCTCGCCAGTCCGCCGATACTGTCATCATCCGAGCGAGCCAGCAGCTGTGCTGCCGGAGCCATCGTCCGCCACAGGTCACGGCCGGGACGGCGAAGGCTGCCGGGGCGAAGCCGACGCTCTGCAGCGTCTATGTCCTCCGCTGCCAGCAGCAGTTCACTGTACACCCCGCGAACCATCCGCTTAAAGTCGCCACCGGTAATGACCTCAACCTGCCGCAGGTCTTCCGGGCTGCCGCCGGACTCTTCTACGATATCATCAAAACTATTCATGATCTCACGATCCTTTTCACAGTTATGGAAACTCAAACTGGGTCAACAACAAATTCTATGCTAATCATATCACAAATTTCTCAATAACACTCCTCTACGAAAAAAATTTATCTTTTTCATCCAAATAAACAGGAATAATGACTTAACTTGGAGAAATATTCAGAAAATTTCTTAATTTTTTAAGAAGGAGCCGGCAAAATGAAGAAAAAAGAAACTGCTCCCGCAGTCGAAACTGAACTTCCTAACGAAGAGATTGAAACTTCTGCCCCGGCAGCCCCTGTAAAGAAAAAAGTGGGCCGCCCAAAGAAAGAAGATACCGCTGCCGCCGATGCAGCTCCGAAAGCCGCAAAAGCTAAAAAAACGGTCTCCACTACCAAGGCAAAAACCACAAAAACTGCGAAGACAAAGGCAGCGGCAAAGCCAAAGACCGCAAGAGCTCCCAAGCCTCAGAAAATAAAAATAAACGGCGAGACTATCTTCGCCCTTGATATCGGTACTCGCAGTGTCATCGGCATCGTCGCCGAGAAAAACGGCGATGATATCCGCATCGTAGCCACCGAGCGCATGGAGCACAAGACCCGTGCCATGCTCGACGGACAGATTCACGATGTCCTGCAGGTCGCTGCCGTCATCAAGGATGTCAAGGCCAGCCTCGAAAAGCAGGTCGGCCCGCTGGCTCACGCTGCTGTCGCTGCCGCCGGCCGCGCGCTCTACACGATGACCGCCGAGGCCGAGATGGAAGTAGGCGGCATAATCACCGCCGAGCAGGAGCGGAGCCTCGACTTCTCCGCTGTGCAGCTGGCTCAGGCAAAGCTGGCCGCCAGTGACACTATCGACGACCCCACCAGCTACTACTGCGTTGGCTACAGTGCCATCCAGTACACCCTCGATGACTTCCCTCTCAAGAGTCTCATCGGCCAGCGTGGCCGCATAGCCAAGGCATCCGTCATCGCCACCTTCCTGCCCCGTCAGGTCATCGACTCCATGCAGAGTGCCTTGAGAGAATCAAAGCTGGATATGCAGGCAATCACCCTCGAGCCGATTGCCGCTATCAATGTTCTCATCCCGCCCACCATGCGCCACCTGAATCTGGTTCTCGTCGATATCGGCGCCGGTACCAGCGACGTTGCCATCACCAAGAACGGCTCCGTAATCGCCTACGGCATGGTTCCCTTCGCCGGTGATGAGATAACCGAGGCTATCAGTCAGCGATTCCTTCTGGACTTCAACGTAGCCGAGCGAATCAAACGCGAAGCTGCTGCTGGGCTCGACTGCCAGTTCTCTGACATTCTCGGTATGCCCTACAGCCTGAAAGCCGATGAAATTCTCGAACCAATAATGCCCACCATCAAAAATCTGGCTATGGCCATCTCCCGTCAGATAATGGAGCTGAACGGTACGGAGCCGCAGGCTGTACTGCTTGTCGGCGGCGGTGCCCTTTCCCCGCGGCTGGCTCAGCTCGTCACCGAGGAGCTGAAGCTCCCGGCCGGACGCGTTGCAGTTCGTCGGCCTGAGCTAGTGGACGGCATTGACAACATTCCCGATGTTCTTCACTCCCCTGATGCTGTCACTCCGCTGGGCATCCTGAAGATAGCCTCCTTTGACAACATCCATTTTATGAGGGTCTTCGTGAACGGAGGTGAGTATCGCCTCTTCAACTTTCGCAATCTCACCATCTCCGACGCACTCCTAAACGCCGGCATCCGCCTGAAGGACTTCAACGGCAAGCCCGGCCTCGGCATCATGCTCAACATCGACGGCCGCTCTCAGTTCATCCCCGGCACCATGGGCACGCTGGCTCGCCTCTCTCTCAACGGAGAGGACGCACACCTCGATACCCCCATCGAAAACGACAGCCGCATAGAAATCACTCCGGGCAACGACGGCACCATCCCCACCCTCACCCTTGGGGATGTCTACGACCAGCCGCCTGATGCGGTGATATACCTTAACGGAGAGGAGCGCCATGTCCCCGCCACCATCACCGTCAACGGTGATATCGCCGACAGCACTACCCCTATCCACGATGGTGATACCATCTCCGAAAAGAAGCTTCGCACCGTCGGCGAGACCCTTTTGGCCTGCGGCCTCTCTCCAACCGGAACGAAAATAAATTACACCCTGAACGGCTCTGCCGGTCAGTACAATGTCAGCCCGATAATTCTGCTTGACGATATGCCGACGACTCTCTCCACCATGATATCCGATGGCGACCGGCTGGAATATCTCAGCCCCGGCGAGCCGCATCTGAGCGATATTCTTCACCTGACGGAGCGAGAGACCAGCCTCAAGATATACTTCAACAACGCCGAGCACAAGATTCCCTCTTCCGCCGTTACCATCGAGGTCAACGGCCGCCCGGCCGGCCCCAACACCATCATCAATGACGGCAGTGAAATAAACTATCGTCGTGACGAGCGCAAGGCCACAATGGTTTCCGAGGCCCTTCTTGCCGTCGGCTACCAGCCCCCTGCCGCTGATGCCGGTGTCACCGTCTCCATCAGCGTGAACGGTGCCCCTGCCCAGTTTACTGACCCTATCAAAAACGGCGATACCCTGACCGTAGATATTTACCCTCATGGAGAGGATGGTCGTCCGCAGGCTCCCATGACTGACCTTTCCCATAAGGCTGTCAGCCTCTCAGCCATCAGCACTGAGTTTGACCGGAAGCTGGCTGCGGATTTAGAAAAAGAAGCTCTGTCTGAAACTTCCTCAATTACAAAAAACATTGACAGCGTAAAGGCTGAACCGGCAGCAGCTCCCGCCTCAGCCGATACCGACGGCGGACGCGACGGCCTGCTTGGTCTGCTGCTCGGCAGCGAAAAACCAGCTGCCGAAAAACCAAAGGAAGTCGGTCAACGCGACGGTCTCCTCAGTTCCCTCATCATTGAGGAAAAAGCTCCGCTAAAAGAAGCCACTAAGGAAACACTCGCAGCCCCTCAGGAAGCTCCTGCCCCGGAAGAAAAGGCACCTGAGCCGGAGTCTCCGAAGCCGGCTCACTCCGCTTCCACCGGCAGCGGTCTCATCTCCGGCATGATAAGAAAAACACCGAAGTTCCTTTCCCGCCGCAGATGATAATTCAGACAGGAGGTACTACCAATGGATGATACAGATAAAAGGATACTAAAAAAACTCCAGCAAAATGCCAGAGTCACGCTTTCCGAGCTGGCCGGTGATGTCTCCCTCTCTGTCCCGGCCGTCAGCGAGCGACTGAAGAAGCTTGAGCAATCCGGAGTTATCCGCCAATACACAGCTATCCTCAGCCCCGAAGAGCTTGGCAAAGAACTCGTCGCTCACATATTCCTGCGCTTTGATACCCCAAAGAACAGCGACCGATTCGCCGAGCTGGTAAAGAGTGAGGGTGAAGTCACCGCCTGCTATTACATCACCGGCGACTTCGACTACCTGATAAAGGTCGTTACCGAAAACACTTCCACCCTTGCCCGCCTGCTGGCAAGAATAAAAAATTTCCCCGGCGTAGTAAAGACACAGACTATTGTAGTCCTCTCTACCGTATCGGAGAAACCAAGTATTCTACCGGAATAAGCGCAAAACAAAACACCGGCTGACGCCTCTAAAGGCATCGGCCGGTTTCTTTTTAAGTGGTGGGCGATAACAGGTTCGAACTGCTGACATCCTGCTTGTAAGGCAGGCGCTCTCCCAGCTGAGCTAATCGCCCATATTAAATTGCAGCTCACAAGCTACAAGACGTATTATACACTTAAATATGGAAATAGTCAAACATCTTATGAGTCAAAGTATGATCATCCAGTTTATCCCCGTCACGCAAAAGCGTCGTCAAGGAATTAACATAAAAGAATGAATTGATGGGGACGAAACGGTTTATCTTGCGGAAGTTGCCAAGATAAAGAAGGCGGTGAAAGAGAACATCAAAATCATCGCGCGTAGCGCCATACTTTCTGACGATGGGGCCAAGCTTCCGGTCATGGGAAGCAAAATCGTACATCTCATCAATGAGCTCAGTGACATCCGTATCCTCAGGCATCTTCTTATCCTGCCGATCCTTCGGGACATATTTCTCGATGAGACGACGAACCACATTGTTCTTCTTTACCTGAAGATATTCTTCCCACAGGAACCAAAGAACAAGAGCTGAGAAAAACGCAATAAAGAAATATCTCATTAAAGAACGACTCCTTATGTAAAACTGTGCCAAAACAGAGGTCATTATAGCATAATTAAGGAGAAACAGCAATGTAAAAATGCGTAATGCATAATCCGTAATGAGTAATGCGTGATGCACAATTACATTCCCCAAAGAAACAACAGCAAAAAAAGACCACCCTTACAGGTGGTCTTTCAATCAGCGGCTATCTATCCTCCCGGGCCGTCTCCAGCCAAGTACTTTCGACGTGTATGCGCTTAACTACTGTGTTCGGAATGGGAACAGGTGGATCCACATAGCTATCGCCACTGAATATTAGAGAGCTTGTACCCT
>JAZLHS010000141.1:0-24830 GCA_045616885.1 Selenomonadaceae bacterium | reverse complement strand
TGCCGGAAAGGATTTCGGTCTTTCCCTTATATTTATCCCCTACCCGCTGGCGCAGTCTGTCAGCCGCCGCCTCATCTACCAGCACCACCAGCTCCGGAAGGAATTCCTCCAGCTGCTTCTCCACCAGTTCATCACTGGCGTAGGCAGCTATAGCCTTAACTGTGAAAAGCTCCGGATGAGAGCGTACCACATCAAGAGTCTGGGTACCGATAGAACCGGTAGAGCCGAGAATGGCTATATTTTTCTGTTTTTTTATCTCTATCATGAAATCCTCTTTTCACTTAAATCCCAAACAGGAAGAACAAGAAGTAATAAACGGTAGGTGCCGTAAAAATAACGCTGTCGAAGCGGTCAAGGACACCGCCGTGCCCGGGTATAAGATTGCCGGAATCCTTAATGCCGGTATAACGCTTGATAATCGATTCCACCAGGTCACCCAAGGCCGCCACAAGGGACTGAATGACACCGAGAATAGCCAACGGTACAGGGTCAAAGCCAAAGGCTGAGCCAAGAGCTGCTACCGAGGCAGACGTGCCGACAAGTCCGCCGATAAAGCCCTCGACGGTCTTCTTCGGGCTTACATTGGGGCATAGCTTGTGCCGACCGAAGGCATAGCCGGTAAAATAGGCAAATGTATCGCTGGCCCATGTACCGACAAAGGTAAGCCAGACAAGTGCACAGCCAAGCTCCATTGTGCCAAAGGGCGACTCTACCACTTTGCCGCCGCAGCTGTAGCGAATAAGCATAAGACAGGGCAATGTCAGGCCAAGATAGCAGACACCGGCCGTAGATGTAACAGCCTCTGCTACATTGAACTTTCCGTAGCGGATAACAGCCAGAGACATCACCATCAATACGCCAACGGTAGCAGTGGCAATGAGTCCGCAGATACCGGCCGAATATGCTCCGTACCAGATAAGAACCAGTGCCGCCATAGCCCCATAGTAAGCCAGGCTCATGTCAATGTTCCTGAATGCCTTTACATACTCGTGGTAGCCCACCAGCATCAGCATCAGACAAAACAGGGCGAATAAAATTCCCCCGGTCTGAATAATAAAGGCGGCTATACCGATGCCGATGACACCGGAAATAATTCTCGTCAGCATTTAACAGCCTCCACTCCGCCAAAGCGGCGCTCTCTGTGAGAGTAATCATACAAAGCCTGCGCGAAATCCTGCGGCGCAAAATCAGGCCAGTTCTTCTCCGTGGCCCAGAACTCTGCATAAGCGGTCTGCCAAATAAGGAAGTTGCTCAGGCGCAGGTCTCCGCTAGTTCGAATGACCAAATCTACCGGCGGCAGACCGGCAGTATCAAGGTTGTTTTCGATATCTTCAAGGGTTATTTCCCCGTTTTTTTCCTGTTTTACAGCAGCGACCTTCTGCACTGCTCGCAGCAATTCGTCCTGTCCGCCGTAGTTCATAGCTACGGAAAGGGTCAGACCGGTATTGTCCTTCAGCTCATCTACTGCTTCATGAGCAAGGTCACGAAGTCTCGGAGCCAGCTCATCTATCCGACCGAGGAAGCGCAGCCTTACATTATCCCGCTTCATCTCGCTGATTTCCTTTTTCAGGTAATCATAAAAAAGCGTCATCAAAAAATCCACCTCAGCGGCGGGACGCCTCCAATTTTCCGTGGAGAAGGCATATACCGTCAGCGCCTCAAGCTTCAGCTCCACGGCTGTCTTTATTATATTTCGCAGCGTATCAACGCCGGCAGTGTGTCCTGCCGTGCGAATAAGACCTCTCAACTTGGCCCAGCGCCCATTGCCATCCATTATGATAGCGGTGTGGCGAGGCAGCGAGCAGTCTTTCAGCTTCTCAAAAATGGTGTTGTCTTGTTCAGCATTTTTGCCGAAAAGTGACTGCCACATATTTTTTCTCCGTAAAAGACATTATCCGAACTATAAAAGTAGCCCCTCTCCCAAGCGGTGAGAGGGGCTTTCTATTGCATCAGGGAGCTTCGATAGCCTCTACCGGGCAACCAGCAGCACAAGCACCACACTCAACGCAAACATCCGGGTTGATTTCGTACTTTGCATCCCCCTCAGTAATTGCGCCGACCGGGCAGGTCGCAGCACAAGAGCCGCACTTAATGCAAGCATCACCAATTTTATAAGCCAATCAGGACACCTCCCTTCTTAGACCGGCAGCCACAGTCAGTCTGAGGAAACCTTGCTCATCCTCAACCTGCTTGACAACATACAGTCTTGATTCGTCTATCGGGAAAAAATCCCTTCCCGGCCGTGTCCGCTCAACAGTATACCCTACATGATACTGCTGAAGCATTGACTCCGCTTCACTCAGCAGTCGGCCGATGACATCGATATTCTTTACAGCACTATCCGGCATCAGATGGACATTACCTCAGTTTCCTTGGCGGCACGAGCCTCATCGATAAGCTTCACGTACTTATCAACGACTTTCTGTGCGTCCTTCTGACCCTTCTCCATATCGTCCTCGGTGATTTCCTTTGCCTTCTCAAGCTTCTTGATGGCATCGTTTACATCGCGGCGAATATTGCGGAGGGCAACCTTTGCTTCCTCAGTTTTCTTATTGATAGTCTTGACCAGCTCGGTACGACGCTCCTGAGTAAGGGGTGGAATAGCCAGACGGATAGACTGACCGTCAGAGTTCGGAGACAGGCCAAGGTCAGACTTCATAATAGCCTTTTCAATCTCTTTCAGCATTGGCTTCTCCCACGGCTGAATGACAATCATGCGTGACTCGGGTACAGAGACCTTTGCCACCTGATTGACCGGAGTCGGACTGCCGTAGTAGTCTACCATGATTTTGTCCAGCAAAGCCGGAGTGGCACGGCCGGCGCGAAGGGAGGTAAACTCTCGCTTCAGCGCATCGAGAGTCTTCTGCATCTTTTCTTCGTGGGTCTTAATAATACCGGAAACCATTAATTCTTTCCTCCTACGGTAGTACCGATAGGCTCACCGACGGCGGCCTTCAGAATATTCTCATATTTATCTACATTGAATACAACAATCTGAATCTTGTTGTCCATGCAAAGGCTGATGGCAGTGGAATCCATTACCTGCAGTCCGCGCTGGAGAACCTCTATATAATCAAGAGTCTCAAATTTCTTTGCATTGGGCTCCTTCTTCGGATCAGCATCGTATACACCATCGACGCCCTTCTTCGCCATGAGAATGACATCGGCATTAATCTCCGCTGCGCGAAGAGCTGCCGTAGTATCGGTGGAGAAATACGGATTGCCGGTACCGGCAGCAAAGATAACGACACGATTCTTCTCTAAATGGCGTACAGCTTTGCGGCGAATGTACGGCTCGGCCACTTCACGCATCTCAATTGCACTCTGAACGCGTGTATCTACGCCCAGCTTCTCCAGCGCGTCCTGAAGAGCAACAGCGTTCATAACCGTAGCCAGCATACCCATGTAATCGGCTGCTGCGCGCTCCATTCCCTTTGCACTGCCGGCAAGACCGCGCCAAATATTGCCGCCGCCGACAACGACAGTGACCTCAATTCCCTGTTCCTGAACAAGCTTTACCTGCTTTGCCAGTTCCTCGACTACTGCCGGATTAATGCCGAACTTTTCCTCACCGGCCATTGATTCGCCGGAAAGTTTAAGTACCACGCGCTTATACTTCGTCTGACTCAAGCTGATACCCCCATTTTATGTATTATGACACTATTCGACAAAGAAAGAAAATCTCCTTTATTTTCCTGACTATTTTATTGTAGTCAGTTGGAAATCCTCTGAAATTTACCGCCGACGCGGCAGTAAAAAAGGCTGCCCGGCAAATATCTGTCGGGCAGCCTCCTAATTACTTACTTAATCTGAGCCATAACCTCAGCTGCGAAGTCTTCTTCCTTCTTCTCGATGCCTTCGCCCAGCTGATAGCGGGTGAAGCGACGGATGGAAATCTTCTCGCCGATCTTAGCAATCTTCTCCTTGACAAGCTGCTCAATGCTCTTGTCCGGATCCTTAACGAAAGGCTGCTCCATGAGGCAGACTTCCTTGTAGTACTTCTCAAGGCGGCCTTCAACCATCTTCTCGACGATTTTCTCCGGCTTGCCCTCGTTGAGAGCCTGCTGACGAAGAACTTCGCGCTCATGATCGATAGCAGCGGTGTCAACCTCTTCGCGACGGATGCAGGTCGGATTAGCAGCAGCAATCTGCATTGCAATATCCTTTGCAAACTCGATGAAATCATCAGTCTTAGCAACGAAGTCGGTCTCGCAGTTTACTTCTACGAGGACGCCAATCTTGCCGCCGGCATGAATGTAGGATACGCAAGCACCCTCAGCAGCTACGCGGCTGTCCTTCTTTGCAGCAGCAGCCATGCCCTTCTCGCGGAGCCAGTCAATAGCCTTTTCCTTGTCGCCATCTACGGCAGCCAGGGCTTTTTTGCAGTCCATCATGCCTGCGCCGGTAGTCTCACGCAGGTCTTTAACCATTGCAGCGGTAATCTGTGCCATGATTTTTCCTCCTATAAAACAGGGGCAAGGGATAACCTCCCTTACCCCTAAAATCATTTCATTTGTTATGGGCGAATATTATTCGTCAGCTTCAGCCTTCTCAGCTGCAGCAGCATCAGCGCTGGTCTCGGTAAGACCCTGACGGCCTTCGATAACAGCATCAGCCATGCGGCCGGTAAGGAGACGAACGGCGCGGATAGCATCATCGTTGCCCGGAATTACATAGTCAATCTCATCCGGATCGCAGTTGGTATCAACGATACCTACGATGGGGATATTGAGCTTGCGAGCTTCGGAAACAGCGATACGCTCCTTGCGGGGGTCTACTACGAAGAGAGCGCCCGGGAGACGATTCATTTCCTTGATGCCGCCGAGATACTTCTCGAGCTTCTCCATCTCGTGACGGAGCTTCTGAGCTTCCTTCTTGGTGAGGACTTCGAACACGCCCTCAGCTTCCATCTGCTCAAGTTCCTTCAGGCGACGAATGCGGAGCTGAATGGTCTTGAAGTTGGTGAGCATGCCGCCGAGCCAGCGCTCGTTAACATAGCTCATGCCAGCCTTGATGGCCTCGTCCTTGATGGACTCCTGAGCCTGCTTCTTGGTGCCGACGAAGAGGACGGTCTTGCCTTCCTTAGCTACATCGCGCATGAAGTTGTAAGCCTCATCAACTTTGCGAACGGTCTTCTGCAGATCGATGATGTAGATACCGTTGCGCTCGGTGAAGATGTACTTTGCCATCTTCGGGTTCCAGCGACGAGTCTGATGACCAAAATGAACACCGGCCTCGAGAAGCTGTTTCATGGATACCATTGCCATAATGTGGTGCACCTCCTGTTTTTCCTCCGTCGATCCGAAATACTCATAAATTTTGTGCAGCCGCTTTACCCTACACGCATTTTATCGCAGGGCACAGGGCGACCATAGACCGACGTGCGTTTTTAACACCGCGAAGAATTATATCACACGGAAATATTGTATGCAAGAAAAATTTTACTCAACCGTTACTGATTTTGCAAGATTTCTCGGCTTATCTACATCATTTCCGCGGGCGATAGCTACGTAGTAGGCAAGAAGCTGCAGCGGGATGACCGTCAGCAGCGGATTCAGCAGCTCATCGGCTTCCGGTACTCTGATAACGTAGTCAACATATTTAACCAGCTCATTGTCCTGCTGAGAGGAAATACCGATAACAACGGCACCTCTCGCCTTCATCTCCTTGATGTTGGAGACGGTCTTTTCATATACGCTCTTCTGAGTAGCGATTGCTACAATGGGAACGCCGGGCATAATGAGGGCCAGCGGGCCATGCTTCAGCTCACCGGCAGCATAGGCCTCTGCATGAATGTAGGATATCTCCTTCAGCTTCAGAGAGCCTTCCAGCGCTACATAGTAGTCAAGGAGACGGCCGATGAAGAAAGCATCCTCAACATTTGCGTACTTGACTGCAAACATCTTGATGGGCTCGGTATCTTCAAGGGTCTCATTTATCTGCGCCGGGATGTTTCTCAGACCGGCTATTACTTCTTTGAGACGGTCGGCTTCAACTGACTGCTTCAGCTGAGCCATATAGAGAGCCAGCATCAGCATTACGATAAGCTGAGTGGTGTATGCCTTGGTGGAGGCAACAGCAATCTCCGGGCCGGCCCAGGTATAGATAGTCTGGTCTGCCTCACGGGCAACGGAGGAGCCGACGACATTGGTTACTGCCAAAGTATGAGAGCCAAGCCGCTTAGCCTCTTTCAGAGCAGCCAGCGTATCACTGGTCTCACCGGACTGACTTACCACGATAGTGAGAGTCTGGTCGTCAATGATAGGCTGACGATAGCGGAACTCAGAGGCAATGTCACACTCAACCGGTATACGAGCCAGCTTTTCAATGTAGTATTTGCCTACAAGACCGGCATGGTATGCCGTACCGCAAGCTACGATGAACACTTTCTTAAAGGAGCTGAGGAATTCGGTGGTCCACTTCAGCTCATCGAGAACGATACCGCTGTTGTCCGCAGCAATACGCTTCGTCAGAGTATTGCGGATAGCTTTAGCCTGTTCATGTATCTCTTTCAGCATGAAATGCTCATAGCCGCCCTTTTCGGCTGCTTCTGCATTCCAGTTTACCTCAAATACTTTCTTGGTAATGGGCTCGCCGTTCCTGTTCTCTACCCAGATAGAATCCTTCTTGACGAAGGCGATCTCGCCATCGGCAATGATGTAGGTACGGCGGGTGCGATTGATGATTGCCGGAATATCGGAGGCGATGAAATTCTCTCCGTTGCCCAAACCAATTACCAGCGGATTATCCTGCTTGGTGCAGATGAGCATATCCGGGTCACGGCGAGACAAGAATACCAGAGAATAGGAGCCGCTTATCTGCTTCAATACATGCTTAACAGCTGCCTTGAAATCACCGCCGCAGGCCTCGTAGGCCTCCTCCATCAGGTGAGCGACTACCTCGGTATCTGTCTCCGACTTGAATTCATGACCGCGTTCAATAAGGCCTTCCTTCAAAGCCATGTAGTTCTCAATAATACCGTTGTGAACTACGGCGAAATCACCATGGCAATCGGTATGAGGATGGGAGTTTACATCGGAGGGGCCACCATGAGTAGCCCAACGGGTATGACCGATACCGATATTGCCTGCCGGCATGTCTCCGGCAATTTTTGCCTTGAGATTTGCCAGCTTTCCTTCACTCTTCTCTACGCGGATTCCTTCGCCGTTAAATACGGCAATGCCGGCAGAGTCGTATCCTCTGTATTCCAGCTTGGTCAGTCCTTCAATGAGGAACTTTGCAGCTTCATTGCTGCCGATATATCCTACGATACCGCACATATCTATAACCTCCGATATCTCTTATGCTATCTATAAAAAACAATGTATTGCTGATACAAAGACAAACTCATTCTCCGAAGCGGTCAGGCGCTTTCTGAGAATATCCATAATGATACAGGAGTGCTTCAACTATGCGTCGGGCAGCCTCTCCATCTCCGTATGGATTGCAGGATTCTGCCATTTTCCTGTACTCTGCCTCGTCTGAAAGCAAACGCTTTGCCTCCTGATAGACAGCCTCAAGGTTCGTTCCAACCAGCTTAACAGTACCGGCAGCCACAGCCTCCGGCCGCTCAGTGGTATCGCGGAGCACCAGTACCGGCTTTCCGAGCGCCGGAGCCTCCTCCTGCACTCCACCGGAATCGGTAAGAATGATGGTAGACCGATGCATCAGATTTGCAAACGGCTCATAATCAAGAGGCTCGATAAGATGTACCCGCTCTACGCCGCCCAGCTCTTCATTTACTACTGCTCGGACACCCGGATTGCGGTGAACCGGGAAAACTACCTCAATATCATCAAACTCGTCAATAAGAGACTTAATCGCCTTATACACATGGCGCATCGGCTCACCAAGGTTTTCACGGCGGTGAGTCGTCACCGTCACGATACGGCGACCTTCAAAATCAATGTCTTTCAGTTGCTCGTCGTTGAAAGAGAATTCGTTGTTTACAGTATGATGGAGTGCATCAATAACTGTATTGCCGGTAACGAATATCTTATCCTCGGCGATATTCTCCTGCAAAAGATTCTGCTCAGAAGTGGACGTCGGCGCAAAATGAAGGTCAGCAATCGCTCCGGTAAGGTGACGATTCATTTCTTCCGGGAAAGGAGAATACTTATTTTGCGTCCTGAGGCCGGCCTCTACATGACCTACGGCAATCTGATGGTAATAAGCGGCCAGAGCACCGGCGAAAGTGGTGGTAGTATCACCATGAACAAGAACTATATCCGGTTTCTCTTCTTTGAGCACCTTATCAAGACCGTTCATTGCCCGGCTGGTAATATCAAAGAGAGTCTGCCCAGCCGCCATGATATCCAGGTCATAATCCGGCTTAATATTAAAAAGATTCAGTACCTGATCAAGCATCTCCCGATGCTGAGCGGTAACGGTAGTGACCGGAATTATTTCATCGGGATGCTTCATCAGCTCCAATACGACCGGAGCCATCTTTATTGCTTCCGGCCGAGTACCGAAAACGGTCATTACTTTAAGCTTCTTGTCCATAATTTCTCTCTCGTTTTCTCTTGACAATATTACTCATTCATTCGCAGAATCCCGATGCGTCGGGCTCCGTACAGCACAGCAGAAACAACTATCACGAAAATGACAGCCGCCGTAGTGGTATCAACCTCAGTCAGCGCAATAGCAGCCAATCCCAGCAATGCGCTGATAACATACATGAGAAGTACCGCCTGTCGCTGGGAGAACCCACGATCAAGCAGGCGATGATGGAGATGTCCTCTGTCCGGCTTAAAAATAGGCACACCGGCCCGCTTGCGCCGAACGATGGCAAAAGTAGTATCCAGAATAGGCAGCCCCAGCGCCAGAATCGGCACGATAAGCGCAATAGTAGCCGCGCTCTTCACTGCACCAATAACCGAAATTCCGGCCAAAATGAAGCCCAAGAACATGCTCCCTGTATCTCCCATGAATATGCGCGCCGGGTTAAAATTGTAATAGAGGAAACCAAAAGCGGAGCCGGCAAGAGCCGCTGTCAGTACAGCAATCGGCTCAAAGCCAAACTGCAGAGACACAAGGAATATAGTCATCGAAGCGATGGTTGCCACACCGGCGGCCAGACCGTCCAGTCCGTCTATAAGGTTTACCGTATTTGTGATGCCAACCATCCAGAAGATAGTTGCCGGTATCGCTAAAAATTCAAGGTAAATATAATCGCCGAAAGGGTCGGTAATAAAGTCTATACGAACATCAAAAAGAACGACGGTAACCGCTGCTGCTGCAATCTGCCCAAGCAGTTTTACCTTCGCCGGCAAGTTTTTATAATCATCAATGAGGCCAACGAGAACGATGACCGAGCCGCCGGCAAGTATTCCCAGCACGCCCTGTTCTATCTCCGACAGCCTGCCGTAAATGCTGTTTACCAGCAGTACGGACGCCATGAAAGCAACATATATACCCAGTCCGCCGATACGGGGAATCGGATGCTCATGCACCTTGCGGGCATCAGGGGCATCATAAGCGCCGGTACGACCGGCCAGCCACATTACGCCGGGAGTTATAAAAAGAGAAACAGCCAAAGCAATACCAAAGGCTATAAGGTATTCAGGATTATCAGACACTTCACACTCTCCTTTTCCTAAACTGTCATTTTACATTAAAATCGCTATATATGTCAATTTTCAAGGATATTCCAATAAAAAATCCCGATGGACTGGGTAATTGTAATCCATCGGGATGAAAAATTTCTCAAAGTGCCTAATTGCCTTGCCTATTCTATTTCTTTGCTTCTTTTGCCCGCATTTCAGCCAGCTTTTTGGCCACATTATCAATGATAATCAGGTCTTCCTTGCTGAACTGATACTTCTCTCCGCAGAAGGTGCAGCAGACCTCAGCCTGTCCGTCAGCGATAAGCGACTTCCTGTCGGCGGGAGTCAGAGCTACCAGCATATCTTCGGTACGGACTCTGGAACACTGACACTTGAACGCCAGGTCAGTAGTCGTCATGTATTCTATATCGCCGAATCCTTCAAGGACAGCGGCGATTATTTCCTTCGGAGTCATGCCATCCTTTACCATCTGAGATACCGGCTTCAGCTTCCCTATGTTTTCCTCCAGACAAGCAATCGTATCGTCGCTTGCCTCCGGCAGGGGCTGCACGATGAAGCCGCCGGCTGCCAGTACAGACAGGTCGGTATCCACCAGCACACCAAGAGAAACAGCCGAGGGAGTCTGCTCAGAGTAGAACAGATAGCGAGTCAAATCCTCCGCTATCTCTCCGCTGAGTATCTCCACGCTGCCGGTCTGCGGGTCGCCGATTCCGGTGAAGCGGCTGACAGTAACAAGACCGCTGCCAATTCCCTGTCCAACCGAAAGCTTGCCATTGGTAAGCGGCAGCTCCACCTTGGGATGCTGAACATAGCCACGGACGAAACCGTTGTTATTTGCATCAGCTACTACTCGTCCCAGCGGTCCGTTGCCGTTGAAGGACAGCGTAATAGCTTCCTGATTTTTCAGATTTGCTGCCATGAGCAGAGCACCTGTCATGGTACGGCCAAGAGCCGCCGTCGCCAGTGCACTGCAGTTATGGCGTCTGGCACCTTCCGCTACCAGGTCGGTGGTAACGGCTGCGTATATGCGCACATCTCCGGCCGTAGCTTTTACGAGTTGATCCATATCTTATCCCCTATAGCCTTTTACAATCAATCTACTATTTTAATCGGGTTATCATCATCTTTTTCGGCTGCTTCGGCATCTTCTTCAAAATCGAAATAGCCGTCTGCCTCATCCTCGATGTCATCAAACTCTTCCATCAGTCCGGCCATCTCCAGCGCAGCCATAGCACAGTCACTGCCCTTGTTGCCAGCCTTTGTACCGGCTCTCTCGATAGCCTGCTCGATATTCTCAGTGGTGAGAACGCCGAAGAGCACCGGAACATCGGTATTCATGCCGACCTGAGCTATCCCTTTGGAGACCTCGGCACATACGTAGTCGTAGTGAGTAGTAGCTCCACGGATGACAGCACCGAGACAGATAACAGCATCATAGCGGCCGGAGGCTGCCATACGCTTCGCTATCAGCGGAATCTCGAAAGCACCGGGTACCCAAGCAATATCGATGTCATCATCTTCAACGCCGTGACGCTTCAGCGTGTCCAGCGCACCGCCTACAAGCTTATTAGTGATGAATTCATTAAAGCGAGAGGCAACGATGCCAATGCAGAGACCTTCGCCGTTGTATTTCCCTTCAATAATGTTTGCCATGATTATTCCTCCTGTCGTATTCTGCTCATTTCTTATCTAAAAGATGACCCATCTTTTCGCGCTTGACTACCAGATACTTCGCATCATAGGGAGTTGCATCTATCTCGATGGGAACACGCTCGGTAATCGTCAGGCCGTAGCCCTCCAGCCCGGCTCGCTTAGCCGGATTGTTTGTCATGAGGCGAATAGTAGAAAGTCCCAGCTCCGCCAATATCTGAGCCCCGATTCCATAATCCCGGAGGTCTGCTTTAAAGCCCAGCAGAATATTAGCCTCAACAGTATCCTTCCCTTCGTCCTGTATCGCATATGCCCGCATCTTATTCGCCAGACCGATGCCGCGCCCTTCCTGACGCATGTAGAGGACTACGCCCTGACCTTCCTTCTCAATCTGAGTAAGTGCCCGCTGCAGCTGGTCGCCGCAGTCACAGCGCATGGAGCCGAGAGCATCGCCGGTAAGGCACTCGCTGTGGACTCGGACAAGTACATTCTCTTTGCCTTCGATATCTCCCTTGATGATTGCCAGATGGCACTTGTTATCAAGGCTGTTCTCAAAGGCCTTGATTCGGAAATGACCGTAGCGGCTTGGGAAGTCCACATCGGCAATCTGTTTTACCAGCGTCTCAGTCCGCTTTCTATACTCAATAAGAGCTTGAACTGTGATGATGTGAAGTCCGTGCTTTTCAGCAAACTTCATCAGCTCCGGCGTGCGCATCATGTTCCCGTCATCTGCCATTATCTCACAGCAGAGACCACAGGGATAAAATCCCGCCAGTCTGGCCAAATCGGTCGTTGTTTCCGTATGTCCGGCCCGACGAAGGACACCACCCGGAACAGAACGAAGCGGGAAAACATGACCGGGGCGGCGGAAGCTGGCCGGCTTCGCCGTAGGGTCAAGGAACTTCTTTACCGTCTGACAGCGTTCAAAGGCCGAAATGCCGGTAGTAGTATCATAAGCATCAACCGAAACGGTAAAGGCCGTCTCGTGATTATCTGTATTGTTCGGCACCATCTGGCCAATCTCCAGACGGTCAAGAGCCTCACCATCGATTGGCATGCAGATAAGTCCTTTGGCGTAGGTGGCCATAAAATTTATCTGCTCCGGGGTGACAGTCTCGGCCGCGACAATAATGTCGCCTTCATTCTCTCTGTCTTCATCATCGACGACTACGACCATGCGGCCGTTCTTTATATCGTCGATTGCAGTTTCTACTGTGGCAAAAGCCATTTCATTCACTCCTAAAATCCATTCTCGGCCAAAAATGCCCGAGTGATGGAAGATTTTTTATTTTCAGCCGGCCTACCGCCGAATGACAGCAGTCTTTCCACGTATTTTGCCAGCACATCAGTCTCCAGATTGACCTTATCGCCCACCTTACGGATGCTAAGATTTGTCATCTTTCTGGTATGGGGGATAAGCGAAACAGTGAAATCACTGCTGCTGACCTTCGCTACTGTGAGACTTATACCGTCAATCGCAATACTGCCCTTCTCGGCAATTTGGCGAAGAAGGTTCTCACCAGCTCTTATGGTGATAAGAACAGCATTTCCCTCATCCTCGATGTCAGTAATCGTGCCGCAGCCATCCACATGACCCGATACGATGTGACCGCCGAATCGTCCGTCCGCTGCCATCGCCCGCTCAAGATTAACCGGGCTTCCTGCTGTAAGTTCCCCTAATCCTGTGCGGCGAAATGTCTCCGGCATGACATCTGCGGTAAAACCCGTCGAATTAAAATCAACAACCGTCAGACAGGCGCCGTTCACCGCCACACTGTCACCCACGGCAAGTTTCCTGCCATGGTCATCATTCGGTATCAGCTGAGCCGCAATATATATCTTTCCTGCCGATTTGTCCACACGCTTTATTGTGCCGACTTCTTCTATCAACCCTGTAAACATAAATCTTCCTTAAATGTATCCGGTTATGTGTATATCTTTACCGACCATCTCAGTCGTTACATCCTTCAGCTGCGGAGCATCTGCCAGACACTCAAAGCCTTCTCCGCCCAGCGCCCCTTTTGCTTCCTGTCCGCCGATAAGCATCGGTGCCACAAAGGCATGAACCTTATCCATCAAGCCAGCCTTCAGCAGTGAGAACGCAAGAGTTCCGCCGCCCTCGACCAATACGGAAGTGATACCGCGGCTCTTATCGCCCAGCATTTCCATCAGGCGCGTAAGGTTTACCTTCGAGGCAGCTTCCTCGTCAGACACCTTTGGGTCTGCCGGAACCATCAGCACCTCTGCCCCTGCCTGACGCAATGCCGCAATTCTTTCCGCCGGAGCCGCCGGAGCTACTGCGATTATAGTCGGTGCCTTTCCATCGGTCACCACTTTGCTGTCTAAAGGAGTCCGAGCCAGGCTGTCTACGATTACCCTCACCGGGCAGTGTCCGGAAGGGGAAATATTCTTATCGGCCAAAGCTGCCGCTACCCATCGTCCATCAGCCAGTGGCTTCTGTACTCCGTCATTAAGGCGGGTAGTCAGTGACGGATTATCAGCCAATACAGTACCGATTCCTGCCATTATGGCGTCATATTTATCCCGCAAGCGGTGCCCGCAGGCTCTTGCCTCATCACCGGTTATCCATTGGGACTCCCCTCCGGCAGTAGCAATCTTGCCGTCAAGAGACATCGCCGTTTTCCAGACAGTAAAGGGACGACCGGTCACTATCCACTTCAGGAAAACTTCCATTACCCGCTTGGCTTCCTTCTCGCATACGCCTACGGTAACATCTATTCCTGCCTTTCGGAGAATATCTATCCCCTTGCCCGCCACTTTCGGATTGGGGTCGAGAGCCGCGACCACGGCTCTGCTGATTCCGGCCTTTACCAGTGCTTCGGCGCAGGGGCCGGTGCGACCGTGATGAGCACATGGCTCCAGAGTTACATATATAGTAGCTCCCTTGGCCAGCTCTCCCGCCATATTCAGGGCATGAATCTCTGCATGAGGCGTACCGGCTTTACGGTGCCAACCGGCACCGACAATACGCCCCTCCTTGACGATTACTGCTCCCACCAGAGGATTCGGCGAAGTCCTTCCCTCCGCAAACCCTGCATACTGGAGAGCCAGCTGCATATATTTCTCGTCGTGCATTATCTTCCCCCCACCAGTTATTGAGGTTTAAAGAACCGCTGAATAATGAAAAAGCCCCGCCAGTAAAGACGGGGCAAATAAATCAAAAGCAACGGCCTGACGCCGTAAAAATCTTTTCTCATCCAGACTATACTGTCGGCTTCGGAATTTCACCGAATCATGCACATCAAAGATGGGCTCGCGGGCTTTACCGCCGGTGGGGAATTTCGCCCCGCCCCAAAGATTCGTATTAAGTTGTATGAATTCTACCACTCAATCACAGATTTTTCAACCGTTTTTCCAAAATCACGGCAGAGTCTTGAAGGAATTAAACGGCCAGAATACCATCATAGCTTTACCCTTGATGAGGTCATAGGGAACGAAACCCACATCCTTGAAACGGCTGTCCTCGGAGTTATTTCGATTGTCACCCATGACGAAGATATGTCCTTCGGGAACTACCGATTTCGGATAATTGCCGCGGGTCTTGCTGAGAATGTAATTCTCGGTCAGGAGCTTTTCATTTACGAATACATTGCCGTCCCTTATTTCGATAGTATCGCCGGGAATCGCAATTACGCGCTTGATGAAGTCGCGGCTCTGATCCTTCGGATACTTGAAAATAAGTATTTCGTCCCTTTCCGGAGCCCGGAAACGATAGATGAACTTATTTACAACGAGGCGCTGTGCATGGTCAAGGGTCGGACGCATAGACGGGCCGTCAACCAGATATGGTTCCACCACAAAATGGCGGATAAAGAGTGCCATGACTACCGCAATGATAATAGACACGACCCAGTCTTTGATTTCTTCTCCCAAAGAGCCCATAATTTCCTCCTAAAATGAAAAATCGGGGGCTGGAAAGCCCCCGATCAATGGTGTTATACGCGTTCCTTGATGCGAGCTGCTTTACCGGTGCGCTGACGCAGATAGTAGAGCTTCGCACGACGAACCTTACCGCGGCGAACAACTTCGATCTTGGCAAGGCGCGGGGAGTGAACCGGGAAGAGACGCTCTACGCCTACGCCGTAAGAAATACGACGGACGCGGAACATTTCCTGAACGCCGGAACCCTGACGACCGATAACAACGCCTTCGTATACCTGAACACGCTCACGGCTGCCTTCCACGACCTTTACATGGACGCGGACGGTGTCGCCGGGTGCAAATTCAGGGATGTCGTCTCTGAGCTGTTCTTTTTCCAGTGCTTCGATGATGGTCATTTCTTTTCCTCCTACTTAAGGGCGTTCTTGGCAGAGGACTCTTCTCTCCGTCCAGCGGACCACCCACACACCCGAATACTATAACACAACCTAATGCTATTTGCAAATGTTTTTTTTATTTCGCCTCCGGCCTCATCTGAAATGAGAAACAAAAAAGGTCGCTGCATTTGCAACGACCTGAATCGACTGGAGGCGACACCCAGAGTCGAACTGGGGAATAGAGGTTTTGCAGACCTCGGCCTTACCACTTGGCTATGTCGCCGATGGAGCGGAAAACGGGACTCGGACCCGGGACCCCCACCTTGGCAAGGTGGTGCTCTACCAACTGAGCTATTTCCGCAAAAATGGCGACCCGAATGGGACTTGAACCCATGATCTCCGCCGTGACAGGGCGGCATTCTAACCAACTGAACTACCGGGCCGTTCCTCGCTGAATTAACAACGCAAGATGTATTATATCCATTAGGTTATTGCTTGTCAACATAAATTTTCAATTTTTTGCTATCAAATATCAGCCTGCTGTCAGACCGCCGTCTACGGGAACGACAGCTCCGGTGATAAATGACGCTTCCGGCGAAGCCAGGAAGTACACCAATGCCGCCACCTCCTCCGGCTCACCGATTCTCTCCAGCGGATACACGGAGGCCATATCCCTTTCGGCAGTCTCCCGATTCTCCTCCCCTGCAGCCATCAGCTGTGCCTCCGTGAGGGGCGTTCTGATGTCGCCGGGGGCAACGGCATTTATTCTCACGCCGTAATGAGCCGCCTCAAGAGCTGCCGCTTTCGTAAAGAGGTTTACCGCTCCCTTTGAGGCGCAGTACAGACTGCAGAAGAAATTTCCGTGAAGTCCCGCGTCCGAGGAGATATTGACAATGCTCCCCCCAGTTTTGCGCAGCACCGGCAGGGCATGCTTCGTCATGAACATGGTGCCTTTTACATTTGTATCAAAGACATCTCCGTATTCTTCCTCTGTCAGCTCTTCCGCTGCGCCTTCCCTGTATATGCCGGCTGAGTTCACCAGCACATCCAGACGACCGAAGCATTCCTCCGCCTCTGTCACCAGATGCTTGCACTTGGACGAGTTACGAATATCGACAGAGAAGAATCTGACATCTTCCTCTCCCCCGACACAGCAGGCTGCTATCTCCCGCACCGCTTCAGATCCCTTTTCCGGCTGGCGTCCTGCAATCATCACCCTGTAGCCATTAGCTGCAAATCGCTTTGCTACTACCAATCCGATACCGGAGCTTCCGCCGGTAACGAGGACAACTTTCCGATTGCCTCTCATACCGTTTCTCCCCTCTCAAGCCGCTTTGCTTCCTCCCAGAACTTATCCAGCTGTGGCAGGTCGTACTTGCTCCATTCTTTACCGGAGTCCATGACTTTCTGTTCTACGACCTTAAACCGGCGGGCAAATTTCTTATTTGCTCTGCGCAGGGCAAGCTCCGGATCTACTTTCAGGAATCTGGCCAAATTAACGATGGCAAAGACCAGATCGCCAAATTCATCCTCGATATGGTCGGCATCTTTTTCCGCTACAGCTTCCTTCAGCTCAGCTATCTCTTCAGCACATTTGTCCCAAACCGGGCCTATCTCATCCCAGTCAAAGCCGACCTTAGCCGCCTTATGCTGAACCTTCTCAGCATAAATAAGCGCCGGAAGCTGAACGGGAATGCCGTCGATAGCGGACTTTCTTTCCGGCTTCTCCTTTTTCTTTATCTCATCCCAGTTCACCAGCACTTCTGCGGCATCGGCAACCGATACTTCACCGAATACATGAGGATGACGGCGAATAAGCTTCTCGGTTATCTCATCGATGACATCCTGCATATCAAAGAAGCCGGCTTCCTCTGCCATACGGGCATGGAATACTATCTGCATAAGAAGGTCGCCAAGCTCCTCGCAGAGGCCATGCTTATCCTGCGCCTCAATGGCTTCGATTACCTCGTAGCATTCCTCGATGAGATTGCGCCGCAGGCTCTCGTGCGTCTGGGCAATATCCCAGGGACAGCCAACAGGTGAACGCAGGGTTTTCATCACCTCTACCAGCGGACTCAGCTCAAATGTCACCGGCTTCTTCAAAGGCGGGACATAGAGACTGGTGAGATGGTCGATATCCGGCTGTCTGTCCAGCTCGTATAGAGGGATGCGTCTGATGGACTCATCATCCAGTCCCAGGTTGTGAGTATAAACCACTTCATAGTCGTCAGGCAGCAGCTCCATCAGAGACAGTTTAGCTTCCGAGGCAGTCATACCATCATATATCTGCGTAACGATAAGACCGGTCGGCCATTCTTCCGGAAGACGGCTGAGATCCATAGCATCTATTATCGTTAGTCCGTCGATTGGGTCGATGCCCAGTCGCGAGTACATTACCTCAGCAAAGCTCATGCCCGGTATGATAGCCAGATTCGGCCCATCAGTCCTCCCGGACAGCTTCTCTCTGATGAGAACTACCGTCCGCTCGGCCACCAGAGGACTGCCCGGCACAGCATAGACGATATCCCTGCCTGACTCAGCCTGAGCAATAACGTCACCAGCTATACTCTCGTAAAGAGCCTCAAAGCTCTCGGCACTTTCGTACAAGGAATCATACGTGGTAAACTCTATGCCCTGCTCCACCACAGCCTCGACTGTCGGATGCTTTCCGGTTCGGATGATAAGATGCTGAGCGTTTTTCAGCATTTCCCACACTTCCATGGTGAGAAGGCCGGGGCGTCCGGGGCCCAAGCCAACTATAGTGATACTACCCATCATTTGACCTCCGATTTATTTCCCGACAAAATATTTATCACTCGCTTCAGGAATTTCATGATATCTTTCCTGTCATTTTCTGTCAGCTTTATCCTCAGCAGCATATCCCGCGGCAGCAGCTTTGCCCGATAGCCGAATTCATTGACCAGAGCAACGATATTCTCTCCAGCGCACTTGGGATTCGGCAGGAATACTATTTCCAGCCGGTCTTCCTTCTGCATTATATTCTTTATGCTGAGGTCTCTGGCTGTTATCTTCAGTCTGGCTACCTCCAGCAGCTCCATTACCGGCGCTGTCGACTCGCCAAATCGGTCGATAAGCTCATCCAGCAGATAATCTACCTGATCCAGCCGCCGCAATGATGCTATCCTCTGATATATTTCTATCTTATGCATAGCATCATCAATGTAGCCACCGTCAATGTATGCCTCTACAGAGAGAGACAGTACCGGATCCGGCTGTACCTCGGCCGGCTTGCCGCCGCGAAGAGTATTGATAGCCTCTTCAAGCATCTGGCAGTACATTTCAAAGCCGACACCGGCAATGTGGCCGTGCTGCTCTGCTCCCAGCAGGTTTCCTGCCCCGCGCAGCTCCAAATCGCGCATGGCAATGCGGAAGCCCGCTCCCAGCTCAGCAAATTCTTTCATGGCCATCAGCCGCTTTTCAGCCTGCTCAGTGAGAACCTTATCACGACGATAGACAAAATAAGCAAATGCCATGTGGGAGGAGCGCCCTACCCGTCCTCGCATCTGATACAGCTGTGAGAGTCCGAAGCGGTCTGCATCATATACAATCATCGTATTGGCATTGGCCACATCAAGACCGTTTTCTACAATACTGGTAGCCAGAAGGACATCGAACTTTCCTTCATAGAAATCCATCATCACGCCTTCCAGCAAATCCTCACCCATCTGCCCGTGACCGATTTCTATTCTCGCTTCCGGAACCAGCTCCAACAGACGGCGGCGCATTCTGTCGATGGTCGCCACCCGATTGTATACGAAGTAGACCTGTCCCCCTCGCTGCAGCTCTCGGCGAATAGCCGTCGCCAGCAGCTCGTCGCTGTCCTCCACCACATAGGTCTGGATAGGATAGCGGTCAGCCGGCGGCGTCTCTATGAGGCTCATATCCCTCGCCCCGGTCAGCGACATGTGAAGCGTTCTCGGTATCGGTGTAGCCGAAAGAGTCAGCACATCAATACCGGCCGCCAGAGATTTTATCTTCTCCTTTTGCTTTACGCCGAAACGCTGTTCTTCATCTACGATGAGCAGTCCCAGCTTGTCAAAGGAAACCTTTCTCTTATTCAGGATGGCATGAGTACCGATAAGGACATCAACCTGTCCGGCAGCCGTTTTCGCTGCCGTCTGCTTTTGCTCCTTCGGGGTGCGGAAACGGCAGATAACATCCACCATCGGGCCGAAATTACCGAAGCGCTCACTGAAGGTCTGATAATGCTGCTGCGCCAGTACCGTAGTAGGTACCAGAACCGCCACCTGATAGCCGCTCATTACCGCCTTAAAGGCTGCCCTGATAGCCACCTCAGTCTTGCCGAAGCCTACATCACCGCAGAGCAGCCTTTCCATTGGCTTCGACCGCTCCATATCTGCCTTGATTTCCTCAATAGCCCGTAGCTGGTCGGCGGTCTCCTCGAAGGGAAAAGCCTCCTCAAACTCCTGCTGCCAAGTTGTATCCGGGGAAAAGGCTATTCCGCCTCTTGCCTCTCGCTCGGCGTAAAGCTTCAGCAGCTCTTCGGCAATATCCTCAACCGAGGCTCTGGCCTTCGCCTTTGCCCTTTCCCATTCCTGCGAGCTTATCTTTGACAGCTTCGGTGTTTCTCCCTCAGCGCCAATATATTTCTGCAGATACTGTACCTGATCTGTCGGAACAAAGAGCTTATCTTCGCCGGCATACTGAATATGGAGATAGTCACGCTTTACACCGCTTACCTCCATCGTCTTGACCCCGATATATCTTCCGATACCGTGGTTTACATGGACGATATAGTCTCCAATTTTAATATCGCGGAAATGGCGGATACGCTCTCCGGCGTTAGCCGAACTCATTCTCTGTCGAACATTCCGCTTCCGACCGAACAGTTCCTTCTCTGCCACAAGAATAAGCTTGCCGCCGGACAGCTCAAAGCCCTCCGCTATCGTTCTGGTAGTTATTACAGCTTTGTCCGGACCGATACTGTCCGGATTGTTGTCCCGAGCGAAGGACCTGCTGTAGCTCCCCAGAATATCCGCCAGAGCATCAGCCTTCTTGTCATTGCCGCAGAAAAAGACAACCGTAGAATTCATTTTGCGCCAGGCACCCATATCCTCCGCCAGCAAATCAAGCTGCTGACGATAAGGTGCCACCTGACGGACATTCACGCTGACAAGCTCATCCGGCTCCACCGCCGCCACCTTCTGCGGCAGCAGGGCAGTAAACATTTCCGCAGTCTTTGCCCCGGCTGCCACAATCTCTTCCCATGAGAAATAATGGTCAGCCAGCTCCGGATTCTCTTTCTTACGCCGCTTCAATTCTTCAATGAGGCGATTGGGCTCATCAAAAATAACCGTCGATTTTTCCTCAAGGTATGACAGCACCGGAGAAGCTACATCATTATCCCCGACTGCAATAGGAAGTATTGTCGCCTCGGCCAGATTCTTCAATGACCGCTTCGTCTCGATATCGAAACTGCGCAGTGAGTCTATCTCATCATCAAAAAATTCGACGCGTATAGGATTCGCTGCATTGATAGGGAAAATATCAATAATACCGCCGCGAAGGCTGTAGTCACCGATTCGCTCTACCTCCGCTGCCGGCTCATAACCGAGATTTACCAGCCGCTCCAAGAGCTTCTCTCGGCCGAACTCATCTCCAAGCCGCAGTGAAACGCTGAGCCGTTGGAAATCAGCGCAGGAAATATCCTTCTGCGCCAGCGAAGTTATTTCCGCTAATACGAAGCCCGGTGCTTTCCTTGCCAGTCGTCCCAGCGCCTCCATTCGCCGGGCTCCCGTGTCACCGCTGGCAGCAGCAGCACGTATATTGGCCACATCGGTCTCCGGCAGCTCCGTCACTGCCGCTGTAGGCATGAGTGACAGTAAATCATCACGCCATGCCTTCAGGTACTCCCGGTTGTGGACGACGACAACTACCGGTCTCGGCTCCTCCTGATAGCAGGCAGAGAATATGGCATGCTTTGCAGAGCCTGACAGACCGTATATCATGCCGGCTTTTCCACCGGACAAAAAGGCTTCTTTGACTCGCTCAACCGAGCTGTCCTTAAGAAGCTCTTCAAAGAAAGCTTTCATATAAGTATGTTATCCTTTCAGATAAAACGCCAAAAGGGGACTTAGGGGAAACCCCCAGTCCCATTAAATTCAATCAATTCGTCCTTGAGATTATAACCTAAATCGCCCGGTTAGACAACAAATCAACGGCAAAATGCCTTGAATTACCGCCTTATTGCGGTTATAATTTGACGAAGCAACTGCACATTAAGAAAGGAACCATCATGAAAAAATCACTGTATAAATATTTTTCTCTGCTGGCTGCCGGTACCATTCTTACCGGGGCAATCTATACCGGTCAGACTGAGGCCGCTGCCCCTAAGAAGGAGACATTCAACACCACCTGCCAGCTGCTTCGGGATAATGCTGCTCAGACGCTCATCATTCCTCGCTGCAAGCTCCACATTTCCTTCACCGCTGTGAATCAAAACGACCGCATCCTCTACACCGCTGACAATATCATTGCCGCTCATGCACAGGGCAGCAAAGCTTTCTGGGAAGGCAGCATCCAAAAGACCACCATCATTGCCGGTCAGGAGACTACTGTTACCATTCCCTACTACATCATGCGGGACGACAGCAGCTTCTCCGGCATCATCAGAAACGGCGACAGTTGGAAAGTAATGCCCCTGAACGGCCTCACCAAGGCTCTGGCTGAGGACTGCGGTCTTCAGGAGCTCTTTGCCGATAATAAAACCGCTCAGTGTCTCAACGAGACCCCTAAGGGACGGACGACGGTTCTCGCCGTTAATCAGTTGCCCATGGCCGAGCTTCTTTTCTCTGTCATCTCGCCCATCGGACTCGTCACTGTACCCGAATTCACGCCCGAATTCCGTCAGAGCATCCAGCCGAGAGAGATATTTGTCAGACAGGATACGACGAAGGGCATAATCTCCGACATTAATGCCGATGTTACCGACTTCATCCAAATTTATCTGAAAAAGAATCCCCAGACATTGACTGCTGATGCAGAGCAAGACGCTCTCCGAAAGATTCTCGAAAAGGGTACGATGAACTTCCATGTATCTGTCAGCAATACAGATAAGAAAGTGGAGTTCCACGAGCTGCCGCAGGACATCCCCGCCGAGCTTGCCGTTTCCATCCCCACAGAGTTACTTACCGACGCTCAGCTGAAAAACCGGCAGGCAGAATCCGCTGCCAGCTCCGATGCATCAGCCAAAGAGGACAACGACGAGGAATAATCTAGTGATGACCTGAGTATGAGCCGTTTGGCAAAGCCGGTCAAAGACAAAAATAATGCTTGGAATTTTTTCAAAAAACGATGTAAATACAGGACGACAGAAAGAGATGGACTATGCCAAAGTCATAGCCATCTTTTTCATGATAATAATCCATGTATGGGAAAATCTCTCCCAATATAATGTGGTTGCCGAAGCACCGGAAGGCTTCTGGGAAAACCTTATCCAATTCGGAGCCGGGCCTCTGGCTGCTCCGGTCTTCATGTTCTGTCTTGGTGTAAGCGTATTCTATACCCGCCACAGCTCGCCGACCGAGCTCGCCAAGCGAGGCATGCTTATCCTTGTAGGTGCATACCTGTTAAACTTTGGCCGTCGCTGGATATGGGATTACCTCATCTACGAGCCGGCAGACCCATGGAACAACGGGAAATTTTTGTATGACCTTCTAAACGGCGACATCCTGCACTTCGCCGGACTGGCCTTCTTATTGATAGCCATCTTCAGGGCAATGAGAATTCCCCCTTTGCTTATAGGCGCTATCTCCATTTTCATGCTTTATGCCGGAGATTCATTGGCCGAAGACCCCGTTGTCGACCTTTCCCGTTATTTCTTCGGACTCTTCTACTATGCAAAGGTCGCCTCTTTCCCCCTGCTCCAGTGGTTCGTGTACCCCGCCTTTGGCATGGTATTCGGTCAGCTTCTCCGCCATGTCAGTAGCAAGACGACTTTGTACTGCTTCCTTCTTGTCGCCTCAGCCGCCGCGCTCTATCATCTGAACTCCATCACTCAGCCGGCCGGCTTCCATTTCCGGTACATTTACCTCTTGCAATACGACATTTACTACCAGCAGGAAATCTTCCATTTCCTCTACACTATCCTGATTATTCTTATTGAGCTGTCGCTGCTGTACTTCCTGACCAAAATTACGGAAGGCGGCATTGATGACGCAGCTTTTTTCATCAGCCGTAATCTCACCGGCATCTATGTCATTCAGTGGCTGCTTATCGGTGCCCTTTACTACTACCAGTACATGAATGATTGGGCGGCTTTCTCCGGAGCAATGTCCAACGCCGTTGGCGCTTTGCTCGTCGTTGTCTCCATATTGCTTGCAAAATTGAAGAACGGTATTACCGCTGCTTTCTCCCGTCAGTAAACAAACAACAGGGTGGATATCTGCTACAGCTGTCAGCAGATATCCACCCTGTTTTAATATTCAACGACCTATCAGTCTAAGACAAATTCCTTGTATACTGCCTTGATTGCAGCCTCAAAGTCCTCGTTCTTGATACCGACAATGATATTGAGCTCAGAGGAACCCTGATCAATCATCTTAACATTGATTCCCTCTTTAGCCAATGCAGAGAAGAGCTTTCCGGCCGTACCGCTCGCGGACTTCATGCCGCGGCCGACTACTGCGACCAGAGCCAGGCCTGCCTCTATCTCGATGGAGTCCGGCGCAGCCAGACGATTGACAGCAGACAGCACCTTCTGTTCCTTGCACATGAACTCATCTTCATGAACAACAACCGTCATGGTATCAATACCGGAAGGTACATGCTCTACAGATACATCGTTTTCTTCAAAGGCCTGCAACACCTTGCGGCAGAAACCGATTTCTGCATTCATCATTGCCTTGGAAATAAACACGGTGCAGAAATTCTTCTTGCCGGCAATACCGGTAATAACATGAGGCGGCTTCTGAGCAGTGCTTTCGACAATCCAGGTTCCTTCATCAGCCGGGGCATTGGTATTTCTCAGGTTGATGGGAATACCGCACTGACGAACCGGGAAAATTGCATCCTCATGGAGTACGGAAGCACCCATGTAAGAAAGCTCTCTCAGCTCTCTGTATGTAATATACTTAATCGGCTCCGGATTATCAACAATTCGCGGATCGGTAATCAGTACGCCGGATACATCGGTCCAGTTCTCATACACATCGACTTTAGCTGCCTGAGCAACGATAGAGCCGGTAACATCTGAGCCGCCGCGGGAGAATGTCTTGACCTTGCCATCCTTGCCCAGTCCATAGAATCCGGGTACTACAGCCATCTTGCACTCAGCCAGTCTGGCTGCCAAAGT
>JAZLHS010000140.1:0-3165 GCA_045616885.1 Selenomonadaceae bacterium | reverse complement strand
TCAAGAATCAGGTCCCCCCGGCTGTCAATGTGATAGTACTCATGCCAGGGAATTTTCTCCCAAGAATGAACCCAGCCAAAGAAGAGCTGGTCGCCTTCTTTGGCTGGTACTTCAACATAGATTTCTTTTGTGTCGTAGTCGTAAATGCACAGTACGGTGTGTGCGCTGTGTTCGTTGAATGCGTACAAAGAAATTGCCAGAAGAAAAATCGCCGCCAGCAGGATGCTGACTTTTTTCTTCATGTCAGTGCCTGCTTACTTCAGGATGCCCTTGTCCTTGAAGAACTTGGCAGCGCCCGGATGGAGCTGTACAGAGGTGCCCTGGATGCCGCGCAGGCCGGTCTCAAGCTTAATCTCGCGCTTAGCGGTTGCATGGGAAGCGCCGATGGTCTCCAGGCCCTTCTGGGAGTAGATGCCGTCGAGCAGGTCATAAACAACCTCGTCTGAGAGGTTCTTGGATACGAGCATGATGTTCATAACGGCAGCGGTAACGGTGTCAGCCTTGGTGCCGTAGGTTTCCTTCGGAATCTTCCACTCGATGTAGAACGGATACTTTGCGGTCAGCTTCTTCAGCGCCTCACCATCAACCGGGATGAAAACGATTTCCTTGCTGGTGCCCAGCTCCTTAATGGTAGCGTTGCCGAGGCCGGAGGTTACGAAAGCAACATCGCACTGGCCGTTCTTCATCTGGTCGATAGCCTCGCCGTAGGAGAGGTAGTCTATTTTAGCGTCGTTGTAGGTCATACCGTTTGCCTCGAAAATCATGCGGGCATTCAACTCAACGCCGGAGTTAGGTGCGCCAACGCCAACGCGCTTGCCCTTGATGTCAGCGAAGGTCTTGATGCCGGAATCGGCAGTGGTAACAATCTGCACAACATTCGGCCACAGGCCCATCATGGCGCGCAGGTCGGTTGCCTTCTTCTTGCCCTCGTAAGCGCCAAAGCCGTCAACGGCCTGGATAACGGAGTCGCTCATGGCAATGGCCATCTCGCCCTTGCCGGTCAGGATAGCGTTGATGTTCTCCCCAGTTGCACCTGTTGCGGTTGCGCTGGTCTTGTAGCCCATCTCGCCGATAACCTTGGAGAAGGCGCCGCCAATCGGGAAATAGATGCCGCTGGTCGGGCCGGTCAGCACGGTGACGAATTCCTTACTGCGGTCAACCTTGCCTGCTTTGCCGTCAGCAGCTTTTTTGTCATTGCCGCCACCGCCACATGCTGCCGTGGCAAACGCCATGGCGAGAACCAAGAGAATACTGAGCAACTTTTTCATTATTTACCCCTCCTATAATGCAGTTGTTATATCTGCTATGAATTTTATATAATAATCATAAACGCCCCCTCTTCTTTTGTCAATCATCTTGCTGAGAAATTACTGAAAATATCGCCTTTAGGCGGCAGGATTTCTGCTTTCTCTTAGGATCAAACTATACGGTATATTCTTTCTATCTATATATATTTTGTTGCAGCTCTTTTCATAGTTTATTCTTCAAATTTCGTTCCGATATCCATAGAAAAATCTTGTTTCTATCTCTTTTTCCTTTCATATGTCACGCCAATTCTTTCTCTTATTGCCCCAGTTTTTGCCCCAGTAATCATTTTCTTATAAAATCATATCAAAAAACAAAAATCCCGTAAGCTACTAAAATAATAACTTACGGGACTGTTTTTATGGTGCGACTGGAGGGATTCGAACCCCCGACCCACGGCTTAGAAGGCCGTTGCTCTATCCAACTGAGCTACAGACGCAAAAAAAAATGGTCGGAGTGACAGGATTCGAACCTACGACCCCTTGGTCCCAAGCCAAGTGCTCTACCAAACTGAGCTACACCCCGATTGACCATGAATATTATTATACAGACTAACCATAATACTGTCAATGCTTTCCTTTATCTTTTTATAGCCTTTTTACTGAAGTTTCCTCCATCTGCCGGATAAGCTCTATCGCATTTTTCCCTAAATGAACCCGCCGTGCGATTTCTTCAGTTGCCAAACCTTCTTTTATCAATTGCCGGACCATTGCTGTTTTCAAGTCATTATTAGCCAAAGGTTCATTTTGGTCAGCGATTGAAAAATCATGTTCGACAACTGCTTCTTCTTGGTATACCGAAACATTATCCGCAGGTGGCAAGTCTTCTACCGGCACAGATAATTCCTCTTCCGGCTGCACTTCCGGAAATGCCTCCGGTATCGGAACCGACTGATAAGCATTTATCGCCCGGACTGATTGAATCGCTCCGCTTGCTGCTGAGAAATCTTCTTCTGCCAAAGATTTCTCCAAAATATTAGAAAATCCTGTCTCATCCTTAGCAACCGGAATCGTTTCATACTGTCTATAAGCGGTATCCCCATTCCCATCATTCAACTGAGTCAGCTGCCATTCAAGCTGAGCAGACCGTTGATCAGCCTCTTCAACCAATTTTTCCAACCGGTCTATCCGCTCATTCATGCGCGAAATAACTTCATCTGCTGAACGCTGCATTTCATAACGAAATTTCTCAGCCGATGTCTCATATTCTGCCTCACTTAACCGTTGCCGGTCATTTTTTTGATACCGCCAAGCAATAAACAACAAGGCACATATTATTATCACAAAACCTATTACGCCTAACGTAGTACATCATTCCTCTGATAAAAATAGGGAGCAGAGATCTCTGCTCCGTCAAATTTTAAAATTGAATATCAATGTTCCGGCCACGAAACGTATCCACTGCCATTTTTTCCGGTTCTTCCTCTTGATCAGCCGATTTTCGCCCATCAAAAGAGCCACCTTGAAAACCGCCTTGTCCACGGCCTTCATCTTTTACCCGCCCATCTTCCATTTTTTCCCGGCTTCTAATCTGCTGTTCCTTCAACTGAGTATCTGCTTTTTGCCGCATTACTTCAAAATCATGCTGCACCGCACCTTGTTGAGAGAGCGTATGCTGCAGCTGACTGACCTCCGGTACTTTAGGGACTGTAAGCTGAACATTCAACACACCAAAATCCATCTATATCCCTCCGCCGTATCAATACGGACCGCTCTTTATGAAATCCTCTTCTACATAAAGAGTACAATGTTTTTCTTCTTCCTGAACATTCTTCATAACCGAATTGATCGTCAAACGAACCCCCGGATACATTGTATCCGAAATCTTTATCCGGCCATTTTTCATTTTTTCAATCTCTTC
>JAZLHS010000139.1:0-15717 GCA_045616885.1 Selenomonadaceae bacterium | reverse complement strand
ACACGGAGGTAACACAGACCTTGGAGTATGCACGACAGATGGGATTATCCCAAGCCGGAATTGCAGAAGTTTGCAAAGCTACCCAGGCCATAGGTCGCATGGTCGAAATTAGTCCTACAAAACAGGTAAAAAAAGAGAGAGTCTCCAGCGCTAGCTGAAAACTCTCAAAACCCTAGTACTATCAATAACTGGTCGGAGCGACGGGATTTGAACCCACGACCTCTTCCACCCCAAGGAAGCGCTCTACCAAACTGGGCTACGCCCCGACAACAAAAATATATTACTACATTTGGCAATAGATGTAAAGAAAAATATTAAAAAACTCTTAAATTTTGCTGAAAATGCAGGAAATGAGGCGATGATGAAGAATATTGAAAAAGAACAACGCAAGGTGTCGCCTCACTGATGCCGTCAGCCGGCGTTGGATAATCGCTGATATTGTCAATAAGTCACTGAATGAGATGTAAAATTCGGGAGGTACATTATATGTTTATGAAGAAGAAAGCCTTGAGAAAAGCCTGCGCACTTTTTGTCAGTGCCGCGCTGTGGGCCGGTACTGCCCTTACTACCTTCGCAGCCGCTCCGGTCAGCATGCAGGACAAGCTGACGGCTGTGGAGACTGCAACCTATGGCAATAGCCAGTCCGGTGCTCTGCTCGATAGAGTGAACCGTCTGGAGTCTGATTTTGGTACGAAGAATCCCAGCGATGCTGTAGCTGCTCGCGTAGAGAAGCTCTACGGACTGATTTTCAGCAATGACCGTGGACCTTCTCTGCTGACTCAGATGAATGCTGTAGAGTATCGCTTCAACGATCAGGTCTCTATGGAGTCTATTCAGAAGCGCATCACCGCGCTGGAGATGAATATCGTCGGCAGGACTGAGGAGGGAGCCTTCGGGAAGCGCATTGATAAGCTGGCCGGTTATGCTTACGGTGCTGACCCGCTGCCCCTGTCACAGTATGTAGTGCCGGCAGCTACCCTTATCCGGGTAGCTCTTGTTACCCCTATCAATGCCAAGAACATTCAGGTAGGTAATATTATTGAGTTCAAGGCATCTGAGGATGTTTTTGTCGATGGTATGCTGATTGTTGCCAAGGGTGCTCCCGGTATGGGTAAGGTGACGAAGGTAAAGACGGCGAAGAATTTTGGCCGTGATGCTGTCGTAGAAGTGGACTTTGAGCAGATTCAGGCTATGGACAGCACTGAGGTGAAGACTGTCATCGGTACAGAGGCAGAGGAGAAGATGGAGGGCTATGCAATGGCGGCCGGAGCCGGTATTGCCGGAATGGCCATCCTCGGGCCGGTGGGTGTCGTCGGCGCTGCCTTCGTAAAGGGACGCAATGTCAATCTGCCGGAGGGAACCGAGCTGTATATCCAGACTAAGGAGGATACTATTCTCTATGGTCTGAATGCGCCGGAGGGTGCAGCCAGAGCGGCTGAGCTGGAGGCAAAGCGCAAGGCTGAAGCTGAGGCAAAGGCGAAGAAGAAAGCCGAGAAGGACGGCGACGCTCAGACTGAGGGCTGAGCCTGCTAGCAGCTATATTAAGGAAGGGCCTGTGAAAAATGAGCAGTCATTTTTCACAGCCCCTTTTCGAGTTTATTAACAGAGCGGTACGCCGGTCATTTCTTCCGGCTGAGGCAGTCCTGCCAGCTTGAGCATGGTGGGTGCGAGGTCGCAGAGGCGACCTTCTTTCAATTCTTTAACGCTCTTGTCGGTGCAGATTAGGGGAACGAGGTTGGTGGTGTGAGCCGTATGCGGCTCGCCGGTGGTGTCGTCCTGCATTTTTTCGGCATTGCCGTGGTCGGCAGTGATGAGAGCGACGCCGCCGACTTCATCCAGTGCCTCAACGAAGCGGCCGACACAGGTGTCGACAGTTTCACAGGCCTTGATGGCGGCAGACATGACACCGGTGTGACCGACCATGTCGCCGTTGGCGTAGTTGAGAATGATGAAGTCGTACTTCTTTGATTTAATGGCTTCGACTACCTTGTCGGTGACTTCGATAGCGCTCATCTCCGGCTGGAGGTCGTAGGTGGCTACTGAGGGGCTGGGGACGAGAATGCGATCCTCACCTTCGTAGGGCTCTTCGACACCGCCGTTGAAGAAGAAGGTGACGTGAGCGTACTTCTCCGTCTCGGCAATGCGTAGCTGAGTGAGACCCTGCTTCTGGAGGTATTCGCCAAGATTGTTGGCAATGCTCTGGGGCGGGTAGGCCACCTGAACATTCAGACCTTCCTCGTAGCGGGTCATGGTAGCGTAGGCGGGGCGGAGCTGCTCATCACGGGCAAAGCCGTCAAAGCTGTCATCAGTAAAGGCGTGGGTGAGCTCTCTGGCTCGGTCGGGACGGAAGTTGTAGAAGATGACGGAGTCATTTTCCTTCATGCCGCTGTAGTCGCCGATGACGGTGGGGAGAACGAATTCGTCCGTTACATCCTTGGTGTAGCTGTCGGCAAGGCAGGCGGCAGCGGTAGGAGCCTGCTCGCCGGCGGCGTGGGCGATGGCTTCGTAGGCTTTAGCTACGCGATCCCAGCGCTTGTCTCTGTCCATGGCGTAGTAGCGGCCGCTGACGGTGGCGATTTTGCCGCCGATTTCAGCACATTTTCCTTCCAGAGCGGCAAGGTATTCGTCGGCGCTCTTGGGGGGGACATCACGACCGTCGAGGAAGCAGTGGACGAGAACTCTGTCGGAAGGGAGTCCTTTGTCAGCAGCCAGCTTCAGGATGGCGTAGAGGTGGTCGGTGTGGCTGTGGACACCGCCGGGGGAGAGCAGACCGAAGAGGTGCAGAGCACCGCCTTTGGCGATGGCCTTGTCGATGACATCGTTGAGAGCGACATTCTGATAGAAGCTGCCGTCCTTAATGGCGCAGGTAATGCGGGTAAGCTCCTGATAGATGATGCGGCCGGCGCCGATATTTGTATGGCCGACTTCACTGTTGCCCATCTGGCCGTCCGGGAGGCCTACGGCTTCGCCGGAGGCGGCGACGGTAGTGGTTGCGCAGGTGGCAGCGAGGCGGTCAATATTCGGGGTTTTGGCACAGGCGACAGCGTCGTGCTCACTGCCGGTGCCGATGCCCCAGCCGTCCATGATGATGAGGCAAATAGGGGCTTTCTTTAGTGTTGCCATTGTTAGTTCCTCTTTTTCATAACTAGGAAATCTTAAATAAAGCCTCCCATATAGGGGAGGTGGCCGAGCGTAGCGAGGTCGGAGGGGTTTTCTTATTTGAGAAGCAAGTCTATTAAATTGTAAACTATAGCGCAATACCGTCTGACAGAAACCCGCTTGCTGCGACTCCCTAAGCTCTGCCGTCGTTGCACTCGGCAATCGCTAAGGTCGCATGCATGACACTCACTAAATTCGTCCGTCGCTTTGCTCGGACTTATTAAGTGAGTTAGTCTGGCTTATTTATTCACGCAGCGGTACTAAGCTCTAACTGCGCCTGCTGGCTTGTTAGTCGCTAAGTACCGGCGTTCATAACGGTTTCTTTACAGACGGTATTTCTGCGCTATTTTTACATTAGGGTAGAGACAGCTCCGCTGTCTAATTCTATTCCTCGGGAGTTACAAAGTTTACGATGCGGGCGAAGTCGTCAGACTTCAGAGCAGCACCGCCAACCAGCGCACCGTCGACATTGGGCTTCACCATGAGGCCGTCGATGGTGTCGGGCTTTACGCTGCCGCCGTAGAGGATACGGACAGCGTTGGCAGTCTTGGCATCGTACAGCTTGGTGAGGACGCCGCGGATGTGGGCGCAGACTTCCTCGGCCTGCTCGAAGGTGGCAGTCTTGCCGGTGCCGATAGCCCAAACAGGCTCGTAGGCGATTACGCACTTGGCGGCATCGGTTTTCTTGATATCAGCCATAGCTCGCTTTACCTGACCGGTGATGACCAGTTTGTAGCTGCCTTTTTCGCGCTTCTCCAGAGACTCACCCACGCAGATGATGGGGGTGATGCCGGCGAAGAGGGCGGCTTTGGCGCGGGCGTTGACGGTAGCACAGGTTTCGCCGAAGTACTGGCGGCGCTCACTGTGGCCGACGATAGCATATTTCACGCCAAGCTCAGTCAGCATGGGGGCGCTGATTTCGCCGGTGTAGGCGCCGGATTTTTCCCAGTGGACATTCTGGGCGCCGACCTGTATATTCTTGCCCTTCAGGGCAGTGGTGACGACAGCAAGTGCCGTGGCGGGGGCACAGACGACGATGTCTCTGTCTTTGGCGGCCTTGACCTTGCCGGTAAGGTTGTTCACAAGACGCATGGATTCGGAGATGGTGTTATTCATCTTCCAGTTGCCGGCAATGAGGGGGCGGCGTGTTTCTACGGTGTTGCTTTTAGCCATATGAGCCTCCTTTTATTTTTCGGCGATAGCGGCAATACCCGGGAGTGTTTTGCCCTCCAGCATTTCCAGAGTAGCACCGCCGCCGGTGGAGATGTGGCTGATTCGGTCGGAGAGACCGGTCTTTTTCAGAGCGGCAATGGAGTCGCCGCCGCCGACGATGCTGGTAGCACCGCGGTCGGTTGCTTCGGCTACAGCCTGAGCTACATCGAGGGTACCTTTGGCAAAGGCATCGAATTCGAATACGCCCATTGGGCCGTTCCAGATGATAGTTTTGGCGTCCGCCAGTGCTTCTACATAGAGCTTGCTGGTCTCGGCACCGCTGTCGAGACCCATCCAGCCGTCTTCGACTTTGTCTACGGGGACGGTCTTGGCGTTGGCATCAGCGGCAAATTTGTCGGCGACTACAAGGTCTACCGGGAGGACGACCTTGACGCCCTTCTTTTCGGCTTTTTCCAGCAGGGACTTAGCCAGATCAATCTTGTCGGTCTCGCAGAGGGAGGAGCCGACGGAGAGGCCCTTGGCTGCGTCGAAGGTGTGAGCCATGCCGCCGCCGATGATTATGGTGTCGACCTTGTCGATCATGTTGTCGATTACATTAATCTTATCGGAGACCTTGGCACCGCCGAGAATTGCCACGAAGGGGCGCTGGGGAGCCTCGAGGGTGTCACCGATGAATTTGATTTCCTTCTCGATGAGGTACCCGGCAACGGTGGGAAGGAACTTGGTGATTCCTTCGTTGGAGGCGTGACCGCGATGAGCACAGCCGAAGGCGTCGTCTACGGCTACATCGGCCAGCTTTGCCAGCTGCTGAGCGAAGCCGGGGTCGTTCTTCTCCTCCTCGGCATGGAAGCGGAGGTTTTCCAGCAGGAGGACGTCGCCGGGCTGCAGTTTGGCAGCGGCGGCTTCGGCTGCTTCACCTACGCAGTCGGAGGCGAAGGCAACTTCCTTGCCCAGAAGCTCGGAGAGGCGCTTGGCGACAGGAGCCAGAGACATCTCCGGGACGACCTTTCCCTTCGGGCGGCCGAGATGGCTGGAGAGAATGAGAGCGGCGCCCTGCTCCAGCAGGTAATTTATAGTCGGCAGAGTGGCGCGGATGCGCTTGTCATTGGTGATTTCCTGATTGTCGTCCAAAGGAACGTTGAAATCAGCACGGACAAAAACTTTTTTGCCTTTGACCTGAATATCCTCGATTGATTTTTTGCTCATGGTCATTCTCCTTTTCCATGGGAAAAACAATTATATTGGCGTTTATAGAAAGACCTTTGCAGCATAGACCGATGAAAATCCGCTTGCGCTTATTTATTCACGCAGCGGGACTAAGCTCTAACTTCGCATGCTTGCTCGTTAGTCGCTAAGTATCGGCGTTCATAACGACTCTGTCGTTGAATGCTAATATGAATAAATTGCTTCGCAATTTTTGAAAAAACTGCATTATAATGTTTTTCTTATGGCCATGCTGCTAAAGCTTTATATTAAGAAATAAGAACGGGCCCGGCCCAGCGGCCGGGCCCGCAGCTATGCGGTTCTTACTTGAGAGTAGCGAAGTATTTGATGGTGCGGCACATCTGATAGGTGTAGCCGGCTTCATTGTCGTACCAGCTGACGACCTGTACCTGAGTCTTGTTGTCGCCGAGAGGAACGACCATGGTCTGAGTAGCATCGAAGAGGGAGCCCTGAGTCATGCCGATGATATCGCTGGAAACGATTTCCTCGTCGTTGTAGCCGAAGGATTCGTTCTCGGCGGCCTTCATGGCGGCGTTGATTTCATCTACAGTGACCTTGCCGTCAACTACTGCGAAGAGCAGAGTGGAGGAGCCGGTCGGAGTCGGGATGCGCTGGGCGGCTCCGATGAGCTTGCCATCCAGCTCAGGGATGACGAGGCCGATTGCCTTAGCGGCACCGGAGCTGGCCGGTACTACATTGATGGCAGCGGCGCGGGCACGGCGGAGGTCACCCTTGCGATGGTTTGCATCGAGGGTGTTCTGGTCGCCGGTGTAGGCGTGGACGGTGCACATGATACCGCTCTGAATGGGAGCCAGCTTGTTGAGGGCGGCAGCCATCGGGGCGAGGCAGTTGGTGGTGCAGCTGGCGGCGCTGATGATGGTGTCGGTGGCTTTCAGAGTCTGATGATTTACATTGTATACGATGGTGGGGAGGTCCTTGCCGGCCGGGGCGCTGATGACGACCTTCTTGGCGCCTGCCTGGATGTGCTTCATGGACTTCTCTTTGGAGGTGTAGAAGCCGGTGCATTCCAGAACGCAGTCTACATCGTGCTTGCCCCATGGAATATCGAGGGCGTCACGCTCGCCGTATACAGCGATGAACTTGCCGTCTACGGTAATACCACCTTCGGCAAGTTCAACTTTGCGGTTGTACTTGCCCTGAGTGGAGTCATACTTGAGAAGATGAGCCAGGCTCTTGATTTCGCCCGGGTCATTGATAGCAACGACTTCGAAGCCCTCTGCCTCGAACATCTGACGGAATGCGAGACGGCCGATTCTTCCGAAACCGTTAATTGCAACTTTTACAGCCATGTTGAATTGCCCTCCTATTTAGTGGAAAAAACTTTGTTGTTTGTTATCTGTTTCGCACACAGTTTAAGTAAATGATACTAAAAAAGGGGGTGTCTGTCAAACAATATTTAATGAAATAAAGATAAAACAATGTTTGGAAGTTTTGCTTTTGGATACAGAAATTTTAACTAACTTGCGAATAAGGTCTGACGAAAACATGCTCTCGCTCGGTAATCAACATAGCGGTACTAGACTCTGACTGCGCAGGCCTGCTTGTCAGTCGCCAAGTACCGATGTTGATTAACGGTTTTCTTACAGACCTTATTCACAATTGCTCTACATTAAGGAAAGGCAGTGAAAAATGAGAACCATTTTTCACTGCCTGATGTTTGCATTAAGGTTATTTCCCTTGGAACTTCGGAGCCCGCTTCTCAGCAAAAGCGGTGACGCCTTCCTTGAAGTCCTCGCTGCCCAGCAGGGAGGAGGAGGCCAGAGACTCATAGGTGAGAGTTTCGGCGAGAGTTGCCTCCGGCATATTGAGAGCCTTCTTGGCAGCCTGAATAGCCAGCGGAGCGGTGGCGGCGATGGACTCGGCGATTGCCATTACCTTCTCGTTCAGCTCCTCGGCGGGATATACTTCGTTTACGAGACCGAGAGCCTTCGCCTCGTCAGCGGGAACCGGACGGGCGGTGAACATGAGCTCCTTGGCCTTTGCCTGACCGACGGTCTTGGCCAGATAGTAGAAGCCACCGCAATCGGGCGGAAGACCGACCTTGACAAAGCTCTGGATGAACTTGACGGAGCTTTCGGCATAGACAAGGTCGCAGCTGATTGCCAGATTGAAGCCGGCACCGGCGGCAACGCCGTTGACAAGGGCGATGACCGGCTTGGCGATGTCATGGATGCGCTGGACTACGGCACCGACCTTCACGATGAAGCGACGGCGCTCCTCAGTGGTGTGGAGGTTGTCAAGAGAGGCAAGGTCGCCACCAGCGGAGAAGGCACGGCCTGCACCGGTGAGGACGATGACGCGGACTTCATCATCTGCCTCGGCGGCATTGAGATAGTCCACGATTCCCTCGACCAGATCGAGGCTCATGGAGTTGAGGCTCTTGGGACGGTTCATGGTGATGACGGCCACATTGCCTTTCTTTTCATAGAGGACTGCTTCGTTTTCTGCCATTTTATTACATCCTTTCCTATAGAACTTTCAATTAATAGACATATTCTGCATTGAATTTGAATTTCCTGCAAAATTGTAGGAACTATCTTTGCCGCGTGTTATAATTAAAGCAGATTATCTTGAACGAATGGAGGCAGCCTGATGCTGGCGGAAATATATATCAATCTTCCGGTAAAGAGTATCGCCGGTGCCTTTACATATATCATCCCTCCGGATTTCGCGGACGAGGGGCTTTGCCCCGGCTGGCGGGTGCTGGTGCCTTTCGCCGGACGCAGCGTGGAGGGATTCATCGTCAGAGTTTTTTCCGAGAGTGAGCCCGGCAGCGGCATCCGCTGTCAGATAGAGCCCTCCGGAGAGAGAATATTCCTTGCGAAGGACAGCAAGACGGGAAAAGAATATCAGCTGAAGGACATCAGCGGTCTTGTGGACGACAAGGCATGGTTCACGCCACTGATGCTGGAGGCCGCCAATCGGATTGCCGACTATTATCTCTGCGCGCCGGCAGAGGCCATGCGCCTCTTCATGCCCGGCAAGAGCGGCGTGTCCATATCGAAAAAGACCGGAATAAAGAAACGGGAAAAAGCAATCTTTGAAAAGCTGGTAAGCCTCGCCGCCGACTTTGATGACTCAGCAGCTGGCAAGCGACTCGGCCCTCGGCAGGAGGCACTGCTCGTTGCCCTGCGGGAGAACGGCGGCACCCTCAGCCAAAGTGAGCTGAAAGAGAAATACGATATCCTTCCGCCGACTATCGCCTCACTGGTGGTGCGGCGAATGGTGACCATAAGGGAGGAACGGGTTCTCCGGGACAGCTATGGAGAAAGCGGCAGAGGCAGAGCTGAGACCGGGCAGATAAGCCGAGCCTTGGAGAAGCTGGCGCAGGCTCCGGCACTCACGGATGAGCAGACGGCGGTGATGAGTCAGCTGGCCGTCCCGCTGACCGAGAAAAAATACAATCCTTTCCTATTGTATGGTATCACCGGCAGCGGAAAGACCAGAGTATACATCGAGGCGGTGGCCAGATGCCGTCAGGCCGGACGGCAGGCTATCGTGCTGGTGCCGGAGATAGCTCTCACCGGTCAGCTGGTGACCAGCTTCAAGGAATTTTTCGCCGGAGATATCGTGGTGCTTCACAGCCGCCTGTCGGTAGCGGAGCGGACGGATGCGGTGCGGCGGGTGCGGGAGCAGGGAATCGGCATTATCATCGGTGCCCGGTCGGCGCTCTTTACTCCGGTAGATGACCCGGGGCTCATCATCCTCGATGAAGAGCAGGATATGAGCTACAAGCAGGACGAGGCACCCCGCTATCACGCAAGAGTGGTGGCAGAGATAATGGCCGAGCTGTATGGCAGCGTCCTGCTGCTTGGCAGTGCTACGCCTTCATTGGAGACTGCTTTCCGGGCGGCGCACGGCGAGCTGAAGCTGTTGAAGCTCACGAAGCGGATAGGCAGCCGCAGTCTCCCGGAGGTAAAGTCCGTGGATATGCGGGAGGAGCTGAAGAGCGGCAACCGCCATGTCCTCAGTCGTGACATGGAAGCAATGCTGCGGGAAAATCTGGCGGCGAAGGAACAGACCGTGCTCATGCTCAATCGCCGGGGCTACTCTACCTTTGTCATGTGTCGGAGCTGCGGCTATGTAGTGACCTGTCCAGATTGCAGTCTCCCTATGGTCTATCATCAGACCGGACGGCTGGCCTGTCATCATTGCGATATTTCCGCCGATACACCTACCGTCTGTCCTCAGTGCGGCGGCAAATATATCCGCTTCTTCGGTACCGGTACCGAGAAGTTGGAGGAGGAGCTGCGGACACTGCTGCCGGAGGCGCGGGTCGTCCGCATGGACAGAGATACCACGGCGAAGAAATTCGCCCATCAGGAGATACTGACCGCCTTCCGCCGCGGTGAGTATGACATTCTGCTGGGGACGCAGATGGTGGCAAAGGGTCACGATATCCCGATGGTAACAGCCGTAGGCATCATCAGTGCCGACAGCGCCCTCAATATGCCGGACTTCCGGGCGGCGGAGCGGACATTTATGCTCATCACTCAGACTGCCGGCCGAGCCGGCCGCGGCGACCGGCCGGGGCGGGTGTTGGTGCAGGGCTACAATCCGTACCATTATGCCGTGGAGAGTGCCATCGCGCAGGACTACGGACGGTTTTACCGGGAGGAGCTGGCCCTGCGGCGAGAGCTTTTCTTCCCGCCCTTCTGCCGGCTTATCAAGATTACCTTTACCGATACGCAGGAGGAGAAGGCGCGGATGAAGGCGGCAGAGTGCGTTGGTTTGTTCCGGAGAGAGTTCGGTCACGACGGACATGGACAGCCGAAACCGGGACGGGAGAAGCAAAAGCCCCTGCCGGTTCATCAGATTATCGGCCCGGCGCCGGCGCTCATTGCCTGCTACAAGGGGACATATCGCTTCGCGGTGCTTATAAAGACCGCCGACCCGGACAGAGTGCGTCATTTCCTCAGAAAGCAGGGCTACGACAGGCGGACGGACACCCTCATCGACATCGACCCGATAAATACGGTATAACGTTATAAGCCTGAGAGCTAAGAGGTCATATATTGAATTACAACGATTTTGCGGCCCAGCTGAGCCGACTGGACGATGCTCATCTGCCCCATGTCTTTCTCCTTCACGGCGAGGAGCCCTATTTTGCCAATCAGGCCACCGAGCTCATTCTTTCTCGCCTGCTGCCTTCGGCGGCTGACCGCTCAGACGGACTCACCATACTGGACGGCGAGAGCGACCCCAATGTGCTGGAGCAGGAGATAAGTGCGATTCCTTTCTTCGGGGACAGAGCCGTGGTGCTGGTAAAGCAGTCGAAGCTTCTCGGCGACAAGAAGTCTGCCGGGGATGAGGAGAAAACCGACAGCAGGGACAAGAAAAAGGCCAAGACTGACAAAGCACTGGACAACCTGCTGGCCACAATCGGCGACATGCCGGAGACGAACTATGTCATCTTCCGGCAGAGCTTCGCCCTCGACAAGCGAAAAAAGATATATAAAGCGCTGGAAAAGGCCGGACTTGTCCTCGATGCTTCACCCCTGCGTCCTTGGCAGGCGACAGACTGGATGGCCGGCGACCTGAGTCGGCGAGGCTTCCGGCTGGAGCCGGCGGCGCACGAATATCTGGCCGGTGCGCTGTCTGCCCTTCACGATGTACCGCTGGGCTATCTGGTCGGAGAGCTGGACAAGCTGGAGCTGTTTCTGGCCGGACAGGGCATCCGTCCCGGCAAGGGCAGAACCTATACGATGATTACGGCTGCGCAGGTGAAGGAGTCCTTCTCTCGCCTGCCGGAGATATCCGGCTTCGCCATTACGGCGGCTATCGACGAGGGCAGGGGAGCAGATGCGCTACGGCTCTTCGCGGAGGAGCTTCAGAGCGGTACCTATCTGCCGGTCATCGCCGGTATGCTGGTGCGCCGGGTACGGGAGTACCTGACGGCAAAGGCACTCCTGAAGCGGGGACTGCGGGGCAGGGAGCTGTCTCAGGCACTGGGACAGAAGCAGTTCTATCCCAATCTCATCAATCAGCTTACCCGCACGGTGAACGGCAAGGATGAGTCGCTGCTGCGGCGAGTGTTCCTCGACCTTGCCGATGCCGATTATCGGCTGAAGACCGGACAGGGAGGGCCGGAGCTGATAGAGGCGGCCATCATTGCCCTGTCGCGGGGCAGGAAATAATCTCCTTGACAATATATATTAAGGTAGATATAATACCTTTGTTATATTGCTGATGTAGCTCAGTCGGTAGAGCAGCTCATTCGTAATGAGCGGGTCGTAGGTTCGATTCCTATCATCAGCTCCAGAGAAAAATCGCCCCAGGGCTTGTGCCTTGGGGCTTTTTGTTTTCTGATAACAGTTTTGCAATAATCATAAAGTGTGCTATACTAGCAACGCCACGGCCTCGAAGCCATTCCTATGGCGGAAAGGAGGTCTAGGAATGCTTTTCTCTCGAATTCTGTGCTCGTTGATTATAAGTGTGCTCGGTAGTATTATTGGGTATCTTATTATTCAACTGCTGGGGTGGTAGTGCACAGCCACCGTGTGGCACCGGCTGGTAAAGTACCTCGCTTGAGGTGGTAACACCAAAAGCAAAAATCCCTTACTGCTGCAACAGTAAGGGATTTTTGCTTTTCGGCCTTAGAATGCAATCCTCTCGAAGATTACGCTTTTATTATAGCAAATTTTAGAGAAGTGTCAAATGTTGTGTCGGGGAAATCATGACGGTATTATAACGGCTGAGCCGTTGTGATATGTGTCTGTGTCGATGGGGACGGTTCCTGTTGACACACTTTTGGTTTGATTGTGTCAGGGAGAACCGTCCCTGTTGACATAAAACACACTTCAACATACTTGTCTTTTATGTGTGTAGACTGCTATAATGATAGACACATTTAGTTTGTCATAAAGACAAAGAGGATTTTGCTATGACAGAAGAAAATAAAGAAGATTCTCTCACGGATGAAGAAATTCTAAAAGCACTGCTTGGTCTTGTTTCAGAACTTCGGGATATTCATGCTGAAATGCAAGCATTACAGGCTGAAACGGCTAAAACACAGTTAGAGCTTGCAAAAGTGCAGGCAGCGCATATAGCTCTAGTTGAACAGATGCAAGCGGAAAGAGCTTGCCTGTCTGCTGAACTGGAGCGTGAATAAGAAAGTAAAAGAGCGGGGTGTTAACATCTGTTAACAGCGTTAACTGGTGTTAACACCACCTTATAGGAGGAAGATGATTATGTTTGGATTTTTCGGTAAGGACAAAAAGAAGGATCAATCCTCTGCCCCGCAGCCTCAGAGAATAGATGAACGCAGCAACTACGGTAGCCCCGGAGATTCAATCGATGAAATAGGTAATCGCAGAGCTTGTATCGCTCGTTCTTTTGGGACAAATAATCTGGATAAGGTGCTTGAACGGTATGCTCCGGATCATTCGGATGCTCTTAAAATGATTCCTGTTGCAAAAGCAAATCAGCAAATTATATACGACAAGCTAAAAGAACAAGACAAAAAAATTGAGGCACAAGATAAAAAGATTGATGAACAAAACAAAAAGATTGATGAGCAGACCGTGTTGCTGAAGGATTTAAAAGACTCTTTGCAGAAACAGGAAGAATTGACTGCACGGCTTGCTAGTAATCTGGATTTTGTCTCTGGTGTCCTTGGTGAAATTTACGAAGCGGTTCTAAAAAAGCAGATAAGTAAAGAGCCGGAAAACAAAACACCTCAAAAGTAAAAGGAGCGATGGCTTTATGCCGTCGCTCTTGCCTTTTCTATATATCGTGTTATAATAAAGGTGGCAGTAAGAGGTCGCTGATTTTAGCGTGTCAGCTCCCTTGGATGAATCTTAGAAGCTGGCTACTGCAAATAGCCAGCTTCGTTCCTTTTCATCACAAATATTATCTGCGACTATAGTAAACTGTGGCCACAAGCGTTAGCACAGCAATCGCAAGCGAAAGCTTTTCGTACAGGCTCATGGTACCACCCCCTTTCGGGGAACTGACTATCAGCGACATTACTGCCGGGGGTATTCTATCATATTAGGGATTTAGAAATCAATATTAGGCAAAGAAAAGGAGCGGTTTTTAGCCGCTCCTTTTTTGTTATTTTATATCACCTTTGGGTTGGTTACTTGCTTTGCTGTCTGCGGATTGGGCCATGGACATAGCTTCGTTCGCCTTGCTTGCTGCCTGGTTTGCCGTAGTAGTCGCAGTATCTCCGTTACCGCCTGCGGATGGTGGACCAGAAGGTGGTGGGGTGTCTTTTCCATCAGTATTTTGTTTGCGAGGATTAATGTGATTGTCTAACGTGTCTGGGTTTGCCGTTAAACTTCCCATAGAGTGTCGTTCATCGGACCCTACACCAAAAACAGCATTTCTTAAATTATTCATACTACCATTACGACCAAGGTTCTTTTCTGTCTGATCTTTCATATCTCGAATGCCAGGCAATTTATCCGCTGCAGTTGCAATAGCTGCTTTACCAAGGTTAAGGGCAGTTCCCGCCATGCCTCCGGCAAGTCCACCAGCAACGGCCGCAGCACCTTGTGCAATAGCGCCGCCTCCCATTTCAGACATGAGTTGTTTTGCCCCGGAAGCGCCCCGCCTGCCGAGGCCTTCTTCGCCAAGCATAGTCTTGGCTACTGCCTGAACTCCAGTGGTTGCCACACGGGCACCGCCACTGACTGCTGCGCCAAGTTGTCCCATCATGGAGCCGCCACCAAGGCCTCCTCCGCCTCCGCTGAGGAAGTTGCTGACGAGGTTAGGTATCTGCTTAACTAGGACGTACATGACGAGGCAGGTCATGCCGAGCTCTACATAGGCTCCGAAGGCAAATGAGCTCTTGGCAGCCGGGCCGTCGTAGAATTCCTTAAGCTGGGAGTTTAGAATGGTGAAGCACACCGCCTGCAGGAAGGCTATTACCATGACTTTGGCACTTATCTTAAACATGCCGTTTATGGTGTTCGTACCCAAAAAGTTCAGCTTGTCTACGAGGAAAAAAGGAAGAAGTACGGTACCCAGAAGAGTCAGGGTGTAAAACTCAATCCGGCACATAAATACTTCTATTGCGGTCAGGAATAGCACAACCACGATGAACAGGAATACAACAAAGGCCATTATGGTATTTGCAATTCCACTAGCTTTTTCAACATTCTCCCACATTTTTCCTGAGAATGACATGGCGTTGTTCCAAATACTGTCCGGTTGAATGTTTGGAGCGTCTTTCATGGATGGGTCTATGCCGCCTGCCAGGAAGCCTATGGACTCGAACCATTCGCCCATAGCATGGCCGAGCTGGATCCAATTCGTGATCAGGAAGATTATGAAGCTCATCTTCATAACTTCAGTAACTACATACTTTATTTGGTTACCGGAGCCAATTTCTGTAGCCATCTTCCAAGATGCCTGCAGAGTTCCGAAAATCAATGCCATGCGGATCGCTACTGGGACTATTCTGGCCTGGCCGTATGTAACAACAGCTATATAGTATGCCATGAACTTTGAGAGGTAGTCTTTTTCTGTGTCGATGGGGACGGTTCCTGCTGACACACTTTTTATTTTATTGTGTCAGGGAGAACCGTCCCTGTTGACACGTCACCAGCTCCAGAGAAAAATCGCCCCAGGGCTTGTGCCTTGGGGCTTTTTGTTGACAACGGTGACTATTGAGTAGTACAATGCACTATAAAGGGGGCTTCTATTATGGCTTTTTCTATAAGATTGAGTGAGGATGAGCGCTTTTTGGCAGAAAGCTATGCCAAACTGCATTCCATGTCTTTGGGAGAAATGTTCAAGCGGGCATTATTCGAGAGAATAGAGGATGAATATGACATCTTTCTGGCGAAAGAGGCTCACAAGGAATATGTGGATGGCGGCTGCCAAAGCAGGCCTATCGAGGCGCTGTGGCAGGAGCTTGAAATATGAAATATCAGGTTAGAACCACCGCCAGATTCGATAAGGAATTTAAGAAGCTTGATAAATATACGCAGCGGATTATCAAGGCGTGGATTGTTAAGAATCTTGTTGATACATCCAACCCAAGAGTTCAGGGGAAGGGCTTAACTTCAAACCTGAGCGGTTTGTGGAGATATCGCATAGGTGATTACCGGCTGATTTGTGAAATACAAGATAATGAATTGGTAATACTTGCCCTTAATATCGGACACAGAAGTGAAATTTATAAGAAGTGAT
>JAZLHS010000138.1:0-8823 GCA_045616885.1 Selenomonadaceae bacterium | reverse complement strand
CCACCTCCCCTTTTCAAGGGGAGACTACGAGACCGATTAGCTAGTACCTCCCCTGAAGGGGAGACTTTGCAATGGGGCGTCGTTACTAGGCGAGACGGTCGAGGAATGCACCGATCCATTCCTTCGCCTTGACCATGGACTCGACGAGCTCCTCGGGGGGATACTCCTTGATGACCTCGCCGGTCTTCTTGTCCATCATCTTTACGGACATTACATCTACATCTTTATTGTAGCTGAACTGCAGGTCGCAATTTATCTTGTCCATGAGCTCATTGAGCTTGTCAGTCATCTGGCTGACGGTTTCTTCGTTCAGCTCTTCTTCCGGCTTCTGGGCGGCTTCGATAGCTGCATCCAGTTCGTCGATGTCCGTGACGACAGCCGGGGCGTTTACTCCGCGATTCTGCTGAGTCTGCTCTGCCTGCTTATGCTGCTGGCCTACTGCCGAGCCGCTGGTATTACTGACGGGTTTTACTGCTTCTACCGGCTCTACGGGAGCGGCAGAGGCACTGCCCTCCAGCGCACCGATGACTACCGAGGCAGTCACTACATCCTGAATTCGTCCGACCATTATAATCCCTCCATAGATTACTAAAACACGCGCTCATTCCTTTGAGCTGTTATAATTTACATCTTTATGAGTATATCGTAAGGATTTTATTTTTTCTTAACCCCTCCGGCACTTCGTGCCACCTCCCCTTTTCAAGGGGAGACTTAGAAACTACTTCGGTAAGGTAGGCAGGGCGCTGATGTCGAATGCTGCCGGTGCGGCGGCAGCTGTATTTTCCTGCCGGATGGCGGTGTATATCTCGCCCCTGTATATCTTCATGTCTCTGGGGGCTTCGATAGCGATGCGGACATTGTCGCCCTGTACCTCGGCGATATTGATGATGATATTATCGCCGATATATATCTGCTGTTTCGGTTTTCTTGTGAGGACCAGCATTACTTTCCGCCTCCTTTTCCCTCGGGAAAGAGGAGATGTTTTGTGGTGTAGTCAGATTTTTCGAGAATTATCTGACGAGCCTTGCCGTTCTTCTTATTTACCACTACCGGGGCCAGGAGATTTGCCGACAGGCGGCTCACATCCCCATCCGGGACAGTGACCAGCGCGTAGATGACTGCATCCTCGTCGCTCTCGATGGACAGTGCCTCCACCACGTCGTCACCCAGCTCACACTGGTAGTCGGGGAAGAATAGGAAGGGTCTGGTCAGGAGGAAGGCGAGATCCGGTGTTACAAAGGACTGCATGAAGATATAGGGGCTGTCCTCAGCTACCGGGATGAGAGCGAAGTCCTGCTCCGTCTCAAAGGCAGGGATGCCGTCGGCAAAGTGTACACAGGTCAGTGTGTCGGTGTCTATCTCACCGAAGCGAGTTGTGTTTATTTTCTTCATTTCTTCCTCCTGATGAAAGGAATTTTATTCGGTGTTACCCCTCCGACCTCGCTACGCTCGGCCACCTCCCCTGAATGGGAGGCTAGGGGGTGTGGTTTGCTCGGCCCCCTCCCCTGAATGGGAGGCTGGGGGTGTGGTTTGCTCGGTTACCTCCCTTAGAGGGGAGGTTAGTGGTTTGGTTTATTCTGTCACCACCACTTTCAGGGGAGCCTTTATTGGTGACAGCCCGCCAATCTGCCTCCCATATATGGGAGGTGCCCGAAGGGCGGAGGGGTGAAAACTCATCGATTACGCATTCGTATCATAATCGCCTATGGATATCCAGCGGCGGATATAGCCTTTGTCCTTGGTATACAGCTCGAAGCTTCCCTTATTGAACTCCGTGCTGCTGGGGACTCCGGCATGGGTATCAATACTATAATCGTATTTTCCCGTGTCCGGCTCGCCCTCCACCCGACTGGGGTTGACTGTAATGGTCGGGTCAGGTATCGCCTGTGCCTCTATCCGGCGTGATTTGCTGACCGATGACCAGAACTGATTCGTATAGGCTGCCACAGCTCTAGCAGCGGCGCCTTTTCTCCCCACGCTCTCAATATTCGCCATCGCTTCCTGCGTATGACGGCTGGTGGCCGCCGCTAGGTCGCTTTCGCCCTTCTCGGCCTGCTCCCGGGAGAAGTCGGCGCTCGTCCGGGCGCCATAGGCGTGACGGCTGGGATACGAATCAATATCTATCGTCACCAGCGTAGCGTGCTGATTCGAGCGAGCCATCTGTATATCGCTGCTGCCGGTCGCTTGGTCGATGGGAGTGGAGAGGGTAGAGAGCTTCGAGCGGGAGGCGACCACCGGGAAGGAATGAGATGTGTTGATGTATTTCATTTCTGCAAGCATGGTGAGCCTCCTTTCTGTTTGTTTATAGTTTACCCCTCCGGCCTCGCTTCGCTCGGCCACCTCCCCTTTTCAAGGGGAGACTACGAGACCGATTAGTTGTTACCTCCGGCCTCGCTTAAATTGGCGGATTTAACCTCATCCGTCTCGCTTCGATGCGGTGACGTGTCCTCCCTGGCTCCAGGGAGGGGGACCATGCGTAGCATGGTGGAGGGTACGAAAAGAAAGGCGAAATTAGACTAACCCACCACCGCCCTTAAAAAGGGCGGACATAACCTCATCCGGATTTTACAAATAATCCGCCAAAGACATTGGCAGTACGCGGCTGCCTACGGCCAGAGACATGCTGTAGATGGTGGTGATGGTGTTCAGCAGTACGCTGAGCTGAGCCACATCGGTATCGGCGACCTCTGATATGTCACCGGTAACAGTCAGTGCCCTGTCCTCCAGCATAGACTTTACATCAGTGTAGACCTGACTACGAGCAGCCAGCTTCGTTTCGGAAATAACGACATCATCGTGAGCGTTGTTTGCCACGGTGACACCGTCTGACTCCATCCAGTGAGTATCGCCGCTCTCTGTCCGTTTTACCAGAGCGTAGAGATTATTCATCATGGCTGCGCCGCTGGCATTGTTACCGGATTTGCTATCATCAAACAAGTCTGTACCGCAGAGATCTACGCCATTTACATTGACCGTATCACTGGTCTGATCCTGCTGACCGTTCTCCTTCGTCATGGAGATATGCTTCGTATCTCCCTGATAGGTGACGATGGTCTGATTGATGGTGTCAAATTTCAATGTCACAGACTGACCGCCGACTGTAATTGCATCTGACCAGCCAGCACCACGACTAGGATATGCTGGGTCATTAACGATTACGCCCCGGTTATCGAAATGGTCGCTGATTTTTACTGAGCAAACCGCCGGCGTACCGGTGGTAACAAGCTGTCCTGCTTCGTCACCCGGCTGTACCGTAGAGTTACCGTGAGCGATTACATCTTTATATCCTTCCTGAACAAAGTCCTTCGTATAGACATTGCCGGTGCGGGTATTGAGGTAGTATTCATTGCCGTCATCACCCTTCAATGTCAGGAATTGAGTAACGGCGATATTGTCATTAGCCGCCAGTGTAGCAGCATCATTGAAAAAAGCTGTCTGCTTTTCGTCAAGATTCTTTATGACACCTCTGTCCAGCTGCTCTGTAGAAGTAACAAAGGGCTGAGTGAGGTCTGCCTGACCGGAGAAAAGATAGCGGCCATTGACCTGAGTATTGCCGTCAGATACTACCTGCTGGACAGCACCGAGGATTTCCTTGGCCAGTGCCTTCATGTCTGACTCTGTATTAGTATCGTTACCAGCCTGTATAGTTTTATCAACGATAGTCTTCAGGCGGTCAGTCATGTCTACCATAGCCGAGTCGGTATTCTTCATCCAGCTGAGGCCGGTCTTTACATTTTCCTGATACTGATTATTCTCAGCCTTACTGTCAGAGTAGCGGAGATACTTGGAGTAGCCGATGGCATCATCACTGGGACGATGGAGCTTAGAGCCGTCAGACTGCTCCATGAGCTTCGTCTGCTGCTCGTAGACATTATTTGTCTGAGTGAGATAGTTGTCTATCATCATTGTGCTGGATACGCGCATGATGTCCTCCTATTACCTGCCGACGACGCCGGTGCTGTTGATGAGGCGGTCGAGCATTTCGTCCATAGTGGTGAGGCAGCGGCTGCAGGCACTGTAGCCTGTCTGGAAAGTAATCATATAGGTGAGTTCTTCGTTCCAGTTGACACCGGAGGTGGATTCTCGCCAGGTGTTTATCTGCTCCAGCATGCTTTCCTCATAGTCGAGGTTGGCATCAGTGGTTTCTGTCTTGATGCCCAGTTCCGTCATGGTGGCATTGTAATACGTATTGAGTGAGAAGTCTCCGATAGCTCTGTCTCCCACCGGCCGACCGGTCTCTTCTTTCTTTAGATTGAAGAGAGTGGAGATAAGAGTTGCATTGGAGCCATCACCGGTGCCGTTTAGGTCTGCAGTCAATATACCTGACGGTATACCGGTTGCGGCTGTATATGTTGTTCCGTTTATCGTGATACTGCTACCAGCCGCCAATGTCACACCGGCACGGATATTCTGATCCTGATAAACATAATTTCCCGTGCTATCCAGCAGCGGCGTTCCGTTGTCATTAAACAGCTGGTTGTATGTACGAGCCGCTACATACTGCTCGCCACCGGGAGCGGTCAGATAGTTTGATACATGGAGCTCGGCGATGGCCTTTACCCCTCGTACATAGCTGACATTGCCGCCGCCATCAACAATCTTCAGAGAGAACTGCTGGCTTCCGGCCTGCTGCTCCCAACTGTAGGTATAGCTCTCGTCGCCATAGAAATTCTTTCCGGGAGTGTTTCCTCCATCGATACCCACACCGATCTTATGCTGGTCATTCAATGTCGTCAGCAGGAAGCAGGCGATATTCGACAGGGTATCCATGTACCCCTTATCCTCGGATATATTGTCCAGATTGCCCTTGAGGATACCTTCAAGCCCATTGAACAATGTACCGGTCTCTTTTATCTGCAGGGTGTAATCCGTAACACCGTATTCTTCATTATCTATGCGGTTGCCCAGCTGGAGATGCAGTCCGGTGGCTCCGTTGACAATGGATGTACCGTTTGACACTACAGTGTACATCCCCTGAGCGTCCTCGTACACATTTATATTCATGAATGCCGAGAGCTGGTCTACCAGCAGGTCTCTCTGGTCTCTGATGTCATTCGTATTACCGCCGGTGGCCTCCATCGTGAGAATGCTTTTGTTGAGAGCTACGATGCCGTCGGTGATAGTGTTTACCTTGTCTACATTGAGTCGCAGATCTTCGTACTCGGCGTTTATCTGCTCCTGCATCTGCTCGGTGAAGAGCTCTATTCTCTCAGCCAGACTGCGTCCCTTCTGTATGACCGCCGTGCGGTTGGCAGTAGTAGAGGCATTGGCCGACAGGTCGACCCAGGATTTGTAGAACTCGGTCACGGCATTCTGGAGACCATTATCTCCGGTATCATTGAATATCTCCTCGACCTTGTTAAAGTTTTTCAGCTGAGTCTCATAGTAGCCCTTGGAGCTGCTTTCCCGCCAATACTGCTTATCGGCGTAGCTGTCTCTTGCTCTGTTGATAGACAGTCCGCCGGCGCCGTTGCCCACATAGGCTGGGCCGAAAGAAGTATATACCTTGCTGGCGGGAGTCGCGGCTACATCCACGCTCTGACGGGAGTAGCCGGGAGTATTTGCATTTGTTATGTTATGGCCGACAGTGTCAAGGCCAAGGCTGTACGTCTGGATGCCGCTGAGCATCGTATTGAGTCCGGCGAAGGTTGATCTCATAGTATTATTCCTTTCTTACACTGAGGCGTCCAGCATATCGATGGCACGCCCTGCCCCCGGCTGAGCTGCTGTGGCGGCATATGTAGTGCCGGCACTTGCTCCCGTGAGGACATTAATGCTGAAGTTAACATACCTGACATCCTTGTCCAGCAATACAGCATTCTTATCCGTGGCTCGCTTCAGCTCTCCCAGCCGCTCGTTGATGCGATCCAGAAGCTCGCGGGCCATTTTCTTCTCCGGCGAGGGGGTGAGCTCTGCCAGTACTTCTTCCCAGTTATTTTTGTTCTTTTCCTTTATATACTGTTCAGAAGACCTCTCGGCTTTCCCCAGACTCAGGAGAGTTTTTTCTATTTCCAAGGCGAGGCGTCCTGCCTCGTCTCCTTTATTCTTCTTCAGGGTCTCCTCCAGAGCCTTGGAGCTGTCGCTCAGGCGACCAAGCAGCAGGAGCTGCACCCGTAGAAGTTCTATCGTTCGCTTCATAATATTTCTCTACGCCCCGAAATCAAGACTCCTGCGATGAGCGGTGACACTCTCTGTGCCGCCGGGGCCGTAGCCCTGATCAACGCTCGTCTTGCTGAGACGGTTGAGCTTGTAAGTGACTGCCTGCAGGGCACTCTTCATGAGCAGCGTGTTGTTGTCGCTGGCTTCCTTCACTGCATCCACCTTGGCACTGAGCTCGTTGCCCGCCGTCAGGAGGTCTTTCTTTACCTCCTCCGGTGCCAGTCGATACAGGTCACGGCGATTGATATCCGGGCTGATATCCCGACTGCCTTCGTCTGATGACGCCAGGGCGGTCAGTACCTCCAGCCTCTTTTTCTCCAGCTCGTCGATTGCGGTGATAGTCTTTTCCTCGGCCTTTCTGACCAGATCAACCGTCTGAAAATCCACGCTGACGAGAGCGGTGTGTTTCTTCGCCGCCAGCTTCAGGAGAATATCATATTGTTTTGTCAGGTCCCCCAGGAGGACTATCAGCTGCTGCCACATATTCTTACCCTCAGAACTTGTAATTCATAATGCTCTCTGCCAGCTTGTCGCTGTCGATATGGTAGCAACCGCTCTCGATGAGAGCAGTGAACTTCTCTACCTTATCCATGCGGACAGTGTCAGACTCTGCATTGGCTCGGAGGTCTCTCAGTGCGGTGCTGAAGGTCTTCGCATTGCCGCTGAGGACTACCTCGTCCTTAGCCTGCGCCCGGGAATATTCTCCGGCGCGGTTCTTATTGCCGCTTGACCAGTTCTGGTTGTACAGACTGGCGGCAGCCTGAATGTTGTTGTTGATGATCATGGTGATCACCGCCTTTCAATAGTACAAATGTGAAGCGAAATAATCTAAAAATTAAATATCAAAACACGAGAGGATAGACCTCTCTGAAAATTTTATCGAAAAAAAGTGCAGAGGCTTAACCTCTGCACTGATTTTTTTGCAAATTTTCAAAGATTATTTTTTTCCGTTGCGGGTATCCATGGAGTACATACCGGCCGTCTTGCGGGCAGCGGCATTGGCCAGCGCCTTCTGCTGCTGGGCTACCAGGTCAGCCGTAATCTGACGCTGACAGCTGAAGCAGTAGTCACCGTGGTCAATCATTTCACCGCACTTGTTGCAGGGATATTTGAAATTGGCACCGGGAATGTTAGAGAAGCGACCCTGACGAATCATGCGGCGGACGATTTTCTCGGATATTCCGGTATCAGCACAGACCTGAGCCACAGAGCAGCCCGGGTTCTCGCGGACATAAGCCGCAATCATTTCCTCTGCCTCAAGCTCCTTCTGATGACAGTCCGGGCAAACGCCTACGCCGGTATCAAGATAAAGCCGACCGCAGCCGGAACAGTTTTTCAATTTATTTGCCATAATGAGACCTCCAAACGTTTCCTATCTTCGCCTATTATAATGAAAACTCATTTATCGTGCAATAATTTCAAAAAATTTTCTCTCCTATTTGAGTTTTCTTCAATGATACTGTAAAATTGTAGAGATATAGACAAATTCTCCCCGAAAGGATGAATCACTCTGGAGAAAAATATTCCGGAAGAAGATAAAACAAAATTCGTCAATCTTACCCCCGATGACCTAGCTGTCATCGAGGAAAGCATTCCTTTGTCTGACCGAAGGGAAGCCTACGAGCTTCTCGGCCGGGGAGACGAGCTGTTGAAAATACTGCGGGAGGGCTTCGACTGCCGCTTCGTTACCCACGGAGATGTGCTGACCGTCATCGGCTCCGCTCATCGGGTCAGAGGTGCCGTCTCCGCCATCACCGCCCTGCTCTCTCTCGTCCGCCGAGGCACCAGCCTCACGGCACAGGAGGTACGCTATGCGGTACAGATGGTAGAGTCCGGAGAAGAAAAATCCCTTCACCGTCTTTTCGGTGATGTGCTGATGGCTACCCACAGCGGCAAGCCGGTACGAGCGAGAACCATCGGTCAGCAGGAATACATCGCCACCATCAGGCGCAACGATGTGACGCTCGCCGAAGGCCCTGCCGGCAGCGGCAAGACCTTTCTCGCTGTCGCTATGGCCGTCCTCGCCCTCCGGGCTCACGAGGTGAGCCGCATCGTCCTCACCCGACCGGCGGTAGAGGCCGGCGAACGGCTTGGCTTCCTGCCGGGCGATTTCTCCGACAAGGTCGACCCCTATCTCCGCCCGCTCTACGACGCTCTCTCCGAGCTGATGGGACACGACATCTATCAGAAGCTCATGGCCAAGGGTATCATCGAGATCGCTCCTCTCGCCTATATGAGAGGTCGTACCCTCAGTGAGGCCTTCGTCATTCTCGACGAGGGACAGAACACCACCGGCAAGCAGATGAAGATGTTCCTCACCCGCCTCGGTCACGGCTCAAAGATGGTCGTCACCGGCGACTGCGCTCAGGCTGACCTGCCCAGAGGCGTCCAGTCCGGTCTTGCCGAAGCGTTGAACGTCCTGCAGGGCGTCCGCGGCGTGGGCATTGCCCATCTTACCGGCGATGATATCGTCCGCCACGATGTAGTCAGCCGTATCGTCGCCGCATACGATAGAGCGGATAAATGAGATGACGAACCCACCACCGCCTAACGGCGGTCCCCCGCCCTTAAAAAGGGCAGACTTAACCTCATCCGTCTCGCTTCGCGAGCCACCTTCTCCATAGGAGAAGGTCTTTAGATGGATTATAAGAAAAAAGGATGCTG
>JAZLHS010000137.1:0-18720 GCA_045616885.1 Selenomonadaceae bacterium | reverse complement strand
TTAAAAGGTGGGATGCTAGTAGCTTCGCTTGTGGGTATAGATTTAAGAGCAACGATGGACATAGACACCACATTCCAAGCACTGCCCCTTAGCAAAGAGGATGCCGAAAGAATTATAGAGGACATTATCAATACGCATATTAATGATAATGTAGAGTTCAAAATCAGCAATATTTCTGACATAATGACTGATTTTGAATATCCCGGTGTAAGAATTGGTCTTACCGCACAGCTCGATAAGCTAAAGCAGAAAATCAAAATCGATATTTCTACCGATGACGTTATCACCCCAGCGGCAATGAATTACGAATACCAACTACTTCTTGAAAAAAGAAGCATTGAAGTCATGACGTACACTCCTGAAACAGTATTGGCAGAGAAAATTCAAACTATTGTTGCTCGTGGAACTGCAAACACCCGAATGCGCGACTATTACGATGTTTATCTACTTATCTGTGAAAAAAAGATAACTCCTGATATGGATTTGCTCCGTCTTGCTCTTTCTCGTACCTGCCAAAAGCGAGGCACAGAGTTTTCTAAGAGTACAATTGAGTCATTTATTAGAGATATCCCAACAAGTGAGAATCTTGCCGACTTATGGTATAGATATGCTTCCAATAATTATTATGTTGGAGATTTGACTTGGTCAACAGTTGCTCCATCAGTAACTTCATTCGTTTCTTCTCTAGCAAAAAAGCTGTAAACTTTACGAAGTCGCTTCTGGCCTAATTGGTTGGAAGCGGCTTCTTCATTTTTTATCAGGTAAGGGACATCAATGGTACATATAGTGCAGTTGTGGTGTTAAGGAGTTCAGATTTCTCTCCTTTGGTCTGAGCTCCATGTGTTCATTTTTCCATATTAAACTCCTTTCGGGGAAGGTGCTCCTGTAGTGATACAGGGGCACTTTCTCTTTTTAGAAGGAGAAAATCTATCAGGTACTGGAAGCGGTACCTTTCATCTTGAGAAGCTGTACAGCTTCCGGGAGAATGAGCTTTCCGTCTACGCGCTCCTTCATGATGTAGCCGATCATGCCATTACCAGCAAAGAGCTCCTTAAGCTCCTGGATAGAACGGGTACCACGGTCACCGATGTTGTAATAGCTAAAGTCACCAAAAGCCACGGCCGGAGTACCTGCCTTGATCTGAGGTGCATACTCAGAGGTATAGACAGCATAGCCAAAGAGGCGGTCAGGCTCCCCAGAGGTTACGGCAGGCATCCAGAGGTAAGCACCGTTGTTGTCCTTTAGCTTACGAAGCACAGCTAGTGTCTGGTCATTGCAGATAAATACTGCATTCTTTCGGTAGGGACGCTTAAGGGCATATACCAGGTTGATAACATCGTCAGCAGTGATGGAAGCCGTGGAAGTCGTAGCATTGAGTTCACCGCCGCCAGTGGCATTGAAGATACCTACCGGTTTACCCACACCATCTCCGTTGAGGAAAGCATCCTCTTCAGCGTTGGCCACAGCCTTACCGAACTGCTCCAGAACGTAGTTCTCCAAGTTGAACTTGTTATCGTAGAGGAGCTCCCCAGTCACCTTAATGGCTACATGGAGCTTATAGGCATCCAACGTGATCTGATTAAAGGTCGCATCGCCAAAAGTGAGCGCGGCTCCTTCCTCAATCCAGGAAGCCGCCGGCTTATTGGCCGCAATGTTGATCTTGTGCTCACCGCTGGTCACGATGCACGTGGCAACCTTTCGCATGATGTTTTCTTCGTTGAGAACATCAATGAGGCGGTTATCGTATTCATCCGGCACAAGGTAGCCACCACTCTGATCGTTGCCTTCCTGAAGAACATTGGAAATCTCACGGAAATTGGTACGAAGAGCATGGAGCATACTCTTTCGATACTCTTCCGCCGCTCGGCCAATCTTATTATCTACTCCGGTGGTGGGAACGGAAGTAAGAGGCTTAGAGGTCGGGACGGAAAACTTCTCGTCCATAGCCTTCTGGCGTTCCAGTCGCTTGATGCTTTCACCAAGGTCCACAACATCCTGTTCCATCTTGTCATAGGTGGCAGCATCTTCAGCAGAGAGCTTGCCATCCTTATCGGTGTGCGTATCGATAAAGGTCTTAGCCTCTTCCCAGAGTTTTGCACGTTTTTCAATCAGGTTCATAATATCCATTATTTTTTTCCTCCAATTAATTCCAATCTGCGGTGGAGCTGCTTAGCATCCACCCGGTTATCTTTATCTGCTTTCCGGAACTTATCCAGAATACTGTTGGTTACTGCGGCCCGGGAGAACATGAGAGCTTCCGGAGATTCATCCGTAGAAACCTTATTCTCCGAATAGAGAATACTGTCAGCAAAGCCAAGCTCTACCGCCTTCTGGGCATTCATCCAGGTCTCTGCATCCATGAGATGGGAAAGCCTGATTCTATCCATACCGGTCTTAAGCTCGTAGGCGTTGATGATGCTTTCCTTCACTTCATCCAGCATGGCAATAGCCTGCTTCATTTCCGCCGCGTCGCCAATTGCGATGGTCGCGGGGTTATGAATCATCATCATGGCTACAGGAGACATGGAGACAATGTTTCCGGCCATAGCTATTACGGATGCTGCAGATGCTGCCAGCCCATCTATACGGACATTTACATTCCCCGGATAATCCATGAGCATGTTATAGATCTGTGCCGCAGCAAAGCAGTCGCCTCCGGGAGAGTTGATCCATACCGTAATATCTCCGGAACAGGAATTTAACTCCTCACGAAAAAGACCAGGCGTAACTTCATCTCCAAGCCACGTCTGGTCTGATATTTCTCCACTCAGCTGCAGTATTCGATTGTCTTTTTCATTCTTTACCCAATTCCAAAACTTACGCTTCAACGGGTTTCACCTCCTGATTATGCTGGCCAAATAGGCCAGCGTCCTTTAACTTTGTCATGTTGCCGTTGATAAGGTACAAGTTGCCTCCTTCTTCCTCTGATACAAGGTTCAGACCTTCAAGCTCTCGGATATCATTTGTTGAGAGCCAGCCGTTTTGTCTTCCTATGGCATAGCCATTCATGCGGCTTTGATAGTCGCCACGGAGAAGGCCGTCCACATTGAACTTGATGACATACTTCTTTCGATCTTCAGGAAGAAGCAATGCCTGCTGCATAGCCTGTTCAAGTCTTACCACCCAAGGGTTAAGAGTATACTTCACAAACTCAAGGCTCTGCTGCTCAATGTTTGAAAAGCTAGATTTCTCAAGATCTCCCACCATGTGAGGCGGTACCCTAAAGATACGGGCTATCTCATTTATCTGAAACTTCCTTGTCTCTAGGAACTGTGCCTCTTCTGGAGATATAGCCATTTGCTTGTAGCTCATGCCTTCTTCCAGGACAGCGACGCTATGGTTGTTTTTCCCACCAAACTGTGCCTGCCAGCTGTTACGTAGTCGCTCCGGATCTTTTACAATACCTGGATGTTCAAGTATACCGCCAGGCGTTGCACCGTTGGCAAAGAAGGTGGCTCCATATTCTTCTGTAGCCAAGGCTATGCCTACAGCGTTTTTCGCCATGGCGATTGGGCTATAGCCTATGAGTCCATCGAAGCCGAGACCGGGGATGTGAAGGACATCTTGTTTTTCTAAGAATGCTTTCATGGTAGCATTGTCATTGTTCGCCTCATCTTGTCCTCGGGAGTAGGTGTAGTAGATATGGCCTGCTTCATTACGACTGACCTCCATTTTGCTGGGGAGTAGGGGATAGAGACCTATTACTTCACCATGACCATTCCTTATAATCTGTGCATAGGCATTGCCCCAAAGGAGTAAGTGACTCATGATAGTTTCGCGGAATACGAAACTTGTCATCTCTGAGTTTGGGGCATCGTGGAGTATGGAATATAAGGAATGATCTATACAAAAAGGACTTATCTAATAGAGTTCGTCCGGATAATACTGTTTTTGATATCGCAGTAAAAAATGCAGATGGAAACACAACTTATGTAAAAAAATCAGCTTGTGAAAGTGAAGTTAAAAGTATACTGCCCAAAGAGCTGTCTCGGTATTTCTTTTTTGATGGAGAAAGAATTGAGAAAATGAGTAAAGAGGTTGCTGATGGAAAAAAAGCAACGGGCTTTGCAGATGCAGTTAAGGGATTACTAGGGTTGAATGGAATGTACAGTGCTATTCTGCATTTTAATCCTAGGACAAAGTGGGGAGTTATCGGAAGTTTTAAGGCAAGCTATAACTCCCAAAGTAATTTGAAAATTAAAGAATATACCGATACGATAGACCGTTGCAAGACAAAGATTTCACAAATTGAAGCTGAGTTGAAAGAACTTGACTCAAACATTAAGACTGCACAGTCGAGAAGAGACGAAAAGTTTATAGAGATTAAACAGTACGAAGAGGGTGAGAAACTTCAGAGAGAAAGAGAGAAGCTTATTGAGAAAATTGGGTCTGCCAGAAAGACAAAAGCGAATGTTCGTAAAATGATTACTGCTGGGTTTAATGACGGGTTGAGATCGTTTTGTTCAATCGCATTGACTAATAGGGCACTTGAATTTCTATCGAAAAAGGATTTCGCGGGAAAAGACATTCCGTATATTCACGCCAAAACAATAGAGTATCTGTTGAAGCAGAGAATTTGCCTTTGTGGAACGCACTTAGATGAGGGGACCCTACCGTATTCTAAGGTTAAGGAACTTATAGATTATTTACCTCCACAGTCTATAAGTGCCACTATTGGAGACTTTAAAAAAGAAGCACGTAACAGAGCAGTTAATAATAAAGACATTCTTGAGTTGATAAACAGTCATATGGCAGTAATCAGCAGACAAAATGATGACCTTGACGATTTCAATGACGAGCTATCGAGGGTGGAAAAAAAGCTTAGTGGGGGAGATGTTCGCGAGAAAGTAAGAGATATTAATCGTGATATAAAAATGTGTGGCGACATTATATATAATGATGGCAAGAAAAAGGAGCGTCTTATCGCAGAAAAAGCACGTGCGGAATATGAAATGTCAAGGGCTGATTCTGAAAGAGGAAAGCTGACACTTCTTGATGATGCAAATAAGAAGATAGAGATATATAAAACGTACGCGGAAAAAATTTATTCGAAGTTATTAGATAAATACAAAAAAAGCGAAAAGGATACACGCGAGCGGTTACAAGAAACTATTAATGACTTGTTTAAGTATATATATAATGGCGGATTGGAATTAGAGATTGACGAGAACTATCATATTTCAGTAAAGGTTACAGATTTCAACGAAAAAAAACGTCGAAACATCAACGGCACAAAGTATTTCCGTTATTTTTGCGTTTATTGCAGGAGTTATAAAGATCGCACGCGATAATAGAACGTCATCTGATCAAGATCGGCAGTTACTCACATCTGAACCGTATCCCCTAGTAATGGATGCGCCGTTGTCCGCTTTTGATAAGACAAGGATCCAATCTGTATGTGAAACTTTGCCGAAAACTGCAGAACAAGTTATTATTTTCATAAAAGATACAGACGGAGAGCTGGCAGAAAAACATTTGGGTGCAAGAATCGGATGTAGACACCGTTTTGATAAAAAGAATGTATTTGAAACAGTGTTGGTATAGGGGGGAAAGAAAAATGTTTGACAAGCAGTATAGATTCAAAGGAAGGCATGCACTTCGAGTTGATAAACTTACGGGTGTATTTGATACCGAAAGCCGAGCACAGCTGTTTGGCAGAAATGTTGATATATATACAAATGCACCTCTTGTTGGTTTTCTTTATGGTAGAAGAGCAGAGCTTGATGAGACTAAAAACCAGGAAACCAATCAGGTATATAACCAGAATGTAATGGGCGACAGGGTAATATACTCGAGTGAAGAGTTGATGTTTAATTATCGTCTTATTATGTTGCTAGATACTGAATATGAGTCGGATGAAGACAAGCGAATAGACAAAGCTTTTAGACACATGGGAGAAGATCCCGCCGATGAAGAACGCTTTGATAGCTATGTCAGGGGGGGCGTAGATGTCCTTTATGAAAATCTGATAGATGGTGCTACTGAACCTGACAAGTACATTGAGAAGCTTCATGAATTTGTTAGGGATTTTTATGAACGATTTAATGATAAGTTGAATAACGAAGAGATTATTAACCTTTGCGCTAAAAAGTAGGTGAGTTTTGACATGGAAGGGAAAGAGAAACAAGAAGCATTGACATGTATGTTGGACCTAGCAGGGAAAAAAGGCTATATAACCTTTGATGACATGATGGATTTTGCCGAGGAGAAGTCTCTTTCCATTCAGACCGTTGATTGGATGTCAAATGAATTATCAACGAGAGGGATTATTATATATGAAGAGGAGCCAGTACGAGGGGAGCCTTTAGAAACTGATTGCGAAGAGATTGCTGATTTTGCGCAATCTGATTATGACTTTGTGTATGATGAGGTTATAAAAAGAGCTCCTGAACTGGAACCTCTAGTAACAGAGGTGAGATCAATCATTCCCCCGCAAAGGGGTGAAATAAAGAGACTTAAATATCAAGTCATCGAGGGAAACGAGTTCGCACGTGCAAGAATGATCGAAATGCATATGAGATTGGCCATAAAAATTGCGTTTCAGCGGGCCGAGGAGTATGGACTGGATATTGTAGATACTGTAGGTGATGCCTGTGCGGGGTTGGTTTCAGCGATAAATAAATACAATCCGGACGAACATGGGGCTTTTGCCTCGTATGCATCTATGTGGATGGTACAGTCCATTAGAAGGAACCAGAATACATGTAGGCCACTTTTCTATTATCCTGCGCACGTTAAGGAACTGTTTTTTGTTGCATATAAGATTCTTAAAGCAAAAGGATATTTTGGCATACCTGCCTTAATTAGTCGTAAGGAGGCTTACCAACTTCTGAAAACAAAATTGTCTGATTGCTCGAATCGACTCGTGGCTAACATGTTGACTGCTGCCAGTGCGGTGGATTCTCTTGACCAAATTGTCTCGAATTGGAGGGGGCAAGAATACACAATGGAAGACACAAATGAATGGGCAGAGCTTGCATTAGAAGAGGGATATTTCGATTGTTGGAGTACAATGACCTTTGAGGACGGGTTTAATTTATTAAAAAAGGCGTTTCCTTGGTACAATGATAAACGTATCATCAACATTTTGAACGTATATGAATCGGCGGGTACTTCTGAACAAATGCAGCCTGAGGAATCGACATTTGATTGCATGATTGAGTATGGTGATTATGAGCAAAACTTGTCTCAGGAATTGGTCGTTTCGGATGAGTATCTGATAAACTATGTGATGTTAAAAACAAGAAGAGAGATGATTGATGAAGTATTAGAGTCCTTGACCCCTAGGGAGAAGAAGGTGCTTAGACTTCGCTTTGGTTTGGACGATGAACGTGACAGAACTTTAGAAGAGGTTGGTCGTAGCTTCGGGGTAACTCGTGAGCGCATCCGTCAGATAGAAATCAAAGCTATGAAAAAGCTACGCAATCCGTTGAGAAGTCGTAGATTGAGAGCTTATTACGAAATATGAAATGTTTTAATTATTCCACACATTTTAATTTTTCTAATGATGTATTCATAGGGTGTCGGATATGTTGCCATTTTGATTCCGAGATAGTGCATGGTCATATCACTGAGCAGAAACAAAAATGCCCGTCTTATCGGTAAGTCCCGTGTGTTAGGGGGATTATGATATGATTGGCATTTTAGCTTTGTATCAAAGATTGAGTCGTTATTGTACTGACCTGCAATTCTCTGTCCAAGACGTATTCTATCACCGGCTGGCGGCTGGGCTATATCGTAGGTCCGGCCAAAGTAATAGAGGCTGCCCGGAAGGTGCATGACTTCCTGACTGTCGGAGCGGCAGCCCCCCTGCAGGAGGCGGCGGTGACCGGTCTGATGATGGGAGACGAATACTACAAAGACCTGCGGGAGATGTACACTGCGAAGCGGGACTTCTTCTGCGCGGGATTGGATAGAATAGGGCTGAAACACAATGTGCCGGCGGGTACTTATTTCGTCCTTGTAGACATAGGAGAATTTTTAGAGCGCCCCTGCTTCAAGGGCTGGACAGACCTTGATTTCTGCGTATGGATGATAAAGAATGTAGGCGTGGCTGCCGTCCCCGGCTCCAGCTTCTTCCGTGAGCCGGTAAATCACCTCATCCGCCTGCACTTTGCCCGGGGTGAGGCAGTGCTGCAGGAAGCACTGGATAGATTGAGCAGACTGCCGGAGGCTGTGGCGGCGCAGGAACGGGCCTGAGAATTAAACATGGGCGTAATTTTCAAGTTGAATTTGAAAATTACGCCCATTTGTTAATTATTCCAACAGCTTGGCAAAGTCGTTATTCAGCTTTTCCTCGGCTCTGTCCAGTTTTGCTTTGGCACTTATCGTCCAAGCTTTTGAGGCGTCGAGCTCCTTGCGAGCCTGAGCAAACATTATGCGCATCTCAGCAGCTTGCGGGCCGCCTTTAACTTTCCTGTTCTGCACGATTGATACAGGGTCGAGCGCGGCCTTGAAATCTTCCTCAGTCATTGGCAGAACTTCCGGTATCGTTTCGTCTTCGCCGGAGAGCTTGCTGTATATAGCCTGAGCATCCCGGTAGGAGAAGTCTTTTGGCGTGATGCTGTTGGCTCTGGCATAGGTCACGATATCGGAGGCGAAGTGATGACCGGTGCGGAATGGCAGGCCATATTTGCTCATAAGTACATCCGCTATTTCCTGAGAGCAGGTCCAGTCAAGATTAAGCTCCTCCAGTGAACGCTCAGGGTCAATCTTTAACGCTTTCAGAATGCGGTCAAACAGAAGGACGGCAGCTCTTGTCCGGGTCAGGATTTCGTCAGTTCCACGAATGCGGCCATCGGGCATACCGGCGGGTATATTATGTGCCCGGAAGGCGGCTCCGGTCGCCAGTCCGAGAATTGTGCCGCACTGTGCCCGGCAATTGTTCAGAATGCCGGGATTTCGCTTCTGCGGCATGGCGCTGGACACATAGGTATTGCCATTGCCTTCCTCCAGCAGAATCCACGGACGCGGCTGAGCATACTGCTGCATGATTTCTTCAATGATGCTGGTCAGGTGGATGGCGATGGCACTTGTCATGCCGCCTATTTCAATAGGAGCCTCCTGCGGATAGACCTGTCCCGCGTCATAGGTGTTGTAGGCGATTTCGTCGAAGCCGAGATAGCTTGCCATGAGGTCTCGGTTGAGGGGCCAGCCTGTGCCGTTGAGGACGCAGGCACCCATCGGAGAGCGATTCAGTCTGCCATAGCATTCTCTGAGCCGCTGGCTGTCACGGGCAAAGGCGTTTGCATAGGCCAACAGGTAGTGACCAAGGCTGTTCGGCTGAGCGGCTACGCCATTGGTGTAGTTGGGGATGACAGTCTGCTGATTATGTTCGGCTAGTTCTATCAGTGTAGTGCGCATCTGGTCAAGCGCATCTGCGAGCTTCAGCATTTCTTCACGCTGCATGGCCAGACTCACGGTGGTCAGCATATCCTGAGAGGAACGTCCGGCATGGAGCTTGGTGATTTCCGGGCCGGCCGCCTCGATGAGAAGCGGCTCAAAGGTGATGACCAGATGAGGTCTCTTCGCATTTGGCTTTGCTCCGTCGTTCAACACCTTTTGGATACCGCGGGCAAATCGCCTTCCCTGCTCCGCGGTTAATAGCTCTTCCTGCGTGTTTATTACATCGGTGGCCTTATTTATCTGGCCGAGCCAGTAGAAATTATCCCGCTCCGGATTGGGAGCTTTAGCTGCTTCTACGATACTGTCCGGCAGATAGCCGCCTCCGCTTACGCCAAGCATACAGAGAAGGGGCAACGCCAGTTTCCATAATTTCATAGTAAGACCTCCATTATGCGAGTGATATATACAATACGACGCTTATCGGCAGCAACATTGCGTGCGGGTTGTTCTCCTATTGATTAATAACAAAAATGGATGCAATTTTCAAGTCGAATTTGAAATTTACAATTATCGAATAAACAAAATGGAGAGAAATTGGAGGCCGAAGCCTCAAAAGCGCTAAAGAGAACATCTCTGCTGACGGCCGCTATTGTATACATTACAGAATTAGCCTGTAACTATTGACAAACCGGGGGATTATGATAAACTGTCTTAAATTTTACATTTCGGCGATGAAAGAGAAGCGCAGTGCAATGCTTTCAGAAAGCTGGCGGTTGATGCGAGCCAGCAGATGACCACTGTCGTTCCGCTCCGGAGCTTTGAGCGATGAGTTCAACGGGTGCTCCCGATATAGAGTTAAGAGATGGCTATTCTATAGCCGAATTTGGGTGGCACCGCGAGCAGTTCTCGTCCCATGTGGGACGGGAGCTTTTTTATTGGACGAACAGTCCTCAGGTATATGGGGGCTGTCTTCTGTGGGTTACCAGTGAAAGGAAGAGGAATATATTTATGAGTCGAGCATATAATTTTAACGCCGGCCCTTCGGCAATGCCCTTAGAGGTGCTGGAGGAGGCGCGGGCTGAGTTTACCGACTACGCCGGCACAGGGATGAGCATCATCGAGATGAGTCACCGCAGCCCCGAGTACAGCAAGCTCCATCAGGAGACGAAGGAGCTGCTGCGGGAGCTGATGGAGATTCCCGAGGATTACGAAATCCTCTTTATTCAGGGCGGCGGCAGTACCCAGTTCCTGATGGCGGCGGCGAATTTCCACACCAAGGCAAAGGCCGCCTATGTGAATACCGGTGTTTGGGCGAAGAAGGCTATGGCCGAGGCAAAGTTCTACGGCGAGGCCTATGAGGCGGCGTCCTCGGCGGATAAAAATCACAGCTACATACCCCAGACCTACAAGCTGGAGCCGGATACTTCCTATGTGCATCTTACCAGCAACAACACCATCTACGGTACCGAATGGCAGAGCTTCCCGAAGTTCGATGTGCCGGTCATCTGCGATATGTCCAGCGATATTCTGTCTAGGAAAATCAATGTGGCAGACTTTGACCTGATATATGCCGGCGCTCAGAAAAATCTGGCTCCCGCCGGGGTGGTGCTGGCCATCGTGAAAAAGTCCTTCCTGGCAACAGCCCGGGAGAACCTGCCCACCATGCTGAAGTACAAGACCTTCGCAGACAATGATTCTCTCTATAATACGCCCCCGGTGTTCTGCATCTATATGGTCAACAAGACCCTGCACTGGATAAAGGCTATGGGAGGTGTAGATGCTATCGCAAAACGCAACGAAGCCAAGGCAAAGGTCATCTACGATGTTATCGATAACAGCAACGGATTCTACAAGGGGCATGCAGAGAAGGAATACCGCAGCAAGATGAACATTACCTTCAACCTTGCCAATGCGGAAATGGAGAAAGACTTCGTGGCCAAGGGAAAGGCTGCGGGCTTTGTGGGAATCGGCGGTCATCGTCTGGTGGGCGGCTGTCGAGCCAGCACCTACAATGCGGTACCGATGGAAGCCTGCGAGGCTCTGGCGGAATTTATGAAACAGTATATGAAGGACAATCAGTAATCTGATATTGTCTGTGTTATATAGGAGGAAAATAAAATGAAAATATTTGTATCGAATGATGTAAGCCCAGCCGGCGTAGAAGTCCTGAAAAAGCATCCTGAGTTTCAGGTAGATGTAATGCCCAACCTCAGCGAGGATGAGCTGGTCAAGATTATCGGCGAGTACGATGCCATGCTGACCCGCAGCCAGATACGCTTCACCAAGCGTCTGATTGATGCGGGAACAAATCTGAAGGTCATCGGCCGCTGCGGTGTCGGCGTAGACAATATCGACATTCCGGCAGCTACCGCTCGCGGCATCGTAGTCTGCAACACTCCGGAGTCCAATACCATTGCGGCTACCGAGCATACCTGCGCCATGATTATGGCCATTACCCGCCATGTCCCGCAGGCTCATCAGTCCATTCAGGAGGGCAAGTGGGACAGAAAGAGCTTTGATGGCATCCAGCTTCAGGGAAAGACTCTTGGCATCATCGGTGTCGGTCGTATCGGCAGCCGCGTAGCCAAGCGTATGCAGGCTATGGAAATGACCACCATCGGCTATGACCCTTACATCACCGAGGAGCGCGCTCATCAGGTAGGCGTAAAGCTGGTTGACCTTGACACGCTGCTGGCTACCTCCGACTATATCACCATCCATACTCCGCTGACCAAAGAGACCACCAATATGATTAACGCCGAAGCCATCGCCAAGATGAAGGATGGTGTGCGCTTCATCAATGTTGCCCGCGGCAAGTGCATGGATGCAGATGCTGTGGCTGCTGCTCTGAAGTCCGGTAAGATTGCCGGCGCCGCTATCGATGTTTATCCCAAGGAGCCGCTGACCGCTGAGAGCAATCCGTTCCTCGGCATGTTCAATGTGGTTCAGACTCCCCATCTCGGCGCATCCACGGTAGAGGCGCAGATCAGTGTTTCCGTAGACGGTGCCCACGGCGTTATCGAGGCACTGGAGGGTCGTCCGGTCATGACCGCTGTCAATATGAGCCCCATTCCTCGCGAGGTCGCTCAGGTAATTCAGCCGTATTTCCCGCTGGCCGAGCGCATCGGCAACATCGGCATTTATCTGGCCGAAGGCCCCATCAGCGAGGTAGAGATAGAGTACACCGGCGAGTTGGCCGAGACAGAGGTGCAGGCTCTCAGCACTGCCGTTATAAAGGGTCTGCTGAATCCTATCCTGCAGGAGAGCGTAAACTTCGTCAACGCTCCGCAGCTGGCTAAGCGCCGCAATATTGATGTCCGGGAAATCAAATCCCATAAGCAGGGCTACTTCAGCACCACTATAAAGCTGAAGGTCGTCACCAACAAGGGTGAGCATACTGTCATGGGTACCCTCTTTGACGGCAAGGAGCCGAAGATTGTCCGCATTGACGACTATCATGTAGACTTCTCCCCCAAGGGCATTCTGCTGCTGCTGCCCCATGCTGACCGTCCGAATATGATTGGCCAGATGGCAACCATTCTTGGCGGTGCCGGAATAAATATCAACGGCATGGTAGTAGGCAAGACCATCAAGGACGGCACCAATATCATGGCCATTGCCGTGGGAGACGATATCCCCAACAATATCATGCTGCAGCTCCGCGGCATCGAGGGCATCCTCGATGTAAAGCTCATCGACTGCCGTCATTGATAATTAGCAGTTCGTGAATTTGAGGTAAGTCGATGAATCTGTTTACTGCAACTGATATTCTTTTGCCGAAGGCAGAAGATTTTTCCCGCTGGTCGGTCATTGCCTGTGACCAGTTTACCTCTCAGCCGGAGTACTGGCAGGAGGTAGAGGAGAATGTGGGGGACGCCCCCAGCACCCTGAGATTGGTGCTGCCGGAGTGCCGGCTGCAGCCGGGCTATGAGGCGCTGATTCCCAAAATTAACGAAAACATGGAGAGCTATCTGGAGCAGGGGATGTTCCGGTGCTGTGCCGACAGCTATGCATATGTAGAGCGAACCCTGCTCAATGGCAAGATTCGCCGCGGACTGCTGGGCGTGGTGGATTTGGAGCAGTACAGCTACAAATCCGATGCCAGCAGCTCTATCCGGGCAACGGAGCAGACCGTACTGGAGCGCATACCGCCCCGAGTGGCCATCCGTGAGAATGCTCCGGTGGAGCTGCCCCATATCATTCTGTTCTGCGATGAAGCGGAGGACACTCTGCTGGGAAGCTGTGAGGCGAACAAGGCTAATTATCCGGTGCTGTACGACTTTGACCTGATGTGCGGCGGCGGTCATATCACCGGCTGGCTCGTCAGCGGTGAGGCAAAGGCGGCGGTAGATGACCTCTTTGCCGGCTATGAGGCGAAGTGCCGGGAAAAGTATCAGGGAAAGGCTCCCGTGGTGCTGGCTGTAGGCGACGGCAATCACTCTCTGGCAACGGCCAAGGCCTGCTATGAGGCGGTAAAGGCCAAGCTGAGCCCCGAGGCAGCTGCAAAGCATCCATCCCGCTACGCTATGGTTGAAATCGAGAATATTCAGGACGGGGCGCAGGAATTTGAGCCTATCCATCGGGTCATTGCCAACTGCGACGTGAAGGGACTGCTCGATAAGATGCAGTCTGAAATCGGTGCGGCAGAGGGCTATCCGCTGTCATGGGTGGCCGGAGCCGAGCGCGGCACGATATATATCGACCCGGCCAAGGGCAAGCTGACGGTCAAGATTGTGCAGGATTTCCTCGACGATTATCTCTCCAAGCATGATGGCAGCATAGACTACATCCACGGAGAGGATACTGTAGAGTCACTGGCTCAGGCACCGGATACGCTGGGTCTTATCCTGCCGCCCTTTGACAAGGGTGCGCTCTTCGACTCCATTCAGGCGCAGGGAGCACTTCCCCGGAAGACCTTCTCCATCGGTCATGCAAAAGAAAAGCGCTACTATCTGGAAGCAAGAAAAATAAAATAACGAGTAAAGATTGATTCTTGTCATTATTGTCAAATGCTTGTCATTTTGATTAGAATGACTAGAATTGATTACAATGAATGGAAACAAAAATCCGCAAATGACAGTCCAACTGTGTAGACTCTATGCAGTTGGACTTCTTTGTTGGCCAGTGGTATCATATTGCATAGTCATTTTTCTGCATTGGGTATGACAAGCCCAATGCATACCATCAAATATTGGAGGCAATCATGATACGGAGGGATTACAAAATGTGGCTAGTCTTTGCACTGCTGTCAGCTGTCTTTGCGGCACTCACTTCGATTTTGGCCAAGATTGGCATAGAGGGAGTCAATTCCAATCTTGCCACCGCAATACGGACACTGGTCGTTCTTGCTATGGCCTGGGTCATGGTTTTTCTCACCAATGCTCAGGGTGGTATCGGTGACATCAGCAGCAAGAGCTGGATATTCCTCATTCTGTCCGGTCTGGCTACCGGAGCCTCGTGGCTATGCTACTACAAAGCTCTGCAGCTGGGAGACGCTTCCAAGGTCGTTCCAATAGACAAGCTAAGCGTGGTCATAACGCTGGTGCTGGCATTTGCCTTCCTGCACGAAGCCTTCACCATAAAATCTGCCATCGGCTGCGTCCTCATCGGGGCAGGCACCCTGCTGATGGTGCTGTAGGGGCAAACAGAGAAGTTGTTTCTTGAACTTGATTTCGCTATATATAATTGTTATGATATGATGAGTCGCAAGAGCGGCTGAGGAGCGGAGAACTGCTCCCACATTATTTGAGTTGCCCTGTTGTTTGAAGACAACTGTATATTTTTCGAATTGCACGCTACGAAGGCTGCAGCCTGGCAGATGCCGGGCCCAGTTTTCGTGGCGTTTTCTTTTTGCCGATGTTTTTATAAAGGGGTTCTTATATGAAGCAATATATCCGACAGCGGCTGCTGTATCTGTTGCCGGTACTGTTTGGGATTACTCTGCTGACTTTCCTGCTTATGCAGCTTCCTTCCGATGATGCTGTAGACATGATGTATCGTCAGAGCGGAGCCGTATCAGAGGAAGTGAAGGCGGCAGCTCGGGCGGAGCTGGGACTGGATCAGCCGATACCGGTACAGTATGTCAGCTGGCTGGGTTGTATTCTGACAGGAGATGCAGGTCGTTCTTTCATTTCGGGACAGCAGGTCAGCGGGATGTTTTGGCAGCGGCTGCCGGCGACGGCCATCATAACGATAGGCTCCCTGCTACTGACACTGCTATTCTCCGTTCCGCTGGGAATTCTCTGCGGGGTGCGGCGCAACGGAGCGATAGATTATCTGCTGCGCTGTCTTACCTTTATAGGAAATTCGCTACCGGGCTTCTTTATCGCCTTCATCCTGCTGTATGTTTTTGCCCTGAAGCTGGGTCTCCTGCCGGTAATGAGTGATGGCAGTGCCCGCTCCTACATCCTGCCCTGTCTGACGCTGGCCCTTCCCATGACTGCAAAATACACCCGGTATGTGCGGGAAGGGACTATCAGCGAGCTGGCGCAGCCCTATGTGGTCTGTGCCAAAATGCGGGGAATCAGCTTCCGTCGTGTACTGGTGCAGTATGTATTGAAGGCGAATCTGCTGACGCTGACGACACTGCTGGCCCTGTCTCTTGGCTCGCTGCTGGGCGGTACGGCTATAGTTGAAATGATATTTTCCATTGAGGGGATAGGGAAGATGGCAGTAGATGCCATCAGCATGAAGGATTATCCCGTCATTCAGGCCTATGTTATCTGGACGGCATTTATCTTCACGATGGTAAATCTCCTTGCCGATATAGCCTATCACTGGCTGGATCCACGAATCCGCTATCAGGCGAAGGAGGTGGCAGCCGATGCTTAAAAGAGTCAATGGCAGATTGCTTTGTACGGCTGTGGCAGCCTGTCTGCTCCTGCTGGTGGCGGCTGCCGGGGCAGGTATTGCACCTAATGATCCGTATCAGGCCAATCTGGACACGGCACTGCTGCCGCCGGGCGGGGATTTTCTTCTGGGAACAGACCGCTACGGACGATGTGTGTTGTCCAGAGTAATAGCCGGAGCGAGGGTTTCCGTTTTGGCAGCGTTGGCCCTCGTGGGCTGCGCGGCAGTCTTGGGCGGGGCTGTCGGTCTGGCTGGAGGCTGGCTGGGAGGCAGGATAGACAATCTGCTGATGAGACTGGCCGATATATTCCTGTCGTTTCCGGGACTGGTATTTGCCATTGCCATTGCCAGTATGCTGGGCGGCGGCTTGGCCAGTGCGGTAATCGCGCTCACCTGTATCTCCTGGCCGAAATATGCCAGACTCATGCGCAGTCAGGTTCTGCAGCTGAAGAATGAGCCATATATCCGTCTGGCTCATTTCAACGGACTGCGGGGAACGAGGCTGCTGCTGAAATATATTCTGCCGATTGCCGTGCGCCCGGTGCTCATCATGGGCAGCAACGATCTCGGAACAATGCTGCTGGAACTGGCGGGCATGAGCTTCCTCGGCTTGGGTGTTCAGCCGCCGGAGGCAGAGTGGGGACTGATGATGGCCGGGGGACGCAGCCTGCTGCAGCTGGCACCTTGGGCACTTTTCGCTCCCGGCGCAGCGATTTTTATTACTGTCAGTGTCTTTAATCTGCTGGGAGACGCCCTGCGGGATGCACTCGCTCCTCAGCAGAGTGCAGATTGAATGATTAACTCGAAAGGATTTGAGAAAATGCTGAAAAAGAATGTAATCGTGGCCTCTTTGTTGTCCCTGTCAATGCTGCTGGGGGGCTGCGGCGGCGGAGATAAAGCGCCGGAGCAGAAAGCCGCCGGCAAGAAGGTGTTCCGATATGGAACTGTAGCCTACAGCACCAGTAATGAGAATGCCGGACTGAATCCGCACTTCAGCTATCAAGGCTGGACGACTCTGCGCTATGGCGTCGGCGAGACCCTGTTCCGTTTCAATGACCGGATGCAGCCGGAGCCCTGGCTGGCAGAGAAGTATGAGCAGATAGACGAGAAGACAGTGAAGATATACCTGAAGGATAAAGTAACCTTCAGCAACGGACACAAGCTCACCGGCGCAGCCGTAAAGGCTTGTCTGGAAGACCTGATAAAGAACCACAAGCGGGCGGCTGCGGCTCTCCAGCTGGAGACGATAACAGCTGACGGTCAGACCGTGACTCTGAAGACAAAAGAAAAATCACCGGCACTCATCAATGCCCTCTGCGACCCCTATGGCTGTATTATCGATATGGAGCCTGGCACAAGTGATAACCTGAAGATAAGCGGAACCGGCCCGTTCATTGCTACAAGTCTCACTCCCACCGAAGTACACCTGAAGAAAAATTCAAACTACTGGGGCGGAGAGGTAAAGCTGGATGAGGTAATTGTTCGCAGCATTCCCGACGGCGATACGCTGACGCTGGCTCTTCAGAACAAGGAACTGGATGCCGCGCAGGGGCTGCCCTATGCCAGCCTGAAGCTCTTCCAAGAGAACAAAGATTTTTCCATCAGCTCCGCGGCCACATCTCGGGTCTTTCAGGCAGCAATGAACTACGAGACTCCGGCTCTGCAGGATGACAAGGTGCGTCAGGCGGTCAGTATGGCTATCGACAAAAATAAATTTACCTCTGTTCTGCTGCGAGGGAACGGATACCCTGCGGTGGGCCCATTCCCAACTTCTATGGGCTATGGTCCGGACAAGCTGAAGGAGGCCGGCTACAACCCGGCTAAAGCAAAGGAACTGCTGGCACAGGCCGGCTACAGGGATACCGATGGCGACGGATATGTAGATAAAGACGGCAAAAATCTGGAGCTTCGCTGGCTCACCTATACTACTCGTCAGGAGCTGCCGCTGTTGGCGGAGGCAGCTCAGAGCTACCTGAAGGAAGCCGGGATAAAGGTCAATGTAAATGCTACCGACAACTACAATGACTTCCTCAAGAAAGGCGAATGGGACATCTTCGCCATGGCCTTTGTAACAGCCCCCACCGGCGATCCGGAATACTATTTCAATACCCATGTGGCTCCGGGGTCAGCCTATAATAGAGGACACTACAACAATCCGGCAGTGACTGCTCTGCTGGATGAGCTGCACCATGAATTCAACCCGCAGAAGCGCCGGGAGCTGGCGCTAAAGCTCTCCCAGCAGGTATTGGATGACCATGCCATCTTCTACGCCTCTCATCTGAAGATGAATCTGGTAATGCAGAAGAATGTCAGCGGCTTTGCGGCACATCCTTCCGACTACTATGAAATCAATGCTTCTGTGGACAAGAAATAACGAAGAACTAAGGAGTGCCTATGCTGTTAGAAACAAAGGACTTGTCTGTTGCCTATGACGGAGATATCGTCCTTAAGCAGGTCAATGTGTCCGTTGAGGCGGGAAAAATAGTCGGTATTGCGGGAGCCTCCGGTTGCGGTAAGACTACTCTT